>NZ_JAIWPJ010000001.1:0-341408 GCF_020515625.1 Natrinema amylolyticum
ACGGAAGATAAGCTCGCCTGCGTTACGATCAGTACTGGAGTGGGCGACCCTCTGGGAAATTCGTTTCGCCGCCACCACTCATACTCGTTTCAACCCCGCACAGCATCGGCTGTGCGGGGTTTTCTGCGTATATCCCCCTTCGTCGGGGACCTTACCACCAAATATTTTTGGAGCGGCTCTTAACCAGTTGTCTCTGGAAGGCCAGAACATGGATACAGGGGTAGAAAATCTCGATCTCGATACTATTTATGAACTTCTCTCGGAATCCCGTCGTCGATACGTCTTGTACTATCTCCTAGACAGAGAACACGCAAACGTCGATAGATTGGCTCTTCAGATCGCTGCCGAAGAACAGGACAAAGCGATCAAGCGAGTCACGGACGGCGAAAAAGAGACAGTCTCGATATCACTGATGCATAATCACCTTCCCCGACTCGCCGATCACAAAGTCATCACGTACGATCAGCGGAGTGGTGATCTCGTTACTGGAGAGCAATTCGATACAATGCGTGCAACTATCAAGCGTGCAGGAAACATTGAGTCGGTTGATTCAATTGGGAGTAACCGGACCGAGTCTTTCCTCTATAGCGATCCAGTAACAGAATCGACGAACAACGAGGATTGATCGGCTCATTTCGCCGTTTTCTGGAGCGTCTAACGGCTATTCTCGAGGTCGCAATCGGTAACATAAATCCGATCACAGCTGCGCGCAGCGGTATCAGAATGGGATTCTGAAGCGACCAAGAGGGACGACCGGTGCGCCTCGAGAGAGAGCGCCTGATCGTTGTAATGCATGTGAAAATCCGTGTTCCTCGGCTCGAGCGCGGTGATCGACGGACGTGGCGCTCGCGAGCGTATCGTGTGAAAATGTCACCCGGAACACTAACGTCCAGCCTCATCCCGTGGCGGCGTGCCGCGTCGGCTGGCTAACCCTCGTGCCGGGCGGAGGAACTCGTGGGAGTTCCCCGGAGTGCTACTGTCGCGTGCCCGGGTTCGCCGTACTGTCATCGCACCCGAATGGGTATGCTCGGACGGGGACTAAAGGCACGCACTCCACCTAGGAACGGGACCCGTTTAACTCTTGCAGGCTCGTCCCGTCGTGCAGTCGACCGCGGTCAGGAAGAGGCACGGTAGTTCGACGACCGGATTCGAGTACCGATCGAACACTGCCGGTGATCACCCGGGTTCCGGTGCCGCGGTGACGTTGTCGTCGTCCGCGTTATCCTCGAGCCACTGGTCGTAGGTTTCGGGTTCGACGACGACGACTGCGGCGTCCATTCGCGAGTGGCCCGCACCGCAGAACTCGGCACAGACCGCGTTGTAGCGGCCCGGTTCGGAGACGATGGTTCGGGCGCGAGTGTAGTCGCCGGGGAAGGCGTCCTGTTTGACGCCTAAGTCGGGCACGAACAGCGAGTGAATGACGTCGTCACTGGTGACCCAGAACGTGACGTTTCGATCGGCCGGTATCACGATCTCGTTTTCGGTCGTGACGTTCGAGTCGGGATAGGTCGCCTGCCATTCCCACTGGTAGCCGCGGACGTAGACCTCCTCGTCGTCGGTTTCGGGGAGGTCCTCGAACGAGTCGAATCCCTCCTGACTGCGGTCGTCGTCCTCGAGTGCTTGCGACGGCGATACGTAGGGGTTGACGAGGACGCTGTAGCCGGAGAGTCCGACGAACAGTAGGATGATCGCCGTCGCGGCGGTCCAGGTGATCTCGAGGGCGGGATCCTCCGTGGTCGGTTGGGGGTCGTCGTTGTCGTGAAACTTCACGGCCGCATAGATCAGGATCACGAGGACGAACAGGGTCAGCGGGAGGGCGACGTAGAGCAGTTGATACTCGAGACCGTCGATGAGCTCGCGGTTTTCGGACTGTGCAGCGACTGTTCCGGTCAGGACGAGACAACTCGAGCACGCCGCGACGAGGAGGGAGACGATCGTGCGTCGACGACTACCCATTGGCGGGGATTCGACGACCGGCGTGATATACGGCCTTCACGGATCGGTGAACTGTCACGATCGGATACCGATCGTAGGCGACAGATAGAGGGAGAGGGGCCTATCGTAAGCGGCGACATTCACGAAACTACCAATCCATCTTTATTGGGGACGATGGTGAGTCCACCGCTATGCACGGTTACGAGCGGTACGGTCGATCAGCGGGAGGTGACGGGCAACGATGAACCGTGCGCTCGCGGAGGTGTCGCTGTTCGGTGTCGTCGTCGTTAGCTGTCTGCTGGTCGTCTGCTTCGCCCGGCGCTTCCGAGCGGAAGCGTCGCCGGACGGGGGTTACGCGACGGGTCGTCAGCGACGGTTCGGTCTCGGAGACGCGAAGGCGGCCGCCGTCCGCTGGACGACGACGACGAACCACCGTGAGATCGGGTTGCTATACATCGCGTTCGGGACCGTCGCGGCGATCTGGGGCGGGATCGACGCGATGATGATCCGGACCCATCTGTTGACGCCCGAGGCGAACATCTGGACCGAGCAGACGTACAACGAACTGTTTACGATGCACGGGCTGACGATGCTGATCTTCTTCGTCACGCCGGTGTTCTTCGGAATCGGGAACTACTTCCTGCCGTTGCTGATCGGGGCCGACGACATGGCGTTTCCGCGGCTCAACGCCATCGGGTTCTGGCTGCTGCCGCCCTCGCTCCTGCTCGCCCGGTTGGGGATCGTCGCCGAAGTGACGGGAGCGGTGCTCGCAGTCGTCGTTCCGACGGACTGGATCTCGGTTCTCTTGGCGTTTCAGGAGCCGGCGATCGGGTGGACGATGTACCCGCCCCTGTCGCTGGCACCGAATCCGCAGACGAACTTTCTCTTACTCGGACTTCACTTGAGTGGCATCGCTACCACGATCGGTGCGATCAACTTCATCACGACGATCATCTACGAGCGCGACGAGTCGATCGGCTGGGCGAACCTCGACATCTTCTCGTGGAACATGCTCATCACGAGCGCGATCATCGTCTTCGCATTCCCGCTGCTCGGGACCGCCCTGCTCATGTTGCTGTTCGATCGGAACTTCGGGACGACGTTCTTCGCGGTCGAGGGCGGCGGTCCCATCCTCTGGCAGCACCTCCTCTGGTTCTGGGGACACCCCGAGGTCTATATCATCTTCCTGCCGGCGACCGGGCTGATGAGCCTCATATTACCGAAATTCGTCGGCCGCAAGCTGTTCGGGTTCAAGTTCATCGTCTACTCGACGATCGCTATCGGCGTCCTCTCGTTCGGCGTCTGGGCCCACCACATGTTCGTGACAGGTATCGATCCGCGCGTTCGGGCGAGTTTCATGGCGACGTCGATCGCCATCGCCGTCCCCAGCGCGATCAAGGTGTTCAACTGGATCACGACTATGTGGAACGGTGACGTTAGGCTCGCAGCGCCGACGATCCTCTGTATCGGCTCGATCGGTCTGTTCATCGTCGGCGGCGTCACTGGCATCTTCCTCGCCGTCATCCCCGTCGACGTCATCTATCACGGGACCTACTACGTCGTCGGTCACTTCCATCTCATCCTCATGGGGATCATCCCGCTCATGATGTTCGCCGCCAGCTACTACTGGTACCCCATGCTCACCGGCCGGATGTACGACCGCCGGCTCGCGATCTTCCAGTCGTCGCTGCTGGTCATCGGTGCCGCGCTCACGTTCATGACCCTGATGGCGCTCGGTTTCCTCGAGCTCCCCCGTCGATACGCGACCTACCCGCCGGGATACTCGGGGCTGCAGGTCGTCGCGACCGTCGGCTCGTTCATCATCGGGCTCAGCGTCCTCATGTGGCTCTATAATATGATCTGGTCGTACTTTCAGGGGACGCCGATCGAGACCGCCGATCCCTGGGAACTCAAGGCGACCGAGCAGTTCACGCCCGAGTGGCAGTGGTTCGAGGACCGCCTCGAGCGCGAACGCGGAGTGCCGCCGAGCGAACCCGAGGAAGTTCGCCCGTCGTACGTGCCCGCACAGGGTGAGCGGCCGCTGTCGATCTACGGACGGATCAAGCCGGTCGCCCGAACCGTCGTGAACGACGCCGGTATCGGCGCGGCCGGCGGGTTCGTCGGGACGCTGCTGATGACGGGAGTCCTGCTCCTCGCGGTGGCACTCGGCGTGTTCGACCTCGAGTCGTTCGCGACCCTCGCGACGTTCGTCGGGTTACCGGCGAACCTCGCGCTCGGGTACGGACTCTTCGTCGTCGGTGGAATGACGGTTTGGCCGCTCCTGTTCCTGTCGCTGGGGGAGTATCTGCCGGGCGAGCTCACGCTCGTAACGGGGCTGTGGTACGCGACGGTCATCGCCTCGGGGTTCGCCCTCGCCTTTTACACTGGCCAGCCCGGGCTCGAGTTGGTCGCGTACCTGCTGTTCGTCCTGCTCGCACACTGGATCTACGGTCTGGGGCTCGCGGGAACGATCGCGTCTCTCGGTGGCCGTCGACGCCGTCCGTCGACCGGGGAGGGCGAGTAGCGATGGGAGCCGGTGACGATTCATCCCCCGACGCGACCAAGCCGCCCGCGACCGACGAGACGGGACCGATCGAACCGACGACGTCGTCCGAGTCACTGATGTTGACCTACGCCGCGCCCTTTCTGGGCGTCCTCCTGATCGCCGCCGGCCTCCCCCTCGCGATCGCCGGCGGCTACGTCGTCATTCAGGACGGAATCGGACTCTGTGGGAACCCCACTATTACGGCCGACCCGGTCACCGAGGGCGAGACCCCACCGGAGACCGTCGAGACGCTGCCGGCCGCCGAGCTCTCGTCGGCCGAACGAGCGGCCCTCGAGGAGGCGATCGACAGTCCGCTCCAGGAGGCGAAGGTCGACGGCGAGCAGGCGAACAGAGGGGCGCTGCTCGAGGGGGCGATCGTCGAGTACGAGGGCGACCGTTACTACGTCCAGATAACGTCCCAGAACTCCTGTCTCGAGGTCGCGCCGTTGCTGTTCCCGATCGGTGCGATCGCGATCCTCATGGGGGTCATCGGCGTCCTGACGCCGCCGATATACCGGAAGATGGCGGGATTCGAAGAGCGGATGCGGCGCGATCGGACGGACTGATCGATCGCTCGATGGCGGCGGCACGGACGGCCGACGACGGGTGCCCGAGTCCGCCGCTGAAAGGGAAACCCGACTGTGATCGAAAAGCGATCTCGAGCGGTGTCGATCGCGGGGCTGAACTGCGACGGGACGATTCGACGCGTCGGCCTTACTCGTTCGAGTCGGTGGTGTTTGACTCGTCGGTCGCGTTCGAGTCGGTCGTATCGCCCGAGTCGGCCGAATCGCTCGTCCTGTTGGGCGTATCGTTCGTCATCGGGCTGGGCTGGGGCGCGATGACTTCGCCGTCACCGGGCTGTTCAGGCGCGTAGGAGAACTGGCCCTTGCCGTCCGGTGACTCTCCCTGAGTCCACGGGTACTCGGGGTTCGGCTGTTCTTCGCGTCTCGTCGAGATGAACGTGTAGTTGAAGTCCTGGTTCTCCTGTTCTTGTGGGAAACTCGCGGGTACCGGAACCGGGTCGTCGAGGGTCTCGAGGGCCTGCAGCCACTGGTTCTGGTGCATCGTGTCCCGAGCGATGAGATAGGAGAGCATGTCCTTCATGCCGGGATCGTCGGTGTACTCCCAGAGCCGCGTCGCGAGGGTGCGACCGGTCGACTCGGCCATCACGTTCGCGTAGAGGTCGCCCGCGAGGTTGCCCGACGCGACGATATAATTGCCGGTGAACGGAGCGCCGTTACTGTCGACGGGCATGGCTGATTCCCCCGCCGAGAGGAACTGCCGCGGGTTCTGTCCGGTCATCGCCGCGGCCGTCGCCGCGGTCTCCTGGGCGTCCTCGCTCATCTGCTGGGACGATCCTCGGAGGTTCTTCGTGACGGCCGACGCGAGCATCTCGATGTGACCGAGTTCCTCGGCCGCGGTCTCCATCAGTAAGTTTCGATACTCCTCGTATCCCTCCGGCAGGGCCCACGCCTGAAACATGTACTGCAGAGCGACGCGCATCTCGCCTTCCTGTCCGCCGATCGCTTGCTGCAGGAGTTTCGCGAAGTGCGGGTCCGGTTCTTCGACGGTAACCTCGTACTGTAGCTCCGGTTCTTGGAAGAACATCCACTGTTCCCTGCCCACATCCAGTGGGATAAACCACTGTTACGACCGACAGTGACCCTTCTATTTACTGGTAATAGTTGGATATAAAACGTTCGTATCTGCCGGAAGACGCGCTGATACGTGTATGATCGGCATTCCAAAGGCTGCACGCCCGTCGCTGTGTCGTCATGGCAAACTATTATAATGACCTCGGTGGTCGGGGATCAGCACATGAGTGAGGAACCATGGTCGACGTCACGACGCGCGTTCGTTACGTACGGCGCGGTATCGACGGGAACGCTGTTAGGGGCCTCCGGAGCGAGCGCCGATTCGGGAGCGGCTTCGACTGAACCCGACGGCGAACCGGCCGATCACGGCGTGGTACGTCCCTATCAGTTCACCCCGGATAGCCGGTTCACCGTCGTCGAATCGGGCCTCGAGTGGCAGCCGGAGCGATTCGACGACAGCTATCAGACCAACGTGATCGCCTACGACCACGCGCCGTCGTATCGTGCGTTCCTCTTTACCGAGTCCGACGCGACTCTCGAGTCGGGCCAGTCGTTCGATTTCGGGGCCGTCCGGGGATCGCCCGGAACCGCCGGCCGACGATTCGTCACCGTCGGCCTCGAGTAATGTACCCGGGCGGGGGCCGAAACGCTATCACTGGCCGCGGACTGCGGTCGGCCGATCGGCCACCGGGGTTTTTCCTCGGTGACTGTGGTACGGATCAGTCCCAGAGGTGACTCTAGTGGGAAACAACGACGAGAAACAGCGAGCGGCGGCCGAGTGCGACGATTGCGGCGAGATCGGTATCGTCCAGATCTGGCCCGACGGCAACCTCCAGCCCCTCGGTCAGTCGAATTTCTGCGACTGTGAGTCACCGACGCTGGAGGTCCTCGCGACCGATCTCGACCACGACGAGATACCGTGACCGACTCACTCTGCGCGCTGTTCATCGACGACGGTCGCGATCGCCTGCGCGACCCGTTACACTGACGCGCCGACGTAGAGGACGACGACGAGGAAGAGCCAGACGACGTCGACGAAGTGCCAGTACAGCGAGACGGTCGCGACCGACGTATCGCGGTCCGGGCCGTAGTGACCGCGGAGCGCTCGCCAGCAGAGCACGGCGATGCCGCCGACGCCCAGCGCAACGTGGAGTCCGTGGAGTCCGGTCAGTCCGAAGAAGGCGGTCCCGAAGATACCGCTCGCGAGGGTGAATCCCTCGTGAGCGACGAATTCGTAGTACTCGTAGACCTGTCCGGCGAGGAAGACCAGGCCGAGCGCGAGCGTCGTTCCGAGTAGTCCGAGGAATCGTCTTCGGTTGTCGTGCTCGAGCGCCTCGTGTGCGTAGTGGAAGGTGACGCTGCTGGCGACCAGGATGGCGGTGTTGACGATCACGAGCGAGCCCAGCAGCGGCGGTAACTCCTCGGGCGGCCACGTCCCGATTCTGACGAAGAAGTAGTAGATAAACAGCGCGCCGAACGTCGAGACGTCGGTCGTGAGAAAGAGCAGCGTCGTCGAGACGTACGACTCGCGGGACTTGTGCGACCCCTGCCGATCTCGAGCGGGCGTCAGAAACGCCTGATCGACCCAGCCCGCGACGCCGGCCAGCAGAACGATCGTGCCGACGACGGCGAGACCGGCGCCGAGCAGCGGCGGGACGAGATCAGTCTCGTCACCGAGGATGAAGACCGCGACCCCGCCGTAGAGCCCGGCCGCTCCGGCGGCGGCGACGAGCGGCCAGCGACTGCGGTGCTCGTGCTCGTCGTGATCGCCGCGACCGCGGTGGTCGCCGTACTCCTCGGGTGCCTGCCCCTCGGGAACGCGGTGGCCGGAGCCGTCGGCTCGAGGGGCGTCCTCGTCGGGCGGATCGGTGCGTCCACCAGAGCCCATAGGGGCGCTTCCACGTCGACCCGGAAAAAGGATCACCGCGAACGAGCAGTTAGGCCGGCGTTACACCGGCGGTTCCCGACTGATACGCAGTTGTCGCCTCGCTCGGGCCCCTCGAGTATACCGCGGACGGAACGCGACGAGGTGCCGGCGCATCGGCCGACTCAGTAGAAGTAGTCGTCCTCCGAGAGCTGCACGTAGCCGCCGTCGCGATATTTGAACTTCTGGCGCTTGTACGTCGCCATGATCTTCGCCGCGCCGAGGCCGGCGGAGTACGTCTTGCTCACGAGGCCGTCGGTCAAGCCGTCGCCCTGCATGCCGGTGATGGTGTCGAACGCCCAGTCCCAGTCGTCGGGCCCGTAGTCGGCGACGATGTCCGCGAAGGCGACGTTGCGCAGGATCTCGTCGCCGATCGCGCGTTTCCAGACGTCGTTGTAGTTCGCGATGGAGTCCGTCGCGGCGAGTCGGCCGGCGATCTTGCCGGTGCGGACGGCGACGTGGTAGCCGCCCTCGTGGAAGGCGGAGGTGGTGCCCATCGCGCCACCGGCGACGGCGATGTTCGCGCCGACGGGCGACTCGATCGGTCGCGTAGAGGAGATCGGATAGGTTTCGGTTCCCTTCGACTTGCCGCGGTCCTCGACCCGCGGGATG
Organism: Natrinema amylolyticum; assembly: GCF_020515625.1. Taxonomy (NCBI): domain Archaea; kingdom Methanobacteriati; phylum Methanobacteriota; class Halobacteria; order Halobacteriales; family Natrialbaceae; genus Natrinema; species Natrinema amylolyticum. Next base: position 8,612 of record NZ_JAIWPJ010000001.1, read on the forward strand.
TCCTCCTCGACGTCGTACTCGTCGCCGTACTCCTGCTCTAAGAGCCGCCTGATGTACTCCGCGCCCGAGGGGATCCGCTCGTCGTCGGGCCGTAGGAGCTTGTAGGAGCCGGGATCGTCGACGTCCGCGAGGTCCATCCCGATGGGCATCGTCAGCCCGACGCGGGCGACCGTGCCGTCGTTCGGGAAGACCCACGGATAGGCGGTCTCGCCGGGCATGTACCCCCACCAGAACTTGAGTCGATCCTCGAACTCCTCGAACAGTTCGGGCGGGAACTCTCGATACTCCTGATAGGCGATGTGGTTCGCCTCCGGCGGCGAGAGGTGATCGGAGACGCTCCGGCCGGGTGCCGTGAACTGATCGAGCGCCTCGAGCGTGATCCGTCGCTGCGGGCCGTCCGCGAGGACGACGTACTGGGCCTCGAGTTCCTCGCCGTTCGAGAGCGTCAGCGTGTGGGTCGGGCCCTTCTCACTCGCGGCCCGTAGGTCGGTCTCGAGGTCCGAGACGCCGGTCCCGACGCGCAAGTCAGCGCCCGCGTCGACCGCGCGTTCGTGGAGCCAGTCGTCCATGCGCGCGCGGTGGAAAGTATAACCGAACTTGGGGTAGCTGGCTTCCATCCCGGTCGAGGTCAACTTGACGTTGCTGTTCGGCCCGACGAACTCGGTCGCCTCGAGCTCCCGGTGGATGACCTCGTCGGGAATTTCCCGGTAGTCGAAGCCCATGATGTCGATCCAGTAGTCGAGCATTCCGGCGGCGTCGGTCGAATCCGGCCCCGGCCCCTCGCGGTCCTCTCGAGGCACCCCCTGCTCGAAGAGGACCGTCTCTGCGCCGTGAGCGGCGGCCCGTTCGGCCGCGGACGCACCAGCGGGCCCTCCGCCGACGATCGCGACGTCTACGCGTTCCATACGCCGTTTGGACTCAGTGAGTCGTTATAAAATCTGCGAGGTGGAGTTTCAGCTTCTCGTTCACGTCTCGTCGCGGATCGACCGATCTCCACGTGGTGGCGCGGCTGTGCCGCGCGAACTGCGGGGCCCGAACGACGTGACGGACTCGTGTCGTGAGCGGTGACCGCAGGGGACCGCGAACCGAAACGCGAATCAGGGTGCCGCGAGACGAACCCTTTTGATCGCACCGGCCGACGGCTGGGACATGAGCGACGACGCGCCGGACGTCCTCGTCCTGCGAAAGGGCACCCACGGGACGCCGATCGAACAGTACGCCGACGCGATCCGCGACCGGCTGCCGGACCACACCGTCGACCTCGCGCGAACGCCGGCCGAAGAGCGCGAGGCGATCGAAGACGCCCGCTTCGTCACCGGCATGACCCTCGAGGAGGACCTTCTCGAGGCCGCCGAATCGCTCGAGGTCTTCGCGTGTGCCTACGCGGGGACCGGCCACCTGCCCCTCGAGCGACTCGAGGAGCGGGGCGTCGCAGTGACGAACGCCTCGGGAGTCCACGGACCGAACATCGGCGAGCACGTACTGGGCGCGATTCTCCACTTCACCCGGCGGTTCCACGTCGGCGAACGCCGCCAACGCCGCCGCGAGTGGCGTCACTACCAGGCCACCGAACTGCAGGGATCGACGGTCACCGTCGTCGGTCTCGGTGCGATCGGGCGATCGATCTGTGACCGACTCGAGCCCTTCGGCGTCGACACGATCGGCGTGCGCTACACCCCCGAGAAGGGCGGCCCGACGGACGAGGTGATCGGCTTCGAGGACGCCGAATTCGACGACGCGCTCGCGCGGACGGACTATCTCGTCCTCGCCTGTCCGCTCACGGAGACGACGCGCGACCTGATCGACCAGAGTGCGTTCGTCACGATGGATCCCGAGTCAGTGCTGGTCAACATCGCCCGCGGCCCGGTCGTCGACACCGACGCGCTCGTCGAGGCGCTGCGCTCGAACTGGATCCGCGGCGCGTCGCTGGACGTCACCGACCCCGAACCGCTGCCCGAAGAGCATCCGCTGTGGACCCTCGAGAACGTCCAGATCACGCCCCACAACGCGGGCCACACGCCGAAGTACTACGACCGACTGGCCGACATCGTCGCCGAAAACCGCCGCCGGTTCGACGACTCGGGGTCCGATGCCGACCTCGAGAATCAGGTACTCCCCTGACTGAGGACCGTTCGATCACGCTCGAACTCGGACGATCGCCGCTCGAGTCGTCCGACCTACTTTTTTGACCCCCTGCGACGAATCACGAGTATGAATCTCTCAGTAACTGCCGAAACCGCTCGAGCGGGCGACGCGGGAGGTGTCCCGTGCCGCTGACGTTCGACGGGACGATTCTCGTCCCCGCAGCCGATCCCGACGACGGAGAGCGGACCGCGGCGGCGCTCGCACCGTATCTCTCCCCCTCGAGTCGCGTGATCGTCGTCAACGTGATCGAGAAAGCGGGGGGTGCGCCCGACAAGGCCTCCGTCGAACAGCGCGAGGAGTACGCGCGGGAAATCTTCGAGCGCGCCCGCGGGCCGCTGGAGGAGCGAGCGAGATCGGTCGAGACGGCGATCCTCTTCGGGACCGACGTGGTCGAGACGATCTTCGAGGCGGCAGTGGAGCGCGACGTCGACGCCGTCGTCTTCGAGCCCCGCGACGGGAACCGGTTCGTGGAACTGCTGACCGGCGACGTGGCTCGACGGTTAGTGAAGGAAGCCTCGGTACCGGTGGTCGCGTTGCCGCGAACCGACGATTAATCGCGTACTGAGACGGCGCTCGCTCGTCATCACCCGTTCGTTTCCGACGGGCGGGTCTCGGCTCGCTCGTTCGAAAAACGGCTACTCTCGGTCCTCGAGCAGCACCTGCCCCGTCTGATCGACCGTGACTCGATAGTCGGCGTACTCGAACGTGACGGACCCGACGGACCGCTCCGTCTGCCCCGTCGACTGGAACAGTGAATCCAGTGCGGTCGGATCGACCGCGTCGTAGAGCGGTCCGAACTCGTCTGCGATTTCGAGCACGTCCATCCCCGATTCCGACGCAATCGCGGCGATGACCGTTTCGCTGAGGGGCGTGTCGGGTTCGAACTGATACGTCGCGGTTCCGTCCTGCAGGCGTGACTCGCCGGTCGAAGGCTCAGTTTCCATACTCGGTGTACCGGTCCAATGCGGGAAGTGACTACGATTGAATGGTCAACCCATTAAGAGGGGGTCCGTTCCCCCATCGTATTCCGGAGCAGATTGGCCTGCCCCCGCCGAAGCCGCGCGGACAGGGCCTGGTCCGAGATATCGAGTTTCGCGGCGACCGCCGATAGCGTCGTCCCTCGCGGCACGTCGAAGTAGCCCTCCTCGAGGGCGATCTGGAGCGCTTCTCGCTGTCTGGCAGTGATTCCGTATCGATCCTCGGTCTCCGACGGGTCCGATTCCCGAAAGATGCGCTGAATCCGAAACGGGATATCCTTCTCGCGACAGACGTCGCGATACGCGAACAGCGCCGCTCGCGTCGGGACGCGAGCGCGGATCTTCGTGTCCTTCGTGACGGTGATCTCGTGGTAGCCGATGTCGTACTCCGCCGCCGTGGGATAGGTCAGGTGCGCCTCTCCCCGCTCCGATAGCGTGACGCTGTAGAGGTGACGATCGTCCTGCTCCTCGAGCAACGAGAACGTCTGTACGGTGTCGTCGTCGGTCAGTGCCGTCTCGACGCTCTCGAGTTCGTCGCCATAGACCCAGCAGATGAGTTTCGTCTCCCCCGTTTTGGACTGATAGATCTCTTCGACGTCGATCCTCGAGACCGCCTCGACCGTCCGCCGGAGGATCGGCGTCGCGATTTCGAACTCGACGATCAGGACCATGGCGGGCTCACTCTCTCGACTACGTGACGCTGGTTGTTATAGTATAGCAATACCCGAGAGCGGGTTGCTGTGAGAGCTGCGATTCGACGCCGAAAATAGCGCGATCGACCGCGGGACGCGACTCGCGCGTTCAGATGTAGCCGTTCTCGAGCAGCAGTTCGCCGTTGAGCACGCTCGCGCCGGCGGCGCCGCGGATCGTGTTGTGGGCCAGACAGTTGTACTGCAGCCCGAACGGGGACTCCTGAAGGCCGCCGGCGGCGATGGCCATTCCGTCGCCGAGCGTGCGGTCCATCCGCGGCTGCGGTCGGTCGGGCTCCTCGAAGACGTGGATAAGCGGGTCCGGCGAGGAGCGCAGGTCCAGCGATGGGTAGTCGCGCATGGCCTCGGCGGCCGCGTCGGTGGTCAGTTCCTCCTCGGTCTCGACCCAGACGTTCTCGAGGTGGCCGTCGATGGTCGGGATGCGGTTACAGGAGGCCGCGACGTCCATGCCGTTGTGGGTGAGTTCGGCCCCGTCGAACTGCCCGAGCAGCTTGCGAGACTCGGTCTCGAGTTTGTCCTCTTCGCCGCCGATGTAGGGGATGGCGTTGTCGATGATCTCCATCGAACTGACGCCGTCGTAGCCCGCGCCGGAGACGGCCTGCAGGGTCGAGACGTGAACCTTCTCTAAGCCGAAGTCGGTCAGGGCCGCGAGCGTGGGAACGAAGGTAATCGTCGAGCAGTTGGGGTTCTTGACCATCGCGCCGTCCCAGCCGCGCTCGTCGCGCTGGACCTCGAGCAGGTCGAGGTGTTCGGCGTTGACCTCCGGAATCACGAGGGGGATGTCGTCGTCCATGCGGCCGTTCGAGGAGTTCGAGGAGACGACGTAGCCCGCCTCGCAGAAGCCGGGCTCGACCGCCGCGCCGACGCTCGAGGGGAGCGACGAGAAGATCAGATCGACGTCGTTCGGAACCTCGTCGGGATCGGTCGCCGTGACAGTCGTGTCGGCGACGTCGTCCGGGATGGGGCTGTCGACGCGCCACTTGGCGGCCTGTCGATACGTCTTGCCGGCGCTCGCGTCGCTCGCGGTGAGCGATGCGATCTCGAAATCCGGATGGGGATCGAGTAGCTGAATCAGTCGCTGTCCAACAGCACCGGTCGCACCGAGTACGCCTACTCGTACTGCCATTTTCCGCCACTCCGAGTTGTGTCCGCAAAACCGTTTGGGTTTACGGTAGCGACTGTCAATCGACGAAGCTGCTCGGCCAGCGTCGGGTGTTGCGGCATGACCCGACGGCCGTCCGTCGCGACGCGCTGTGACCGGATAGAAGATGTTAAGAAACGGGAGCGCCAGCTATCGACCGATGCATTATCGACAGGATCGACTCGAGGCCGCCGGTGTGAGGTGGTCCCGATGACGAGTTCGACCGCGAACACCAGCGACCGAGGGCTGTTCGATACCCGGTTCAGTATCGGCGCGGCGGCCGTCGCGGCCATCGCGACGCTGTTGGGCGTCGTCTTCGGCTGGACGGGCTACAACGACGGGGCACTCCCGGTAATCGGCCTGGATCTGAACATCCTGACCGGCGTCATCGGGCTCCTGTTCGGGCTCGGGATCGCACTCGTCGCGGTCGTCGCTGCGATCTACATGGAACCCGGTCTCGACCAGTAGCGCCGACTATCGAGTCGAACTGTTCTCTCCGCTCACCCGCGAAACAGAACTCTCACTCGCGACCGGCGGCTCTCGAGAAATTCGACCGATCGCCGCCGCTCTCTCGTGGCGGGTATGACTCGCTCGAGGTGAAAATATCGACTTACGCGGGAACTTCTGCGCCCTTCTTTCGCGTCACGTAGCCCGCGATACGGTTGCGGACGCCCTTGGACTCGACGTTCGTGAGCTTCGTGACACTCTCTTTGTTCTGCTCGAAATCGGTCGTGAACGCCTCCGGGTACCGCTCCAGGAGGAGTTTGCCGGTCTTCTTGACGTAGGCCGGTTTGATTGCCATGTAGAGTGGTTCCGTCTAGAGGCTCTTAATCCCTTTCTCTTCGGCGCTCCGGGACACCGATTCGGCGTCCCGTCGGTCTCGTCGCTCGCGGACCGATTACCACGTCGAGTGCTCGCGGACGCGCTCGAGCGCCTCGCGCTCGCGGGGCCCGCCGGCGCGGTCGACGACCGAGGCACAGTATGCGAGCCGGTCCCGAAGCTCGCTCTCGTCGTAGTCGGCAACCTCGAGTCGCGAGGCGGCGACGGTCGCCTCGACGACGGCCCCGAACCCGCGGTCGATCGTCGGGACGGTTTCCCGCTCGATCGCCGACTCGACGGGACGGAGTGTCCATTCTTCCCAGTCGGTGTCGCCCTCACGACCGCTCTCGATCCGTTCGACGGCGACGCGCGCCCAGGCGTTCGCGGACGCGAGAACCGGCTCGTCGCGCTCGGTAATCGTGAGGGCGGCCTCGGCGAAGTCGACCGGGTCGTCGACGAACTGAACGTAGCCTTCGCCCTGTCGATGGAGGTTCCGGCGAGTGCGGGTGTTCCCCCACGTCCGTGCAGTGACGGGATCGCCCGCGTGGAGGCCGAGCGCGGCGGCGTTCCACAGCCCGTTCGGTCCCAGCGTGGTCACGACCGACTCGGTGACGCCCGAGAGCGCGACGGGCCACTCCGCGGCGTCCGCTCCGCCGGCCTCACCGCCGGTCGCTGCGTCGTCCGTGGCGTCTCGCTCGTCGCTCATAGCACGACCGCCTCGTGCTCGAGCGCGATGAACAGCCCAGCCGCGGTCAGATCGGCCGTCGTTCCGGGGTTGATCCCGCGATCGACGAGTCCGTCGGCGAAGGACTCGACGGCCTCGGGGTCCGTCTCGAGGGCGTTCGCCTCGAGCAGTTCCGCGGCGCGGTCGGTCACCTCTCGGGCGGTCGCCTCGTCGTGACGCGTCGCGACGAGCGTGTCCGGTCGGTCGGCGAGCAGCGAGAGGAAGACCGCCGCGGTCCGCGCCGAGAGCGGGCCGTCGGCCGCGGCGAGCCGTTCGGCCGCCGCGAACGAGCGGTCGAACCCGCGGACCCACTCGCGAGCGACGTCGTCGCCGGGAACGCTTCGGTCCATGATGTCGAATAGCGTCAGCCCGCGCTCTTCGACGGCCGGGACCGCGTCCGCGCCGCGGCGCACGTCGAGGGCCGCCATGTCGTCGGGCGGGTCGGCGACGCCGACGTCGACGTGTTCGAACGCGCGGTAGAACGATGCCGCGTCGCCGACGGTCGTCTCACGGACGACGGATTCGACGACGGGCTGTGAGAGATCCTCGCGAGCGGCCCGTACCAGCGGAACGAGCAACAGGAGCGACCCGAACTGCGTGTTCCCGCCCTCCTGAGCGGCCATCCCCTCGACGGCCCGCTCGAACGCCGGTCCGACCGCCGCGCCGTCGGCCGCGAGTTCGAGCCCCTCGCGGGCACCCACCGCTCCGGCCATGAAGTGTTCGAACCGCAAATCCGCGAGATCCCGGTGGCGGTCGACGTTCCCGGGCTTGGGGGTCGCCGCGACCTCGAGGAGCAGCGCCAGTTGTGCGTTCCCTGCCGACGATCGCATACGTGTCGTTGCGCACCCGGACGGCTTAGGGGTGAGGGTTCTCGCCCTCCGTCGCGGCCGGCAAACGAGGTCGCCGTTCAGTTGATTTAAGTCTCGAAACGAGAACCATCGACCATGGGCTACGATACCGTTGCCAAGACCGATCCGGACTCAGTCATCGACGAGGAGTGGGGCGGCATGTGGTTCCTCAAGGACGAACTCGGGACCGAGGAGCTGGGTATCTCGGTCCTCGAACTCGAGCCCGAGGGGAAGGGAATGGAACACGACGAAAGCGACTCCGGCCAGGAGGAGGTCTATTACGTCGTCGAGGGAACGATCGACGTCGAACTGGCCGACGCCGACGAGACCGTGACGCTCGAGACGGACGAGGCGATCCGGCTGGACGCCGAGGAGACCCGTCAGATCCACAACCGCGGCGACGAACGCGCGAAGCTCGTGTTAGTCGGCGCGCCGCTGTAATCGTCGGACGGAGTCGTCGCCGTTTTCAAAGCGGTGTTCTCACGGCCGTTCGACCGAGAGACGTCTCCACAGTCCGTTCTGAGAGTGGCTCGACCGCGGAGGGGGCGTCCTGCTATCGTAGCGGCAGGGAGTTGCCACGACTCCCCGGCTGATTGCGGTCCGGGTCGATCGATACCGGTGCTGAACAGGGAGTTCGGTTTGCGACGACTTTCTGCAGTCACCGCAACTGCTATCCGCTCGCCTCGAGCCCCAGCTGTCGCGCTACCGCGTCGCGAACCCGCTCGAGCACGACCGGGTTGTCGCTGGGCCGGCCGACACTGACCGCGTCTGCGCCGTAGTCGACGTACTCGCGGACGGTCTCGCCGCCGCGGACGCCGTTGTTGGCGATCACGAACAGGTCGGTCGCATCGACGACGTCGGCGATGACTGATTCGCTGTCCATCGCGTCGACGTGGACGAAGTCCGCACCAGCGCTCTCGAGGCCGCGAGCCAGGTCCGGCAGGTCGACGCCGGGGACCTCCGCGCGGACCTTCACGCCGACGGTCGCACCGGTCGCGGCCGCCCGATCGACGTATCGCGCGAGTCGCTCGCCGTCTCTCAGGAGCGTCTCCCCGCAGCCGACGGCGCAGAGTTCGTCCTGTCGGCAGTGGGCGTTGATCTCGAGGTACGCCTCCCGATCTCGACAGACGCGGGCGGCGTCGACGACGGGGTCGACGGTCGCGCTCCGGACGTTGAACGCCGGTTGAATCGGCGTTTCCGCGAGCGCCTCGAGTTCGCGGTCGATGAAGGCGAGCGGGTCGTCGGGCAGGAACTCGGTTCGATCCCGGTCGACGAGTTCGCGTGCGGCCGCGCGGGAGTCGGCGTCCAGGGCGATGCCGCCGAGGAACGCGGCACCGGCGTACTCGGCCCCGGCCCGCGCCCAGTCGGCGTCGGCCTCGCCGCTGAGACTCGCGAGCGCGAGCGGCGGTGTAAAGGGCAGTGTCGCAGTCATGTCAGTCCACGCGCCCGATTGCGTCGTCGACCGCTCGGATCACGCGCGCAGCATCTTCGCCGTCGTCGATCGCGATGTCCGTCCGGACCGTCGGCTGGTCGAAGTCGGCGTCGTCGCCGTCGTCGATCACGAAGGCGTCCGCGAACGGATAGGCCGTCGCGAGCCCCTCAGTGCTCGGCTCGGCGTTGACGGCCGCCATGAGGTCGCCCGCGGGCCCGGAGAAGGCGTCGTCGCCGAGGAACGGCGAGACGGCGACGACCGTCGTCTGGGCGAGCGCGTCGGCCACGCCCGGCAGCGCGAGCATCGGTCCGATACTGGTGACCGGGTTCGACGGGCCGATAACCACGGTGTCATCGAGCGCCTCGAGGACGCCCGGTGCGGGGTCGGCCTTCGAGGAGCCGCGGAACTCGACGGTGTCGACGGCCGGCTCGCCGCGGTGGGCGACCCAGTACTCCTGGAAGTGCATGACTCCCTCGTCGGTGTGGACGAGGCTGGCGACGGGGTCGTCGCTCATCGGGAGGAGATCGATCGTCAGCCCGAACGCGCTCGCGAGGCGTTCGGTCGCCTCGCTCAGCGTGTGACCCTCGTCGATGAGGCTCGTCCGCGTGATGTGGACGGCCCGGTCGCGGTCGCCGATCGTCATGAACTCGGCGACGCCCGAAAACCGCCGCCAGTTCGCGAGTTCTCGACCCTCGGTCTGTCTCTCGTCGGGCAGGTACTGCGGCCCCTCTGGCAGTCCCGCGGCCGACGCGATGTCGGAGAGCGCCGAGTTGGTTCGATGCGTGTCGCCCTCGATGCCCCACCACGTCTCTCGGTCGAGGATCCCACCGCCCTGAAACAGCAGCGTATCGACGTCCGGCGAGACGAAGAGCCCGCCGAGCTCGATGTCGTCGCCGGTGTTGGCGACGACCGTGGTCTCCTCCGGCGAGAACGCGGCGGCAGCGCCGTCTAACAGCTTTGGCGTTCCAGTGCCCCCGGAGAGGAAGGTTACCATACCTACACCTCTCGAGCGAGGGTACTTAATCGCTTTCGGCCGAACGCGGCGGCGGTCGGTGGCAGACGCTTCGAACCGCCGGTTCGACGCGAGCCGACCGGTCGCGGACGCCGTCGCTCACTCGACGACGACGGTTCCGATCATGCCGGCCGCCTCGTGGGGGATGCAGACGTACTCGTGTTCGCCGGTCGTCTCGAACGTCCGGACGTACGACTCGCCCGACTGAACCGCACCTTCGCCGTTCTCCCAGCCCTCGCGGGCAGCGTCCTCGCCGTCGAACCCGCCCGAGGCCCAGTAGTCGGCGGCATCCGGAATTCGGTCCTCGTAGGCCGAGACCGAGTGTGGCTCGCCGGCCGCGTGCGTCCAGGCGACGGTGTCGCCCCGTTCGACGGTGAGCGTCTCCGGCTCGAAGGCGACGGCCTGCATGTCGACGACGTGGTCGGCGTCGTCCGGAACGCCCTCGACGACGTTTGGGCCGCCCTCGAGGTCGGTCCCCGAATCGGACCTCTCGTCGGAGTCGGCCGTTCCGTCACCGCTCGGGGCGGCATCGGGCGCTCCGGCGACTGCGAACTGCGCCCGCAGCGCCGCCGTCGCGAACGTCTCAGCAGCTGCTTCGACCTCCGACCCGTCCTCGAGCGCCCCAATGTAGTCCTCGAGCGCCCCCTCGAAGCCCTCGTAGATCTCGTGGTCGGCCTCCTCGAGGAGTTCGTGGACCCGCGCTTGTTCGAACGACGCGAGCGCGTTCCCCGCGATCGACGCAGCGGCGTCGCCGAACGACCTGCCCGCGTCCGCGACGACGGTATAGATCGCTTCGATCGCCCGCTCGTTGAACGTCCGGGCCGCCGCGCTCACGTCTCCGCCGTCGGCCGCGGCGCTGCGGGCGTCGCCGAGCGCACCCTCGAAGGATTCGTAAAGGTCGTGGTCGGCCTCCTCGAGCGCCTCGTGGAAGCCCCCGGCACCGCGCTCGAAGTCCTCGAAGAGACCCTGCAGGACGCTTTCCGCGCGAGCGGCGTCGCCGAGGGTGTCCAGTACGCCCGCGTCGAACGCTCTGGCGGCCATGGCGCTGCTCCGGACGGCGCTGACCTGCGCGGTCGTTCCCGCGGTCGTCTCGAACTCGCCGAGCGCTTCCTCGAGTCCCTCGGTGTGTTCCTGGGCGGCCCCATCGTCCTCGCTCTCGAAGGCGTCGATCAGGCCCTGCAGGTGCTCCTCCTCGACGGTCTCGTAGAGATCGTGGTCGGTTTCCTCGAGCGTTTCGTGGAAGTCGGCCTCGTTTCGTTCGAAGGTTTCGAACAACTCGCGGGTGATCCCGGCGGCGACCCCGCTCTCGCCCTGGTAGTATCGCTCCAGCGCGTCTCCCAGCCGGGCTCGGAAGAAGGCCGCCTCGAGCAGGGCCGGTTCGACGCCGGTTCCCAGCGCCTCGATCCCGGTCACGAGCCCGTCGTCGATCGCGCTGACGGCGCTGTCGACGCCCTCGGGGTCGTCGTTCTCGATGGCCGTCGCGAGCGCGTCGAGTCCGTCTTCCTCGAACCGGTGGTAGGCGTCCTCGCTGGCCTCTTCGAGGGCCTCGTGTGCGCGGGCGCCCTCGAAGTGTGCGAAGGCGTTTTCGACGAGTTGCCCTGCCGCGTCCCGCTGTCCGCGCTCGAAGAGCCAGACGGCGTCGTAGGCCCGCGCCTGATAGCCGGTCAGTGCAGTCGCGTGGGCGAACGCCGTCGACGGCCCGCCCAGCCCCGCGAGCGCGGCGGCGTCCCAGCCGCGGGCCTGGTAGGTGGCGATCTGGCCGGCGCCCGCCGCCGACTCGGACGGCGCGAGGACGTACGCGCCGTCGTTGGCCGCCGCGAGCGCGTCCGCCACGTTCGAACGAACCCCCTCGAGGTCCTCGTCGGCCGCGGCCGTCGCGACGGCGTCGACGGCGCCTTCGAACTCCTCGTATACCTCGCTGTCGGCCTCGGCGATCGCGTCGTGGACGGCCGCCTCCTCGAACCGCTCGAGGGCGTCGGTCGCGATGGTCTCGGCGGCATCGAAGGCACCGGCGTCGGCGAGGACGACGGCGTCAGCAACGGTCGTCCCGAACGCCTGTAAATCGAGCGTCCGTGCCGTCTCCTCGCCGACGAGCGTCCTCTGAGCTCCGGCAAGTTCCTCGTCACCGATGACGGTCTCCTCGCGGGTCCGGTCGAGATCCGCGCGCTCGAGGCCCTCTCGCCGGAGTTCGCCGAGCGCTTCTTCGAACTCCTCGTAGCGATCGCGGTCGGTCTCCTCGAGGAGTTCGTGGGCGTTGTACTCGCCGCTGGCCGTCTCGAATCGTTCGAACGTGTCGCCGGCGATGGCGGCACCCGTTCCGGTCTTCCCGGCTTCCCCCGCCGCGAGCGCGTCCCACAGGCGGGCCCGCATCGCGTTCCACTCGGCGGCGACGGCCCTCTCCGCCGGTTCCGTCGTCGCCGACTCCTCGTCCCCGCTCGGTTCCCCTTCCGCCGACTCGTCCCCGTCGGACGAATCCGAACAGCCGGCGAGGCCGAGGCTCACGATCACAGCACCGCTCCCCTTCAACCACGTCCGTCGTGTCTGTCGCATATACTTTTAGGTTAGCCTAAAAATACAAATACTCTTCGTTTATTCCACGGCCCATATATGGAATAATAGTGTAGGAATGACTCGTTATACCACTAGAAAACACCTGGCGGCGGATCTGTTCCCGGTTATTTAGGTTGGCCTAAATTCCTTTGATCGAGAAGGTCACCGACATCCCGTAAACGGTTTCCCGAATATATTCCCGACGGCTCGTCGTCCCGTCCATATCGGCGAGCCGGCTCGGCACCGGCGTTCGCGTTCGAACCGTCACTCTCCGATCCAGTCCGCGAAACTCCCCTCGAGCAACGTCTCCGACTGCCGAGCCACGTATCGCTGTTGCATCTCCGTGATCGCCTCGGCGAGGTCCGCGCCGTCCTCGAGCGCCGCCCGCACCTGCTCGCGCTTCCAGCGGGCGGGCGTAACTCCCTGCCGGACGCGCCGCCGGAGCGGGTAGAGGTACTTTGCAGCGTCTTCCTCGCTCAGCCCGCGGTTGGTCAGCCCGTCCTCGGCGTGGGCCAGCAGATCCTCGTAGAGTGCGAGGCTGTCGGTGGTTTCCTTCCCGTCGTTGGTGATCCAGGTCATGTCGGCCTCGAGTCCGTCGACCATCGCGGCGTAGAAGTTCTCCCGAGCGATCTCCCAGTCGAGTTCGACGACGGGGTGCTCGAGGCGAGTCAGGCTCTCCATCAGGCCGGCGAAGGCGGCGAGGAAGGAGACCGAATCGCGGACCGTGGGCTGGGCGGGGATCGGGCGGAACTCGATGCGGGCGTTGGCGGCCGATCTGGTCGGACCGCCGAAGACCGGCCGGACCCACCGCCAGTAGGTGCCGTGTTTGCGGCTGAAGTGGGGAAACTGGTCGTCGAATCGCTCGCCGGGTTCGACCGGCATCGGGACGATGGTATCGTCGTCGGCGACGCGGTCGATCGCCTCGTCGACGGTCGCTAAGTCGTGCGGGAATCGGACCTTCCCCTCGCCCGTCGTGGGATCGTTGAGGACGGTCTCGAAGACGCTGATGCGGTGTTCCATCCAGCCGTCCCGGAGGATCTCGTCGGCGGTCGCGTCGTCGTCGTAGAGGTCGGCGGGGAAGAACGGGGAGTTGACCCCGAGCGCGAGGAGGGGGCCCGCGATCCGCAGGGCGTAATTAAAGTAGTCGGGCAGGTCGGGGGCGTGGGCCACCTGATAGTGTGGCTGGATCGACGTGATGAGACTCTCGGGCATGACGGTGTCGGCCTGCAGGGAGACGTGCGGGGCCTCGATGCGCATCCCCGCTGAGTCGGCCTGATCGGTGTTGGCCATCGCGTGATACCGAGCGGAGTCGCTCATGTTCGTCGCGATGCGGACCGACCGCTCGGTCCCGTCCGGTGCCGTCGCCGTTCGCTCGACGCTGTCGGTGAGATAGGTTCCCGCCGCTTCACCCTCCGGCGGAATCGTCCAGAGCGCGTCGCTGACCAGCCGCATCCGCTCGGAGTTCGTCACGTCGAGTGCCGTCTGCAACCGGGCCTTGACCTCCGACTCCTGGGCCGCCAGTCCCGGCGCGTTCAGCGGCTGCGGACTCGTCGTCATCTCCGCGTTGTGGAGGCCGAGCTCCTTCTCGAAGCCGATCAGCTCGAGCAGTCGGCGCGGAACCCGCCGCAGCGTGCAGTCGTCGGCCTTGACCGCGTAGAACTCGTACTCGAGGCCGACGATCGCCTGCGGGTTGTCGAAGACCCCCTCCTCGACGGCGTCTTTGATGACCGCCGCGTCTGCCTGGGCCCGTTCGCGGAAGTCGGCGGCGTCGACCGCCAACACGTCCGCGACCCGTGCGGCGAGTTCCTCTTCTGGCATATATCTCCGAGTGAGTGGCCAATCGTCTTTAAAGCACGTCTCTCGGGTCGCGGTCGCAACCCGTCTCAGAACCGTTTTACTCCCCGCGGCGATACACTCCGCCGATGGAGTTCGCCACGTTCGCCGACCGCGCCGGAACGATCGAGGCCGAACCCGCCGACCTCGAGATCGTGTCCCACGTCCGGGACCTGCTCGCCGAGGCCGGGGACGAGAGCGAGGAACGACGTTCCTCGAAGGATGCGGTGAAACCGCAGACTCTCGAGATCGTCGCGCGATTCGCACAGGGTCGGGTGTTCCCGGCCTGGGACTCGACGACGCTGGACATCGGGCCGAGCGCGTGTTACGAGGCGATCGCTCGTGCCGCGGGGACGAACGTGAGCAGCGACGACGTCGAGGACCGCCTCGCCGAGGTCGGCGAGATCGGCGACGTGGCGGCGAGTTACGAGTTCGGCGGCCAGCAGGGGCTGGGCGCGTTCACCGGCGGTGGCGGCGGTGCGGAGAGCGGCGCTGATGGAGGCAACGGCGGCGACCTCACCGTCCGCGAGGTCTACGACACGCTCGCGGAACTCGCCGCCGCCGAGGGATCGGGCAGTCAGGATCGGAAGGTCGACCTGTTGTTCGGCCTGTTCAACCGCTGCTCGAGCGAGGAGGCGCGCTACCTCGCGCGCATCGTCCTCTCCGAGATGCGCATCGGGGTCGGCGAGGGAACCGTTCGGGACGCGATCGCCGAGGCCTTCGACGTTCCAACGGATCGAGTCGAGCGTGCGCTACAGGTCTCGAACGACTACGGGCGGGTTGCGCGGATCGCGCGGGACGAGGGCCTCGAGGGACTGGACGCCATGGAACTCGCGGTCGGTCGGCCGGTACAGGCGATGCTCGCGCAGGCGGGGACGGTGACCGACGCGCTCGAGGAGTGGGAAGAGGCCGCCGTCGAGTGGAAGTACGACGGGGCCCGGGTGCAGTTGCACCACGATCCCAGTGGACTCGGCGAGTCCGACGGATCGACGGCGGAGACTCGCGTCTTCTCGCGGAACATGGAGGAGGTCACCGATGCCCTGCCGGAAGTCGTCGAGTTCGCCGCGGCTCACCTCGAGGAGCCCGCGATCCTCGACGGCGAGGTCGTCGCGATCGACGAGGACGGCTCGCCGCTTCCCTTCCAGGAGGTGCTCAAGCGGTTCCGACGGAAACACGACGTTGCGAAGGCCCGCGAGGACGTCTCGGTGCGACCGGTCTTTTTCGACTGTCTGCACGCCGGCGGTGAGGACCTGCTCGCGGAGCCGCTGACGACGCGCCACGACCGGCTCCGATCGGTGCTGATCGACGGCGACGTTGACGCCGACTCCGTCGATGATGACGATATCGAAGGGCTCTCCCTGCTCTGGCGGACCGACGACCCCGACGAGATCGAGTCGATCGACGCCGACGCGCTCAAGGCCGGCCACGAGGGAATCATGCTCAAGAACCCCGACTCGACGTACTCGCCGGGCCGGCGGGGCAAACACTGGCGCAAGCGCAAACCGGACGTGGAGACGTTGGACTGCGTCGTGACGGGTGCCGAATGGGGCGAGGGCCGACGCGCGACCTTCCTCGGCACGTTCGAACTCTCGGTACGCGCGGGCGACGACTTGGAAACCGTCGGCAAGGTTGCGACCGGGATCACCGACGAGAAACTCGCGGAACTCACCGAGTTACTCGAGCCCCACATCACCACCGAGGAGGGACAGGCGGTCGAACTCGAGCCCGCGGTCGTCTTCGAGGTCGGCTACGAGGAGATTCAGTCCTCGCCGACCTACTCGTCGGGCTACGCGCTGCGGTTCCCGCGGTTCGTGGGAGTCCGGTCCGACAAGGATCCCGAGGACGCGGACTCGCTCGAGCGCGTCGAACGGCTCCGCGCGTAGCGACTCCCGGCTCTGCGAGGTTGTCGATCTCACCCGCGGTAGCGGCGGCGAAACCGGGAGTACAATGCCGCTTTCGGAACGCTTGATAACGGTTATCGGAAAGACAGACCGTGTCCCGTACTCGACTCTTCGCCTCCCTGTGCGGTCTCGTCTTTCTCCTCAACCTCGCGCGGATTATCTTCGCCCCGCTGTTGGACGTCTTCATCACCGAGTTCGCGATCGGCGAGGCGACGGCCGGTCTCATCGTGACCCTCGCGTGGGTCGGGAGCGCGTCCCCGCGGCTGCCCGCCGGCTGGCTGCTCACGAGGGTCCCGAGGCATCACGTCGTGCTCGGTTCCGGGACGATCCTCGCGGTCGCCTCGGGACTCGCCGCGAACGCGACGACCGTCCGACACCTACTGATCGGCGCGTTCCTCATGGGCATTGCCTCCGGCGTCTACTTCGTCGCGGCGAACCCGTTACTGAGCGAACTGTTCCCGTCGCGGGTCGGCCGCGCGATGGGGATCCACGGCGCCGCCGCCCAGATCGGCGCGGTGGCCGCCGCCCCGTTCGTCGCGCTCACGCTGCTGGTCGACTGGCGACTCTCGCTGTGGGTGATCGCCGCCGGCGCGGCGCTGCTGACTGCCACAACGTGGGTCACCGCGCGACGGACCGAGATGCCGGCGGCGGGCGATGCCGACCGGGAGTTCGTCGCCGGCGTGCTCTCGGAGTGGCGGCTCATCGCGACGGCGCTGGCGATCGTCGGTCTGACCTCGTTCGTCTGGCAGGGGGTGTTCAACTTCTACGAACTGTACATGCAGTCGAAGGGGCTCTCGAGCGGTGCGGCGGGCACGCTGCTCACGATCGTCTTCGCCGCCGGCGTCCCCGCGTTCTTCTTCAGCGGCGATCTGGCCGATCGGTTTCCCCACGTGCCGTACCTGCTCGGAATCGTCGGGACGTTCGCCGCGACGCTGCTCCTGTTGACGGCCGTCGAGGGCTTTCTCGCGCTGGCCGTCCTCAGCGCGGCTATTGGGATCGTCATCCACGCGCTGTTCCCGGCCACAGACGCGTACCTCCTCGACACGCTCCCGGACTCGACGCGGGGCAGCGCCTACGCCGCGTTCAGCTCCGCCTGGATGCTTACGCAAGCGCTGGGCTCGTTCGCCCTCGGGCTGGTCCTCGAACGCGGCTACACCTACGACGGGGTATTCGCCGGCGCCGCGCTCCTCCTCGGTGCCACGGTCGTCGGTCTCGTGGCCCTCGAGCGGACCGGACGACTCCCGGGCTGACCCGTCGCCGGTCGAGACTCGCCGCAGCTGATGCCGCGGGATTCGGTCCCGAGCGTTCGGGCTGCGACGAGGTCTCGCCGTCCACCGTCCCGAAGATAGGTAAGCACCCTTAAGACCCGCGACCGACAGGATTGGCGTATGCAACCGCGCGACCTGTCCGATCACGTCGCATACGAGGCGGGTCGAGGCATCGAGGAGGTCGCCCGCGAACTCGGGCGCGATCCCTCGGAGTTCATCAAACTCGCCTCGAACGAGAACCCGCACGGCCCCTCGCCGGCCGCCGCCGTAGCCATCCGCGAGACGGCCTCGAGCGTGAGTTCCTACCCCAAAGCCGCCCACGCCGATTTGACCGCCGCCGTCGCTGACCGTTGGGACGTCAGCGACGAGCAAGTCTGGCTGGCCAACGGCGGCGACGGGGCAATCGACTACCTCCACCGGGCGGCCCTCGAGCCGGGAGACGACGTCCTCGTTCCCGCGCCCGGCTTCGCCTACTACGGGATGAGCTCCCGCTTTCACCACGGCGACGTTCGGGAGTACGAACTCGAGCGCGAGGACGACTTCGCCCAGGACGCCGAGACCGTTCTCGGGGCCTACGACGGCGATCGATTGCTCTTCGTTACGAGCCCGCACAACCCCACCGGCTCGACGATGCCGCTCGCGGATGTCGAGCGCCTCGCCGACGAAACCGCCGACGAGACGCTGATCGTGGTCGACGAGGCCTACGGCGAGTTCGCCGACCGGGACAGCGCCGTCGCGCTGATCGAGGGCCGCGACGGATTCGACGCCCGCGACGACGTCGCGGTCCTGCGGACGTTCTCCAAGGCCTACGGGCTGGCCGGCGTTCGCCTCGGCTACGCCGTCGTTCCCGACGAGTGGGGCGACGCCTACGCCCGCGTGAACACGCCCTTCGCAGCGAGTGAGCTCGCCTGCCGGGCCGGTCTGGCCGCCATCGACGACGACGAACACGTCCGGCGCACCGTCGAGACAGCGGTCGAGTCACGCGCGTACATGCGCGAGAACATCGACGCTCACGTCTGGGAGAGCGAGGGGAACTTCGTCCTCGTCGACGTCGGCGACGCCGTGGCCGTCAGCGAGGAAATGCAAGAGCGGAGCGTCATCGTCCGCGACTGCTCGAGCTTCGGCCTCCCGGGCTGTATCCGCATCACCTGTGGCACCGCCGAAGAGACCGAGCGGGCGGTCGCGACGCTCAACGACGTGCTCGCCGATCTCGACGTCGCGCCGGAGTCGACGGACGAGGCCGAGGACCCGGACGCGGAGGTGGCCGACCCGTGAGAATCGCCGTCACCGGCACCCCCGGAACCGGAAAGACGACCGCGACGGAACTGCTCGAGTCCCGGCTAGCCGATGCGGAGACGGCCGCCGACCGCGAGTCGACGCCCGACCTCGAGGTGATCCACCTCAACCGAGTGCTCGAGGAGGAGGGGCTCTACACCGAGGTCGACGCCGACCGCGAGAGCAAGATCGCGGATCTCGAGGCGCTGAGCGAGTGGCTCGCGGGCCGCGACGACGTCGTGATCGAATCGCATCTCGCCCATCACGTCG
The DNA here is from genome assembly GCF_020515625.1 of Natrinema amylolyticum. NCBI lineage: Archaea > Methanobacteriati > Methanobacteriota > Halobacteria > Halobacteriales > Natrialbaceae > Natrinema > Natrinema amylolyticum. The sequence goes on from NZ_JAIWPJ010000001.1 coordinate 27,517, forward strand.
ACGCCGACCGGATCGCCGTCCTTCGGTGTCACCCCGAGACGCTCGAGGAGCGGCTGCTCGAGCGCGGCGAGACCGACGCGAAGGCCGCCGAAAACGCAGAGAGCGAGGCTCTGGACGTAATTCTCTCGGAAGCGGTCGAGGAACACGGCCTCGAGTCGGTCTACGAGATCGACACGACCGATCGCGATCCGGCGGCCGTCGCGGACGAGCTCGCGGCGGTCGCGGCGGGCGAGCGCGACCCGAGCGCCGGCGAAGTCGACTTCGTGGGGTATCTCACGTGACGCTCGACAAGTTCCGGCCGTACGTCTCGCGCTTTCTCGACCCGTTCGTCAAGGGGTTCGACCGCGTCGGGATGACGCCTAACGGGGTGAGCGTCGTCGCGTTCGGGATGGCGATCCTGGCCGCGGGCGCGTTCGCCCTCGGCGGCCTCGAGGCTCCGATCTGGTACGTCGTGGCGGCGATACTGGTCTTCCTGAACGGCTGGCTGGACATCGTCGACGGCGCGCTCGCGCGAGAACAGGAGGTCGCCTCGGCCGGCGGCGACCTGCTCGATCACGTCCTCGATCGGTACGCGGATATCGTCGTCATCGCGGGGCTGGCCGCGGGCATCGAGGACTATCTGCTGGGCTTCGCCGCAGTGACCGGCGTCGTGATGACCTCGTATCTGGGGACGCAGGCCCAAGCCGTCGGCCTCGACCGGGTCTACGGCGGACTCGTCGGCCGTGCGGACCGACTGGCGATCATCGGGATCGCCGGCTTTCTCGCCTATCCGCTCGCGGGGACGACTCTCGGTGGCGTCACGCTGGTCGGCTGGCTGCTGGTCTTCCTCGCGGTCGTCGGCCACCTGACGGCGCTCCAGCGGTTCTACTACTCCTGGGCCGCCCTCGAATAGACCCGTTTCGGCCCGGTAATCGGATGTTTTGACGGCGCGGAGCCGCGCCGCATGCTTTATCCCTCACCGCGATATAGAGACCGACATGGTTCAGTGCGAGATGTGTGGGGCCGAGACGTCGTCCCCGAACACCATCAAAGTCGAGGGCGCGAAGCTAGACGTGTGTTCGAACTGCACGGACTTCGGCACTGAAGTCAAAGACACGTCGAGTTCGAGCGGGTCGACGAAGTATTCGACCGGGTCGAGTTCGTCCTCGTCGAGCGGGGGTGGCCAGTCGAGCGCCTCGAGCGGGAGTTCTTCGCGTTCGAGCGGCTCGAGCCAGCGCCGCTCGGACATGTTCGACGACATGGACGAACTCGCGACTGATTACGACGATCGCGTCCGAAACGCTCGCGAGGACAAGGGACTCAGCCAGTCCGATCTCGCGAACGAACTCAACGAGAAGGCCAGCCTGATCCGCAAGATCGAGCGCGGTGACACGCTGCCGAGCGACGATGTACAGACGAAACTCGAGGACTTCCTCGAGATCAGCCTGAGCGCGGAGGGCAGTTCCGGCGAGGACTCGGAGTGGTCCGGCGGCTCCTCGACGGGGAGTTACACGCTGGGCGACGTCGTCAAGCGCAAGGACTGACGCCGACGGCCGTCTCCGTCCTCGATACCGCCGCCGACTCGCAAACTATTTCTTTCGTGCGGGTGCCGTTGCCGATATGTTCGTCCTCGTTAATCTGAAGACGTATCCGTGTGACCCGATCGAAGTCGCGGAAGCCGTCCGCGACGTCAACGATGCGACCGATGCCCGTCTGGCAGTCGCGCCGCAGGCGGCCCACATCGAGCGCGTCGCCGAGACGGGCGCGGAGACGTGGGCCCAACACGTCGATTCGATCGAGCACGGGAGCAACACCGGCCACGCGCTCGCCGAGAGCGTCGCCGACGCCGGCGCAGTCGGGACCCTGATCAACCACTCCGAGCGCAGACTGAAACTGGCCGACATCGACGGTGCCGTCCGAGCGGCCGAGCGGGCGGGTCTCGAGACGGTCGTCTGTGCGAACAATCCGGCCCAGATCGGTGCGGCCGCCGCCCTGGGGCCGAACGCCGTCGCCGTCGAGCCGCCTGAACTCATCGGCACCGGCACGCCGGTCAGTCAGGCCGACCCCGACGTCGTCGAAGACGCCGTCGAGGCGGCGGCGAACGTCGACTCCGAGGTGTCGGTCCTCTGTGGTGCGGGCATCAGTACGGGCGACGATGTCGTCGCTGCCGGCGAGCTGGGCGCCGAGGGGGTCTTGCTCGCCAGCGGCGTCGCGAAGGCCGACGATCCCGAGGCGGCGCTCGAGGACCTCGTCGAACCGCTCTGATCCCGGATTTCGACCCCGACCGCGTACCGACGCCGCGGACAGCGCCGACCGACTTTTCTCGACGCCCGCCGAATGACGGAATATGACCGACGACGGATCCGGACCCGAGAGCGATCTCGGGGCCGAGAACGAGTCCGAAGCGGGGGAGCGATCCGTGGCCGTCACGCTCGAGAACCGACTGATGAGTCACGGGCTCTACGTGACTGACGTTCGATGGATGGCGGAGACCGAGCCGCCCGGCGACGACGGGGCCGGGATCGAACTCGAGTACGAGGCCGTCTCCGAAGCGCCCGCCGTCACGAGCGACGAGGTCGGGGCCGTCCTGCGGACGCTCCTGACCATCGGCGACGAACGGGAGTGGACGCCAGGCCGGCTCGAAGTGACGTCACTGACGACCGATGGCGACGTCCGCGGGTGGTGGTACGTCGAACGCGAGTGGTTCGAGCGGCTCGGTTCGGACCTCTCTCAAGTCGAGTTCTCCGAGCGGGTGCTATCTACCGTTAAAAATTACCGACACGAACGAGACAGTCGTTAAATACGATACCGGGGATAGATTAATGATGGCTCATACGCCTGTGTATCGTAGACGATCCAATGACTGGAGAGCAGGTGTACGTTTCGCACGCGCCCGGTAACCTCGAGCTCGTTCAGGACCTGTTCTCGACGGTCAAGAACTTCCCGTTCGGCGTCCACATCGCGCTCGAGGAGATCGAGTCCGGCCGCTCCCGGAAGCGACTTGAGGGCCGCCTCGCCAACAGCGATCTCGTCGTCGCGGTGCTGACCGAGGACGCGGCCGGGAACACGTGGATCAATCAGGAGGTCGGCTACGCGGTGGCGAAAGGAATTCCCGTCTTGCCGGTCCGCGACGACGGAGTCAGTTGTCGCGGGTTCATCAGCGACGTCGAAGGCGTGACGATCGATCGGGGAGACCTCTCGGTCACCATCTTCAACCTGCTCTGTCGGCTCCGGAGCGAGCTCGCGCCGCTGGGGGCGCTGTCGGTCCCGAACTGGTACATCCGATTCCCCTGTACGATCCCCGACTGCGACCAGCCGGTTACGCTCGAACTCGAGCAGGGGCAGACGAAACTCTGGAAACTCCACGATCACGGGAAACACCTGACGGCGTCGTGTGCGGTCTGCGAATCGACGTACTACTTCGACCCGGCGACGATCGGCTTCACCGGCAGGAAGGACGGCGTCGCCGCTCAATCCTCTCGGAGCCGTTCGTAGGCCTCGGTAACGAGACCGAACGCCGATCGACTGCCGGTTTGACGGTCGGGATGGGCGCGCTTCACCTGCCCGTGGAACGCCTCGCGGATCGCGTCGTCGCTCGCGTCCGCGTCGACGCCGAGTACCTCGCGGGCTCTTCTCTTCCGCATGGCGACGTCGACGACGATACCGTCTGCCTCGGCCTCGGCCTTGCAGTCGGGACAGAGCCGTTCGGTCCGGTCGTCGATCGTGGTGACGCGAAAGCGTTCCTCGGCGACCCGCTCCCGGCACTGACTACAGATGGCTCGGTTCTCGTCGGACTCCCCGTCGGTCGGGTCCGATGCGGCCGTGTCCGATCCGCGGGTCGTCGCACCGCCGGTATCGCCGTCGCCGCCTTCGTCATCGCCGTCGGCACCATCGTCACTGTCGGTGCCGCCGTCATCGCCGGCACCGTCGCGATCAGGCGCTTCGGCCGCACACGACCGGCAGCAGGTCAGGACGGTCCCGTCGTCGAGCACGACCTCCTCGAGGTCGTCTGCGAGAGTGGTTTCGGTACAGCCGTCACACGTCTCTCGACGTTGATCGAGCGAGCCGGCCGTTCGCGCGGCCGCTCTCGCATGTGGTTCACACGCCGGACAGCACGCGACCCGTTCGCCGTCCGGCATCGTCACTGTCGTCAGGTTCTCGAGTGCGACCGAACGGTCGCACCCGTCACAGCCGGTCCGCCGATCGCCGACCACGCCCATTGCTCGAGCGGTTCGGGGTCGTCCCATATTAGTTCTTCTGCTGACAGTCACGGCCGTCGGCATCCCGTCGCGGCGAGACCGTCTCGACGTTCGACGCGACCGGGACACCGAGTCGGGGGGACGAGTGCGTAGGATCGGCCTACCTACCGGGTGGAATTCCCCGCCGCGTGGGTGCCGTCAGTGAACGGTGTCGATAACAAAGTGGCTTCCCGTCGACCGACCGATCGTGCGAGGCGACCCTCGCACGGAGACGCTCTGTCCGTTGGACGGCGCTCGGCGGCCGACCGTCGCCGAGTTCCTCCTCTCCTGTCAGGGATTCAGTGGCCGCCGCGACCGAGACGGATTCGGTCCGTGGCTCGGCCGAATTCATTTATCGATCGTCGATCAGCCACGTCTCGGTCTCGGGCCCGATCGAGCGGAACCGGGAAATCAATACGACCGCGGAACCGACGGTCGAATATGGACACGGCAGTTCAGACGGGAGTCCGTGACAGCGCGGCCGGTCGCGCGCGAATCGCCGCCGGCGCGGTCGACGTCGTCCTCGTCGCCGCGATGGTTCTCTACGGCTACGTCGATCACGGTGGCGATCCGATCGCCGCCCCGCTCGCGGCGCTCGAGACGATCGCACCGTTCGTAATCGGCTGGCTCGCCGTCGCAGTGATTGCAGACGTGTACGCGCGCGATCGTCTCCTGGGACGAGACGAACTCCGACTGACGGCGATCGCCTGGATCGCGGCGGCTAACGTCGGACTCATGATCCGGGGGTCGCCGCTGTTTCAGGGCGGCACGAGTTGGCCGTTCCCGGTCGTGATCACCGTCTCCGTGCTCGTCGTGTTGCTCGGATGGCGGCTCGGCTACGCCCTGTTTCTATCAGCGTCGAAGTAAGTCGCCGCGGCGCTGCTTGCTATCACTAACGTGAGCGATATTCGATCGATCCGTCACTGTTCCGGCTACTCTCATTGGGCCGTACGACTCCTCTCGGAGAGGAATATCATCGGACACGTTATTCCGATCGCTGATGACCGTTTCCCGAGCAGCAACATATCACTATACTGTGGTAGGATCGTTTTCTATAAGTTATAGAAATCCATTGCAAAGGATTTCCATTGTATACGAGTCCACCACGAACCGATTATGGGAAACACTTATATGGTTATTCCACATACTATAGGATAGATTATGACTGGATATTACGACATTGTTCTCGGCCTCATCCCAGTCGCACTGCTCGGTATCACCGCGGCCCTCACCGTCGTCGGGATGTCGGTGACCACGGCGGTCCCGCTCGGATCGCTGGTCGCGATGGGAATTATCGGGCACGCAATGTTCGTCAATACGCCGGCTGACACCGCCGACGAGCCCCGATCCACGCAGTCTCCGATCAACGCGGACTGATTCTCTCGTCTCTCTGTCTCTATCCCCGCTTTCGGTTCTTTTTCCCCGCTCCGTTCCGTGTTGTTCGGTATGACCGAGACGCTGTTTCTGACCAGTGCAGACGTCGATTCGCTCGCGACGCCGGCCGAATACGTCAACGCCGTCCGTGATGGGTATCGCCAGCGCGGCGAGGGCGCGCCCGCTCAGCCGCGGTCGAAGTTCCTCCGCGGCGATCCCGAGGGAATGCTCACGAGCTACGCCGCCGTCCTCCCGGAGACGGGCGCGATGGGCGGGTACATGTACAGCTCCGGATTCGGTGCTGTCGACGCCTGGTTCATGACGCCGCTGTTCGACGCCGAGAGCGGCGCGCCGCTCGCCCTGCTCGACGGCGCGAGCATGAACCCCTTCAAGACCGGCGCAGCGGGTGCTGTCGGCGTCGACGAACTCGCCCGCGCGGACGCCGACACGCTCGCGGTCATCGGTAGCGGCGCGCAAGCGCGGGGCCAACTCCGCGCGACCGCGACCGTCCGCGACTTCGCCGAGGTGCGGGTCTACTCGCCGACGCCCGAGAATCGCGACTCGTTCGCGGCCGACTTCGACGACGATCTCGCGGCCGACGTTCGCGCGGTCGACTCGAGCACCGCCGCCGTCACGGGCGCGGACGTCGTGATCACGGCGACGAAAGCGAGCGAGCCGGTCTTCGACGGCGACGACCTAGAGCCCGGCACGCACGTCACCGCGATGGGTCAGTACTCGCCGGACAAGCGCGAGCTGGACGCGACGACGATCGAGAAGGCGACGTACGTCCCAGACCTCCGCGAGCGGGCGACGTTCGACGCCGGCTCGTTCATCCAGGCGCTCGAGGAGGGAGCGATCACCGAGGACCACGTCCACGCGGAACTGGGCGAGGTCGTCGCCGGGAACGAACCCGGCCGAACGAGCGAGGACGAGATCACGGTCTTCGACAGCGGCGGGACGGGCATCGAGACGGTCGCCGCGGCGTATCTGCTCTACGAGCGCGCCAGCGACCAAGGACTCGGACAGACGATCGAGTTCGCACCGGCGAGCGAGGCGCTGACCGGGAACTAGGTGGTCGGGAGCGCAGTTCTCAGGAGACTCGAGTGGAGCGGCGAACGATGGAGTTACGTTATGAGCGAAAACAGGATATAGGCTCCGCTGAGCGACAGTACCGGAGTGAGTACCCAGAGGACGACGATCCGAGCCGTGGCCGCGGGGTCGAACAGACTTTCGGCGGACAGTTCGGTCGGCCGCTCCTCGCCGATCGGCGGCACGCCGCCGTCCGAGACCTGTTCGTCCGGGTCGGGGGCGTCCCCCTCGGAGAGTTCGCCGACCGTCGGGCTCGCAGGTGTGTCATCGGTAGTGTCGGTCGGTGGGGCCGTGAGTGCGCCCGTCGTCAACTCCGGGGCCGGCTCCTCGGTCGGCGCGGGAGTAGCTATTTCGACGAGCGTCCGCGCGCGACTCGCTCGCCCCCAGCCCAGGCCGATGATACAGGACGTCGTGCTCACTGCGAGACTGGCCGGAATCCCGAGCCAGGAGAGGACGGTGATGATCGTCGCCCCCACTGTCGAAACGATAAGCGCCGCCAGGATCGGAAGGTCGGTGATGTCGTTGCCGACCGTCGCCAGCGTCCGTCGGGCGATCGTGAACCCGCCGAGACTGATCGACCCGACCGCTAGGAGAATCGCCGGGTCGGCGGCGATACTCCCGCTACCGACCAGCGGCGCGACCGCGTTCGCGGCGTTCGAGGCCCCGGCACTGAACCCCATGTAGCAAGCGATCGCGATCACCAGCGTCGCCCCGCCCAGATCTCTGGACGCCGCGTTCTGGTTGATTCTGGGACGGGGGATCGTCCCCCGGGTATCGATGGCGATCAACGGATCCCGAAGGCGACCGAACGCGAACTTGGCGTCGAGATAGGGGTACAGATACCGACCGATGACGGCCCCCACCGAAGCGGCGATCAACGGGGCGACGATCCACGCGGAGAGGATCGTGAACATCAGAGCGGCGTCGAGCGTCCCCGTCGCCAGCCCGAGCCCGACGATGGCACCGACCGCAGTCATCGACGTCGACGCCGGGACGCCGTACACGTTCGATATCAGGAGGGAGAGTCCGGTGAAAAAGAGGACGCCCACACTCGCTTCGGGCGAGAAGACCGCCGCGTCGACGATTTCGTTGCTCATCGTATCGATGACGTTCCGCCCGACCGTCCACGCCCCAACGAACGCGAACACGGTAAACAGCGCCGCGGCGGTGACCTTTCTGACGATCCGACTCCCGACTGCCGGTCCGAAGGCGACACCCGTCGAGGAGCCGCCGATGTTGTACCCGACGAACACCGCCACCAGTAACCCGATGATGAGTAATGGCTCCGCCATGCGCTGTTCTTTGTGGGAGGAAAGGAGAAACCCTGCCCCGTAGGTCCGGGTTACATCCGTCGACGCCGTCGGCAGTCGATATCACGGAGTCGACGACGGGAACTCGAGCCCGCTACTCGCCTGCGGGCCGAATCTTGAACCCGTATCGGGTGACGCCTTCCTGGGTGTAGATCCGGCGGATCGTCGTCTCGATCCGGTCACCGACCGCGAAGTCAGCGGGATCCGCGTCGGTCCCCATCGCCGGGGCGCTGACGGTCTCGTTGCCCCCGTCAGTCTCGAGCGCGACGATCGCGGCCGCGTAGTCGCCCGCCTTCGCCTGCTGTTCGGCGAACTCCGGCGGTGCGCCGCCCTGGGAGATGGTCGTCACGGCCTCGATCGTTCCCTCGCCCGCGAGTTCGATGGGCTCGTAGTCGGCGAGCGCGCCGCAGTCGTCACAGGACCCTTCCGGTGGGAACGAGAGCGCGCCGCACTCCGAACAGCGGCCGGCCTCGAGCCGGTAGCGCTGGGGAATCGAGCGCCGCCAGGAGGGGACGCTGACGTACGCGCCGCCGCCCGACGGCGGGCCCGTGGTCACGACACCGCGCTGGCGCAGATACTCCGCGTAGGAGAGCGGATCGTCGCCCTCGAGTGCGGTCACGGCCGGCACGTCGCCGTCTCTTCGGTGTGTCTCCGACGCACCGCTCTCGACGACGAACGCGTCCGCGCCCGCACCGCTACCGTGAGAGACGGCGAGGACGGAGTCGTACCCGTCCTCGAGCGCCGTCGCGAGCGACAGCGGAACGCTCGCCGCGCCGAGGTCGCCGAGGTCGTGGACCGTCGCGGCGGCCTGGATCTCGTCTGTTCCGACGCCGACCGCGCCGGCCGCGCGGTAGGGGAGTTTCCCGTCCGGTGCCTGGATCGCGGCCGCTTCGGGGTCGACCTCGACCTCGAGGCCAGCGACGGCACCGCCGATCGTCTCGGTAAACGCCTGCCGGTCGTACTGGGTGACGCCCAGTTCCCGCGTCTCGTCCTCGCCGGTGTTGCGGAATCGGGTCCCCGGATACGGCGCGGCGTACTCGGCGCGGTCGACGATCTCGGCCGGGCCGTCGCGCTCGAGGACGAACGCGGCCCCGCCGGCTCCGGCGGCGTGGTCTACCCCGTCGTCGGGGTCGCCCTTCGGCGCGTCGGCCGCGACGACGAGCGCAGTGGTCGACTCGGCCTCGAGCGCGTCCAGACCGGCCCAGAGCGCACGCGTTCCGGCCCGCGTGCTGCCAGTGAAGACCTGCCGGGTCGCCGACTCGGAGAGAGCGAGCATCGCACCCAGTCGGGCGGTCGGGTCCTCCTCGGCCTCCGGCGGCCGCGAGGAAGCGAACGCGAGCCAATCGATTTCGTCGGGATCGGTCTCGGCCGCCTCGAGCGCCCGCGTCGCGGCCTCGTAGCCCATCGTCAGGGCGTCCTCGTCGGCCGAGGGGACGGCCTTCTCGTTCACGCCGGCGGCGTGGAACTGGCCCCACGCCTCCTCAAAGGCCTCGCTACTGATGCGGAATCGCGGCGCGTACGCGCCGACGCCGGTGATCGCGCTCATTACGCGCTCACCTCCGTCTCCTTCTCGAAGATGTGAATCACGGACGCGCCACCGCTGCCGCCGACGTTGTGGGTCAGTCCGCGAGTCGGACTTTCGACCTGTCGCTCGCCCGCTTTGCCCGAGAGCTGTTTGTAGGCCTCGACGACCTGACCGGCGCCCGTCGCGCCGATGGGGTGGCCCTTGGACTTGAGGCCGCCGGAGGTGTTGACCGGCAGTTCGCCGCCGAGTTCGGTCGCGCCGGACTCGATGAGCTGCCCGGCCTCTCCCTTCTCACAGAAGCCCAGATCCTCGTACGCGAGCAGTTCCGCGATCGCGAAGCAGTCGTGGACCTCCGCGAAGTCCAGTTCGTCGGGCTCGACGTCGGCCATCTCGTAGGCCGACTCGGCCGCTCGCTGACTCGCCGGCACGCCGGTGTAGGTGTCCCGCTGGAAGAGGCCGACGTTGTCGCTGCCGGCACCGACGCCGGCGACGCGGATGGGGTCGTCAGTGTAGTCGTCGACGACGTCTTCGCTGACGATGAGGGTACAGGCCGCGCCGTCCGAGGTCGGACAGCAGTGATAGAGGTTGAGCGGGTCCGCGACGACCGGCGCGGACTGGGCGTCCTCGAGCGAGCACTCGAAGCCTAACTGGGCGTGCGGGTTCTTGGCCCCGTTCGCGTGGTTCTTGACGGCCACCCGCGAGAGCTGTTCCCGCGTGGTGCCGTACTGCTCCATGTGAACGCTGGCCATCTGGGCGTAGACGCCGGAGAACGTGGTGCCCGAGAGCCGCTCCCACTCGGTCTCCCCGGAGACCCCGAGCCAGTACTTCGTCGCGTCCGAACTCATGTCCGACATGATCTCGAACCCGCCCGCGAGGACGACGTCCGCCATCCCCGACTTGACGGCCTGAACGGCCTGTCGCACGGCGAAGCCACTGGCCGCGCAGGCGTTCTCGACCCGCGTCGTCGGGACGCCGTCGAGACCGACGTGTTCGGTCACCGCGGGCCCCGAGAGACCGAGCTGGCGGCCGCCGACCCCGAGGTTGCCGACGAACGCCTCGTCGACGTCCTCGGCCTCGAGTCCCTTCGGTACGCTGTCCGTCGCCGCGTCGAACGCCGTGCGGAACAGTGACCGGTAGCTCTCCGAGGGGAAGGCCCCGTAATCCGACTGTCCCGCGCCGACGAGATATGCGTCTCGCATACACACCCTTTCGCGATCCAAGTGAAATAAATGTCCGATACGAGCGGACCGGGCCGAACAGGCCGTTTCGAAGGGGTTCACGACCGTTCCGATGTGCGAAACCGATCTCGAATTTACCTGGCCGTTTCGAAACCGCCGTCGCGAACGCCTCGAGCGGTGGTCGGGTCGAGACAGGGACAGAAACGAGACGTCCAGATCCAGCGTTCGTCGCTACTGAGACGCGACGCGGGATTCAAGCGTCTCGTTCCCATATACCGACTATGTCCCGCGCGGCCGAGCTCGTGTCCGCCCTCGAGCGGACCGACTCGTTGGCGATCGTCTGCCACGACAATCCGGATCCGGACTGTCTCGCTAGTGCGCTCGCGCTCGAGGCGATCGCGCGCGATCACGCGGTCGCGGACGTGACGATCGCCTACGGCGGCGAGATCTCCCACCAGCAAAACCGCGCGTTCGTCAACTTACTCGAGATCGACCTGCAGACGCTGTCGAAGACTTCGATCGGGGACTACGAGAGCGTCGGGTTCGTCGACCACACGAGGCCGGGAGCGAACACCGAAATACCGGCGAGCGTCACTCCCGACATCGTCGTCGATCACCATCCGGGCGAGTCGGCGGACGCCGCGTTCGAGGACGTTCGCCCCGAGTACGGCGCGACGGCGACGATCTTCATCGAGTACCTGCAGGAACTCGAGGTCGACCTGACGTCGCGGCTCGCCTCCGCTTTGCTCTTCGCGCTCCACCGGGAACGCCTGGACTTCGTCCGCGAACCCACGCGACGCGAGTACGAGGCCGCGCTCGCGGTCTACCCCGACGCGGAACTCGAGATCCTGGAACAACTGTACGGCAGCGCGTTCTCGCCGGGGACGCTGGACGCGATCGGACGAGCCATTGCTAGCCGGGAACGGCGAGGGTCGTCGCTCGTCGCGAGCGTCGGCAAGACCGGCGAAACGGACGCGCTGCCGCAGGCGGCGGACTACCTGCTGAACCTCGAGGGGGTCGATACGGTGCTCGTCTACGGCATCATCGACGACGCGATCCGGTTGAGCGGTCGCTCGATCGATCCGCGGGTTCACATCGGCGAGACGCTGGAGGAGGGGTTCGACGAACTGGGCGCGGTCGGCGGTCACCACGACATGGCCGGCGGCCGGATCGAACTCGGGCTCTTCGCGGACGAGGACAACGATGAGGACGAACTGCTCGCGTTCGTCGGCGGCCGGCTCACCCGCCGCTTTTTCGACGCGCTGAACCTCGACGATTGACGGCGACGGGATCGTCGGGACGAGACGTGTCGCGACGGGATCATCGAGACGAGACGTATCGGCGACGTGAATCGCTGAGACGATCGTGAGGCAGCGATGACTGAGCGGCGATTCGCTGGCGGTCATCGACGGCAACGACCGAGCGGCGATGTCGCTAGCGGTCATCCGCGGCGGCTCAAGCGATCGGTCCGGCTCGCCGATGCGGGCCCACTACTCGATGTCGATCGAGTGTGCGTCGTCGTCCGGCTCGTGCTTCGGGAGCCGTATCGTCAGGATACCGTTGTTGACGCTCGCTTGAACCCCGTCGGCGTCGACCGGTTCGGGCACGCGAAGCTGCCGGCTGAACGACTGCGTCTTCCGCTCGCGCCGGATGTAGTTCTCCTCGTCGCCACCGATCTCCTGTCGATGCTCTCGTTCACCGGACACGGCCAGCGTCTGGCCGGAGAGACGCAGTTCGAGGTCGTCGCTCTCGTAGCCGGGGACATCGATGGTGACGACGAATTCGTCGCCCTCGTCGGCGAGGTCCAGACTCGTCTCCGCGCCGCTCATCGAGAGATCGAGCTGACTTCGGTCGTCAACCTGTGATTCCCACGATCGGGCCGCCGTTTCGATCTGGCGGTTCAGTCGGTCGAGCAAGTCGTCGATACCGTCGAACGGGCGGGGTCGGTCTGCCATGGTATCACCTATCGAATATAGGGGGTCGACGGCGAAAAAGGCCACTCTCGGACGGTGTGACTGTCCCGCACGCGAACGTGTTAGTACGGGGACTTGCGGCAGAACCGAGGGGTGGGCTGGTCGTTTTTAGGCTGCCCGCCGTACCGACGAGTATGACGGACGCACTATTCGTCGTGAGCGAAGAAGGGTACTGGGGAGAGGAATGCGTCGAGCCGCTCGAGACGCTCTCGGACGCGGGCGTCGAGATCACGGTCGCGACGCCGTCGGGAAGTCCGCCGGTCATCGACGAGCGATCGCTCGATCCGGAGCAGGTCGGCGAGGAGACCGCCGAACACGTCCGCGAGGTAGCGGAGAACGACGAGCGACTGAACGATCCGATTCCGGTCGCACAGGCCGACGCTGAGGGGTACGACGCCGTCGTCTTCCCCGGCGGTCACGGCACCGCGTGGGACATCAATCAGGACAAACACGCCCGCAAACTCCTCCGGGACATCGTCGAGGGCGACGGCAAGGCGCTCGTCGTCTGTCACGCCGTCGGCATGCTCGGGTTCGCCCGCGACAGCCACGGGGCGTTCATCGTCAACGGACGCGACGTGACCGGGTTCCCGAACGAGTGGGAGGAGGGCATCGTCGACGAGGCCGACCGCATGCCCGACGGCCGGAAACTGCCCTACTGGACCGAGGAGGAAGTCGAAGCGGCCGGCGGTAACTGGGACGCCGAACTCGATTCGGACACCAGCGTCACTGTCGACGGCGACCTGATCACCGCCCGCGGCCCCGAATCCTCGAGCGCCGCGGCCGAGACCCTCCTCGAGGAACTCGATATCGAACTCGAGGCCTGAACGGACCGTCGTTCGATCCGTTGCGATCGCTTTTTCATCCCGCGTCCACTCCGTGAACCGGACACGGTAGTTCTCATTTCGCCGCTCTGACAACCCCAAGGCTATTTTTACCTGTTCGTGTTGATCGATTCACATGCCGGCAATACGAACGCGGGGACTCACGAAACGCTACGGTGCCGGCGACGAAGCCGTCGTTGCCCTCGAGGAGTTAGACCTCGAGGTCGCGGAAGGGGAGGTATTCGGCTTTCTCGGGCCGAACGGTGCCGGAAAAACGACTACGATCGACCTGCTCCTGGATTTCGTCCGGCCGAGCGAGGGGTCCGCGACCGTCCTCGGCTACGACACCCGGGACGAGACGGACGCGGTCCGCGACCGCGTCGGCGTCCTGCCCGAAGGGTTCGACCTCTGGAATCGCTCGTCGGGGTACCGACACCTCGAGTTCGCGATCGAGTCCCAGGACGGCCAGCGGGAGCCGGACGCGCTCCTCGAGCGCGTCGGCCTCGACCGAGCGGACGGACGGCGGCCGGTCGGGGACTACTCGAAGGGGATGAGTCAGCGGCTCGCGATGGCGATGGCGCTCGCGGGCGATCCGGACCTCCTCGTCCTCGACGAGCCGTCGGGCGGGCTCGATCCCCACGGCATTCGGACGATGCAGGAGATCGTCCGCGACGAGGCCGAGCGGGGGACGACCGTCTTCTTCTCGAGTCACATCCTCGGCCAGGTAGCGGCGGTCTGTGACCGCGTGGGCATCCTGGACGACGGCGAACTGGTCACCGTCGACACCATCGAGGGACTTCGCGAGGCGGCCGGCGTCGGCTCGCGACTCGTCGTCGAGATCGCAGGCGAACCCGGCGAGCCGATCACCGACCTGACCGCGATCGAGGGGGTGACCGACGTCTCCCGGGAGACCGACGGGTTGCACGTCGCCTACACCGATCCGCGCGCCAAGGCGACGATCGTCCACCGACTCGTCGAGTCCGACGCGGCTGTGCTCGACTTCGACGTCGAGGAGGCAACGCTTGAGGATCTGTTCGCGGCGTTTACCGGAGCCGGAAGCGGGTCGGAGTCGGCCCTCGAGGCCGAGCGCCGAGCCGAGCCGGACGTGCGAATCGAAGACGGGAGCGAGGCGGATCGGTCGCTCGAGGCGAGCGAGGCACAACGCGCCTCGGAGAGCGAATCGACCCGCGAGACGGGCGAGGGGGCGGACCGATGACATGGGTCGCGATCGCGCGGAAGGACTTCGAGGACGTCGTCCGCTCGCGGATGGTCTGGGGGATCACCGCGATCTTCCTGCTCCTGATGGGGATCGTGACGCTCGGCGCGTCGGCCCAGATCGAGGATCCGAGCGCGACGGACGTCATCTTCTTCTTCACGAACGTCGGCGGCCAGATATTCGTCCCCATCATCGCCCTTGTCGTCGGCTACATGGCGATCGTCGGGGAACGCCAGTCCGGCAGCCTCCGGATCCTGTTCGGGCTCTCCCACAACCGCCGCGACGTGCTCTTCGGAAAACTCGCCAGTCGCACTGGCGTCATCGTCGTCGCGACGCTCGTGGCCTGCGCCTTCGCTGCCGCCCTCATGATCGCCCTGTTCGGCTCGCTGCCCGTCGGGACCGTCCTGGGGTTCGTCGCCCTGACGCTCCTGCTCGGGGCCGCCTTCACCGGTATCGCCGTCGGCGTCTCGGCGATGACCGACACCCGAATGCGGGCGATGGGGGGCGCGATCGGCAGCTACATCCTTTTTACCATGCTCTGGCATCCGCTGATCGCCGGCGTCCACTACCTGCTCGAGGGGGAACTCGTCGGGCTCGAGGCCCCGACGTGGTACCTCTTCGCGCTCCGATTGAACCCGCTCGAGGCCTACCGACAGGCCGTGGCCTCGCTGATCGACGCCTACGTGCCGGCGCTGGTCGGCTGGGAGAACATCGTCGAGGACGTGCCCGGGGGCTCGTTCCAGGAGGGGACGCTCCTGACGGCGAACCGCGTCGCCGGGGAGGTCCCGTTCTACCTGACGGAGTGGTTCGCCGCCGTCGTCCTGCTGGTCTGGATCGTCGTCCCGGTCGCGATCGGCTACCGGCGCTTCGAGCGGGCCGATCTGAACTGACCGGCTCGAGGCAACTGACCGAATGCGGTGGCGCACGCGGGGTCGCGGCGAACGAACAGTGAGCCGCGACCCGAATTCGTGCGAGGGACGAGCGAGCGACCGTGGGAGTGAGCGAGTCGGCTGGGGAGGGCGTGGAAATCCCTTGTCGCCGCGTGAGCAGAACGCTCGTCGTCGGTTCCGTCCGGAGGCAGTCGTCGTGGGTTCGTCGTTCCGTTCCACGTATCTGCCGATCACTTGCCGCGAATCAGTCCCTTTTTACACGCAGACGGGGAATCACCTCCTATGAGCTTCGAGGAAGACGATCGCGTCGTCCTGCACGACGAGCACAGCGAGTTCGACGGCGAAACCGGCACCGTCTCCCAGACCATGGAGTCGATGTTCGGCGACGTTACCTACACCATCAGCTTCGACGACGGCCAGGAGGCCGGCGTCCCCGAGGACGACCTCGAGGCGGCCGACGAAGCCGACGAGGCCGACGCCGAAGACGCCGACGAGGAATAAGCACCGTTCGCGGGCCGGATCGCCGCTCGAGCCCCCGTCACCATCGCGCCCGCACCGACCACACCGAATTTCGAATCGCAGATGCCACAAATACCGCTTCACTACGTCGATTTACGGACGTTCTGCTACGCCACCGAGGACGAAAAGCGCGTCGAGGAGGCGCTCCGAACCTTCCTCCCCGACGGCGACGACGACGAGCCGTTCGAACTCGAGCGCACCGAGAGCGAGGGCCACTACGGCGACCGCATCCTCGTCCTCTCCGCGCGCGTCGAGAACGCCGACGACGTCCGTCACGTCCTCTCCCGGTTGGCCGACCTCGAGAGCTTCGAGGACCTGATCGACGAACTCGACGAGCGGGTCACCGAGAACACCGAACTCTTCTTGCGCCTCGACAAGCAGGCGGCCTTCGCGGGCGACGTCCGCCTCGGGCAGGGCATCACCTTCCGCGGGAAGGTCGAGGCCTACCCGGCGAAGAAGGAACGGGCCGTCGAGAACGCCGAAGAAGTCCTCGAACGACTGCGCGAACAGGACTGACTATCCCGGCGTTCGTCGGAGCCGTTCGTCCCATTTCTGCACTTTGAGCCGATCTCGACGTCTCTCACCGGTCTCGAACAGTCGTCCGACCCCCGTTCGACCGAACGTAATCGTCCGGGTGCGAAGCGCTTTTGACTGGCCAGTCAGTAAGTTTGTGTAGACATATTCTGAATGACGGACGAGACGATCGACGATCTGATGGACGCGACGTATCGCGCGCTCTGCAAGCACGGCTACGCGGAGTTGACGATGCAGGACATCGCCGAGGAATCGACCAAGAGCAAGGGCACCCTTCACTATCACTTCGAGGGGAAACGGGATCTCCTCGAGTCCTTTCTCGAGTATCTCTTGGACCGGTTCGAGGAGCGAACCGAGACGATTCCCGGCGAGACGCCGGCCGAGCGACTCCACGCGTTCCTCGACGAGTTGCTGACGCCGTCGGACGATGAGTCGGCCGAGGAGTTCCGGACGGCGATCCTCGAGATCAAGGCCCAATCACCGTACAACGAGGCCTACCGGGAGCAACTGGCCGAGTTCGATCGCACCCTCCACGATCGCATCGAGGAGCTCATCGCGGACGGCCTCGAGTCGGGGGCGTTCCGCGAGGACGTGGATCCGGACGAGACGGCCGACTTCCTCGTGACGCTGTTCCACGGTGCGCAGACGCGAGCGACCGCGGTCGACCGCCCGCCCGAGCGGACCCGCCAGTACGTCCACGCGTACATCGACGAAACCCTGCGCCCGGACGGGGCGTCCGGTGAGGACGCGCCGACCGAGAATAACGGAGAGAACCGCGAATGAGCCTGCTAGATCGGATTTCCGAACTCTTCAAGGGCCGCGACGAGTTCGATCTCACCTCGGGCGACATCGCGGGACCGCTGTTCTATCTGTCGCTGCCGATCATCGTGACGAACCTGTTGCAGACGGCCTACAACCTCATCGACACGTTCTGGCTGGGCCAGTACAGCACCGAAGCGCTCGCGGCAATCAGCTTCGCGTTCCCGATGGTCTTCCTGCTCATCTCCGTCGGGATGGGGCTGTCGGTCGCCGGGAGCGTCCTCGTCGCCCAGCACATCGGTGGGGACGAGGAATCGGCGGCCGAGTACGCCGCTTCCCAGACCGTCGCGCTGTCGCTGCTCGGCGCGGTCGGGCTCGGACTCGTCGGCTACGTCTTCGTCGAGGAACTGCTCGGCCTCCTCGGCGCGTCGCCGGACGTGTTGCCGCTGGCGACCGACTACATGCAGGTCATCACGCTCGGGATGCCCTTCATGTTCGGCTTCTTCGTCTTCATCGCGCTCATGCGAGGCTACGGGGACACGATCACGCCGATGCTCGTGATGTTCGGCTCCGTCCTCCTGAACGTCGTCCTCGACCCGTTCCTGATCTTCGGCTGGGGGCCGTTTCCCAGACTCGGGATCGAAGGCGCGGCGATCGCCACGGTCTTCTCCCGCGCGCTCGCGC
Organism: Natrinema amylolyticum; assembly: GCF_020515625.1. Lineage (NCBI taxonomy): Archaea > Methanobacteriati > Methanobacteriota > Halobacteria > Halobacteriales > Natrialbaceae > Natrinema > Natrinema amylolyticum. The sequence goes on from NZ_JAIWPJ010000001.1 coordinate 45,606, forward strand.
TCGTCGTCGGACTGGCGATCATGTTCCGCGGGGCGCGCGGCGTTCGGATTCGGCTCCGCCAGATGCGTCCGGACCTCTCCTTCGCCAAGAAACTCGTGACGATCGGATTTCCGGCGTCGATCGAGGGAATGGGACGCGCACTGTCGATCAATCTGTTACTGGTGATCGTCGGCCTGTTCCCCACCTACGTCGTCGCCGCCTACGGGATCGGCACGCGCGTGTTCTCGGTCATCTTCCTCCCGGCGATCGCGGTCGCCCGCGGCGTCGAGACGATGACCGGACAGAACGTCGGTGCCGACAAACCGGAGCGCGCGGAGGCCGCAGCGAGCTTCGCCGCCCGCACGATGTTCGTCGTCCTCGGAGCGCTGGGCGTCGTAGCGTGGCTCGGCGCACGGCCCATCACCGCCGTCTTCACCAACGACCCCGAAGTCATCGAAGTCGGGGTCACCTTCCTCCGGTACGTCGCCCCGTCGTTCGGCTTCATCGGCGTGATGCGGGCCTACAACGGCAGCTTCCGCGGGACCGGCAAGACGCTCACCGCGGCGGCGATCGTCCTCGTGACCTACGGCATCGTCCGGCTCCCGATCGCCTACGGGCTCTCGCAGACGGCGATGGAGTACCGCGGCATCTGGCTCGCCTTCGCCGCCTCGAACGTCGTCGGTGCCGGCCTCGCCTACGGCTGGTACCGACGGGGAACGTGGCGAGACGCCGACGTCACCGAGGGCCCGGCGGGGCCGACGATCGGCGACGACATCGAGCCCAGTACCGACGACTGACTCCCCTGTCCAGTAAAGTGGGTGTGTGCCGTCACAACCGACCGAGCCGCGTTTCGAGAGGTGAACGAGCCGTGAGTCGACACTGGCAGGTCCGCAATCGGACCGGACGAGGCGTTCGATCGATGAGCGAGAGAGGGGTGTAACCAGATGGTCGAAGCCGTCAACATCGATATTCTGAGCCTCCTGCTCGTTCTCTCGGTCGCGTGGGTGTTCGGCGCGCTCGCCGAGCGCCTCGGCTACCCGACGATGATGGGTGAGCTGTTCGCCGGCATCGCCTTCGGACCCCCACTGCTCGGACTCTTGCGCCCCTCGGAGCTCCTCTCGGTCCTCTCGGAGCTCGGCGTGTTCCTCCTCATGGTCTACGTCGGTCTGGAGGTCGACCTCCGCGAACTGTTCAAGCTCGGTCCGCAGTCGCTGCTGATCGCCTTCGGTGCCTTCGTCATCCCGTTCGGCCTCGGCTACGCGGCTGGCGTCTGGCTCGGCGTCTCCGTCGGCGCGTCGCTCTTCCTCGGACTCGCGATGGCCGCCACGTCGCTGGCCACGAAGTCCCGGATCCTCGCCGACCTCGAGCTGCTGGACACCCGAATCGCGAACGTGTTGCTCGGCGGCGCGCTCGCGTCGGACGTGGGCGTGCTCATCGCGTTCGCCGGCGTCGACAGCTACGTGACGGCGGGCGCGCTCGACCCGACCGAGATCGGGACGATACTCCTGCAGGCGGTCGGCTTCTTCGCGATCACGCTCCTGATCGGGTATCGGTTTCTCCCCGTCGCGTGGCGGTATATCGAGCGCCAGCGCGAGCGGTACGGGTTCGTCGACCGGACGACTGCCTTTACCTTCGCCCTGCTCGTCTCCCTGCTGTTCGCCCACCTCGCGACGCTGGCGGACCTCCACATGATCATCGGCGGGTTCGTCGCGGGGATGTTCCTCCGGCAGGCGGACGTCGAGCCCGGGCTCTACGAGCACATGCATACGGTCATGTACGACCTCGCGATGGGGCTGTTCGCCCCGATCTTCTTCGTCACGGTCGGCTTCCAGATCACGTTCGGCGTCTTCTTCGATTCGTTCGTCGTCCTCGCGGGTCTGGTCGCGATCGCCTTCCTCGGGAAGATCATCGGTTCGTGGCTGTTCTCGCTGCCGACGTCGCTCTCCTCCCGGGAGGGACTGGTTGTCGGCTTCGGCATGAACGGCCGCGGCACCGTCGAGATCATCATCGCGCAGGTCGCCTTCGAAGCCGGAGTCATCGACGCCGAAATGTTCTCGATCCTCGTGTTCATCGCGATCTTTACCACCGCGCTCGTCCCCGTCACCGTCACCTGGGGCGTGCGCCTGCTCGAGGCGCGAGACGAACTCGTCTACGTCGATACGGCGGCGACGACCGAGGACTGACACCGGTTCCGTCCCGCCGACGCCGCACGTCCCGACTGTCCGGTGACGCGCGAGCGGGGCGTTTTTGCCGCCCGCGCCAGCAGGTAGGGGTATGCAAGTCCACGTCGTGGGTGACGATCCGGTCCGCGAGGCGATCGTCACCGCGCTCGATGACGTCGATATCGGTGTCCGCGACGCCGAGCCGTCGGCTCTCACGGACGCTCGCTTCGCGGTCGTCAGCGACGTCGCCGGCTCGCCGACGTTCGAACGGGCGAACGAGGCCGCCCGCGCGGGCGGAACGCCCTGGATCGCCGTCGAGATCGGTGGGGTCGGCGGGCAGCCGCTCCCGGCCGTCGACGCCGCGATCTCCGGATTCGCACCCGCAACGGGTTGTTTCGACTGTCTCCGCGCGCGCGTCGCGTCGAATCTCGAGGAGCGGGCGGACGGCCCGCAGGCCGGCCGGAGCGAAGCGCGATTCGCCGGCGCGGTCGCCGGCCGGGAGTGCGTGCGCGTCCTCTCCGGCGACGAGCGATCGATCGTGGGACACGTGCTCGAGGTTCCCCACGCCCGACGCCGGTTCCTGCCCGTTCCCGGCTGCGAGTGTGGCGGCGGCGACCGGGACCGCTCGCTCGAGCGCGACGCGGAGACGCTCGCTCTCGACGCCGCGGTCGAACGCGCCGAAGGGGCGATCGACGAGCGCGTCGGCCCCATCACGAGTATCGGCGAGATCGAGTCGTTCCCGGCCCCCTACTACCTGTCGACGGTCGCGGACACGACCGCCTACAGCGACGCCAGCGCGCCGCGACAGGCCGCCGGCGTCGCGATCGACTGGAACGCCGCGCTGATGAAAGCCGTCGGCGAGGGGCTCGAGCGCTACTGCGCCGGCGTCTACCGCAAGGACGACTTCGTCCGCGCGAGCGAGGACGCCCTCGAGAACGCGGTCACCCCGACGGCGCTCGTCCGGCCGGACGACGCGCCGACCTATGACGCGGGCGACGAGCACCGCTGGGTTCCGGGCGAGGACCTCATGACCGGCGAGCGAGCGCATCTGCCCGCCGCGGCGGTCCAGTTCCCCCAGCCCGGCGAGTCGCTCGTCCCGGCGATCACGACCGGACTGGGGCTGGGCTCCTCGACGGTCGACGCGCTGGTCTCCGGGCTGACGGAGGTCATCGAGCGCGACGCGGCGATGCTCGCGTGGTACTCGACGTTCGACCCGCTCGGTTTGTCGGTCGAGACGGATGCCTTCGATGCGCTCGAGCGACGCGCCCGGAGCGAGGGGCTGTCGGTGACGCCGCTGCTCGTCACGCAGGATATCGACGTCCCGGTCGTCGCCGTGGCGGTTCACCGCGAGCCGGACGCCCTCGAGGATCGAGAGATCGCGGCCGGCGACAACTCCTGGCCGGCCTTCGCCGTCGGCTCGGCGGCCGGGCTCGACGCCGCGGCGGCCGCGACGTCGGCGCTCGAGGAGGCGCTGCAAAACTGGATGGAGCTGCGGAGCCTCGGTCCCGAGGACGCCGACGACGCCGGCGGAGAAATCGGTGCGTACGCGTCGTTCCCGGAGCGCGCGCGAGCGTTCGTCGACACCGAGCGAACGGTCTCGGCGACGAGCGTCGGTCCCGATCCCGCGCCGACCGGTAGCGATCGGCTCGAGGCGCTGTGTTCGCGGACGGCCGACGCCGGACTGACGCCGTACGCGGCGCGGCTGACGACCCGCGATATCGAGTCGATCGGGTTCGAGGCCGTCCGGGTGCTGGTTCCAGGCGCGCAACCGCTGTTCACCGGCGAGCCGTTCTTCGGCGAGCGAGCGCGGACCGTCCCGAACGACCTCGGCTTCGAACCGCGCCTCGAGCGGCTGTTCCACCCCTACCCCTGACCGCTGTCATCGTTCGCGCTCGTTACTCGTTGGTCGAGGTATCGTTCTCGTTGCTCGGCGCGTCGGTATCGGTCGTTTCGGCGTCGCTCGGACTGGATTCGTTCGGTGCTGGCCCGTCCGGGTCGGAATCGGGAGTCGGACCGGGTTCGTCCGTCCCTCCGCCCCGCTGGACGTCCAGTACGAGGTCGTCGTCGGTGATCCGGACGTTCACGAGCTTGGTGTTCGGCGTGATCGTGGCCTCCCTGAACGCTAGTTCTTCACCGTCCCGTCCGTACTTGACCACGCGGAGGATCTGTTCGGTCGCATCGAGGTGCGGGGGCGACGCCGACTGGTTCGCCGTGACCGTGTAACTCTCGTCGTAGGTCTGCCGGTCCGTCCCGGACTCGTAGGCCTCGAGCGTGAGGTCGTAGTGGCGCTCGGCTTCGCTGTGGATCTCGATGGGAACCAGCCCCTGGAAACTCCCCTGATAGTGCTCCTCGAGCGCCTCGAGACAGCCCGAGAGCCCGACGGTCGCGGCCACCCCGGCGGTCCGAAGTACCGTACGGCGGTTCACGTGTGGGCCTCAGGGTCGGACGACCGTATGCGTTACTCTTCGGCTGAGACGCGGCGGACAGCGGCCTCCGCTCGGTTCCGCGTCAGTCTCGGCCCCGAGTCACGCGAGCCGACGACCGCTCGAGCGATTCGTCACTGGCCGTCTCGATCCGTCTCCGCGCCGCTCGACCTCGGCTGTCATCCACACCCACGGGACTTTTGTCCCGAGAGACGAACGCCCACGCATGGAGAAAGTCGCAATCGACGACGTCGATATCGAAATCAATCCGATGGAAGTCCACTCAGTGCGACGGCCGATCTCCGACGCGCTCGGGTTTTCGGACTTCGCGATGAACTACTTCGAACTCGAGTCCGGCGAGTCCTTTTCGGGCGGGATGCACACCCACCACGACCAGGAAGAGGTCTTCTACGTCCAGGAGGGAACCGCGACGTTCGACACGGAGGAGGGCGAGGTCACCGTCGACGAGGGCGAGGTGATCCGGTTCGAGCCCGGCGACTTCCAGCACGGCTACAACGACACCGACGAGCGGGTCGTCGGCTTCGCCTTCGGCGCGCCCAAGTCCAAACACGACTGGGACCAGATCGAGTCGCTGGTCTACTGCCAGGACTGCGAGGAGGAGCTCGGCCACGGCCTCGAGTTCACCGACGACGGCGCATTCCGACTGACCTGTACTGAGTGCGGGAACGCGTTCGTTCCGCAGTAACTCGAGTCGACAGCGTCGGGTCACGGGTCCGTCGATCGAACGCGCTCGGAGCCGCGGCCCTCGTGCTCGAGCGAGGAGGGGAAGCTTGTTGACGAGGGGCCGATATCATCGACGTATGCCTGTCCAAGACGGTTCGGATGAGGGAATCGACACGACGCTGTTCGTGACCGTGTCCGGCCCACCGGGCTGTGGCGCGACGACGCTGTGTGAGCGACTCGCCGACGCGATGGGCTGTCCGTACGTCTCCGGCGGCGACATCTTCCGCGAACTCGCGGAGGATCGGGACATGAACCTCAACCAGCTGACCGCGAAGGCCGACGAATCCGACGAGATCGACCGCGCGTTAGACCAGCGACTCCAACAGATCGCCGAGAAGTGGGGCATGGCGAATAAACCGTTTATCCTCGAGTCGCGGCTGGCGGGCTGGCTCGCCGGCGAACGCGCGGACCTGCGGATCTGGCTCGACGCGCCCGAGGACGTCCGACTCGACCGTATCAACGATCGCATGGAGACCGATGCGGAGATGCGCGTTCGAGAGGTCAGCGAGGCCGGTCGATACCAGTCGCACTACGAGATCGACATCGGTAACCGGACGTTCTACGACCTCCACATCAACACTGCGCGATGGAGCAAGACCGGCGTGTTCACGCTCGTCCGGGCCGCGATCGAAGAGTACGATCCGGAACTCGACGAGGGGTCGTTCACGACCCCGTCCATGGACGTCTAGGGTCACGCCCGCTCCGGCCGCCGGCGAACCACACGGCTGATCGACCTCGAGCGACTCAGCCTGCAGTTCGGCCGACTGCTTCCGGCCGTATCGACGGATATCGAGTGAGATTACGCCCGGTTCGTCGATAAGTTGTTCTTACTCGCTCGTGGCCGCCGTACTGTCGAATCATTCAAATAGCAGTCCGTATTTTCGTGTGTGCTATAGGGCTATGGCGGTTGATACCAATAGTAACGGTGTCGTCGATCGGGACGGACGTCTCGGTCGCGGCGCGAGCGACCGGGTGCGTCAGTCGGATGTGCGCGAACCGCAATCTAGCACGGAGATCCGCCGTGCTGCACGGGAGGGATCCCGGAACGGGGACGGGAGGGGATAGTATGGCCCGAAACACGCTGATGACAGTGATCGGCGTTCTCGCAGTCGGGGCGCTGCTCACGGCGAGCCTCGGCTGGTATCGCGTGTTTTCCTACGTCGCCGGAGCGTTCATCCTCGCGGTCGTCGCCGGTGCATCGACCGAACACCGCGGCTCCGTTCTCGAGCCGTACACCGGCCTCATCGGTGGGCTCGCGGGCATGTTCCTCGTCGGACTCACGGGGATCTGGCTGCTGTGGAACCCGGGCGTCACGAGCTATACATACGTGCTCGGCGTGCCGATGCCGACGCTCGTCTACTTCGTGCTCCTGTGGCTCGCGCCGGCGTTCGCGGCGATCTACTACTCGTTGATTTTCGACCGGATCGGCAGCGAGGCGATCGTCGACGACATCATCGACGAGGCTCGAGACCGACAGCGGGACGCGGAACTTCCCCTTGCACCCCGTCAGATCGACAGGACGACGGGAACGGACGGACTCGACGGCACGGCCGACGTGGAGGGAGACGATGATTGACGGACCCGCGCTCTCGTCGGGGCCGCTGCAAACCGAAGGGATCCCGGTCGCGGACGATCCGATCATCCTCGGGTTCGGCGCGACGTACTTGTTGATCGTCGTTCTGATCGGCGTGTGGGGATACATGCGCACGCAGACGACCGGGGACTTCCTCATCACTGGGAAGAGCATCGGAACCTGGGTGCTCGCGATGACCGCGTTCTCCGTCATCCAGTCCGGCTTCGGCTTCGTGGGCGGCCCCGAACTCGTCTACGAGTTCGGAACGACGTCGCTCTGGATCTTCTTTACCGCGCCGCTCGGCTTTCTCATCACCTGGGTCGTCCTCGCCAAGCGGCTGCGATTGCTCGCGGACATCAGAAACGTCCTGACGCTGGCCGACGGGATGTACGTCCGCTACGAGAGCGACTGGGTCCGCGGGCTCACCGGGCTCGCAGTCATCGTCGGCGTGATCGCCTATCTGGCGACCAACCTCGCGGCGCTGCAGTTCGTCATGCGTGCGATCTTCGGGATCCCGGTCATCTGGGGACTGCTCGGCGGCGCGCTCATCCTGTTGCTGTACAGCATGCTCGGTGGAATGATCGCCGGCGTCTGGACGGACTTCCTGCAGGCGCTGACGATGATCACCGGCGCGGTGTTCGTCTTCGCCTACGCCATGTCCTTCGGCGGCGGAATGGAGACGATCTCCCGCAATCTCGCGACCGCCGATCCGGCCCTCGTCTCGCCGTTCGGCGCGATGGGCGGCGCGACGACGGCCATCCTCGTCGGCGTCGCGTGGTGGATCCTCTTCTCGGTCGGCTCCGCCGGCCAGCCCCACCTGATCACGAAATTCTACATGAGCCGCAACCTCGAGATCCTGAAGTGGGGCGCGCCGATCGCCGCTCTCTCTTACGCCGTCTCGAGCCTGATCGCCTTCTCGGCGGGGCTCTCGATGCGCTCGATGGTCGAGGCCGGCGAGATTCAGGAGACGTTCAGCGCGAGCGAAGTCGGCCCCGTCTTCGTCCTCGAGTATACACCGAGCGTCGTCGCCGGACTCATCCTCGCGGCGCTGCTCGCTGCGATCATGTCGACGAGCGACTCGTTTCTCAACATCGGTGCAGCGGCCATCTCTCGGGACATTCCGCGAGCGATGGGCAAGCCGATCGAGGACGACAAGACTGAACTTCGGGTCACGCAGGGGGCGCTGGCCGGCCTGACGATCCTCGCGACGGGCGTCGTCTACTTCTCCGACGCCCTGGTGGGGATCCTCGGAACGATCGGCTGGGGCTTCTTCGCCGCGGCGTTCGTCCCCATCGCCGTCTTCGGAATGAACTGGAAGGGCGCGACGAAGTGGGGCGCGATCGTCGCGATCCTCGGCGGACTCGCCGTCAACGTCGTCTACAGCGCCGTGCCGATGGCCGCGGACGTCGCCGGCTACGGGGCCCTCGCCGATGGGATCATGTCGACCTACCCCTACCCGGACGTGTTCCCGGTCGGCACCGTCGCACTGCTCGTCGCGATCGTCCTGTTCATCGGCGTCTCGCTCGCGACGCAGGACGGCGACGAACTGCCCGCGGACCTCCACGCACTGCTCGAGCGCTGATCGATGAACTCCGATCCCACGACTCGTTCGCCCGACGAACACACCGATTTCGAGCCGAACGCGGCCGACCCCACGATGCCGACCGAGACCATCATCGCCCGGCTTACGCACTGGTTCCGCCAGCGACCGAACTCGATCGAGTTCTGGGAGCTGGTCCTGACCGACGAGCGGCTGCTGTGGTGTTTCGTCGGCGAGTCCTATCGATCGCTGCTCTTGCGAGCGGACATGGGCGAACGCGACCGAGACGTGGTCGCAGAGCTGCCGCCCGACGCCGTCGCGACCTACGACGAGCGGAACGTCGCCGTTCCGCTCGAGGCCCTCGAGCGACTCCGCCTCGTCACCGGGACGCGGCTCCGCCGAGCGCGACTCGTCGTCGAATGGCGATCGGACGACGACCCCGAGTCCGAGGAGCGGACGCTGTACCAGTCGCGAACCGCAGACCCGCAGCGGGACCTCGTGACCGAACTGGAGTCGGATCCGCGACTCGAGGACGTCGACGTAACCGTCGAGACGCCGCGGTTCCCACGCCTCTGATACCGGTCTCCCGTGTCGACCACCTCGCCCGACCGTTTATCCCGAACTCCGTCGTACGATGTGCTATGACGTGGCACGTCACGCTCGGTGAGGACTCGTACGACGCAGCTTGCGAGTCGTTCGCGTGGAACGTTCCGCCGGATTTCAACGCCGCGACCGATCTAGTGGGCAAGCATTCGGACGGTGACCGGCCGGCGCTCTTTCAGGCGTATCCGGACGGTCGCCGGGAGACGTACACCTTCGACGACCTCGATCGGCGATCGAACGCCGTCGCGAACGCCCTCGAGTCGATGGGCGTCGACCGTGCGGATCGAGTCGCGGTCGTCGTTCCGCAGAAACCGGAAAACGTCCTCACGCATCTCGCCTGCTGGAAGCGCGGCGCGATATCGCTCCCGCTATCGGTGCTGTTCGGCGACGACGCCCTGCGCTATCGCCTGCGGGACAGCGAGGCTCGAGTCGCCGTCGTCGACGCCGCCCAGTGGGAGACGATCCGCGCCGTCGCACCCGACTGTCCCGCCCTGGAGCACGTACTGGTCGTCGACGCCGATCCGGCGGCAGCGCGCGTCGGCGAGGCCGACGTCCGAACGTTCGAGGGAGCGGTCGACGGTCGCTCGAGCGAGTACGAGACCGTCGAGACGGACGCCGACACGCCCGCGATCATCATGTACACGAGCGGGAGTACCGGCGATCCGAAGGGCGTTCTCCACACCCACGACGTCTGGGTCGGCCACTGTCCGGCGTTTTCCATGTACTTCGAACGAGACGTCCGCGGCGACACGGTCTACTGGACGCCCGCCGACTGGGCGTGGATCGGCGCGCTCGGCGACCTCGTCTTCCCTGCATGGCACTACGGCCGGCCGGTGGTCGGCTATCCGATGGGATCGTTCGACCCCGAGACGGCGTTCGAAATCGCCGCGGAGTTCGACGTCACGAACGCCTTCGTCCCGCCGACGGCGATCCGGATGCTCATGACGGTCGACGAGCCGACCGAGCGGTACGACCTCTCGCTCGAGGCGATCTGTTCGGGCGGCGAACCGCTGACGAGCGAGATCCTCGAGTGGGCCGACGAGGAACTCTCGGGAACGGTCATCAACGAACTGTACGGGCAGACGGAGGCGAACCTGCTGGTCACGAACTGTCGCGACTGGTTCCCCGCGAGACCGGGGAGCATGGGAAAACCCGTCCCGGGCCACGACGTCGCAGTCATCGATCCGGACAGCGGCGACCCCGTCGAACCGGGAGAAATCGGGGAAATAGCCGTTCGACGGGGCGACGATCCCGTGATCTTCGAATCGTACTGGAACGCGCCCGAGAAGACGGCGGCGGTGACCCTCGAAGACGGCCCGGGCGGCGGTGTCTGGCACCGCACCGGCGATCTGGCCGAGCGGGACTCCGCCGAGGAAACCTCGGCTGATCCCCGAGAAGCGACGAGCGCTTCTCGGGACGAGGACGGCTACATCTGGTTCGTCTCGCGCGATGACGACCTCATCATCACGAGCGGCTACCGCGTCGCGCCCCGGGAGGTCGAGGAGGCGATCCTCGAGCACGCGGCCGTCGAACAGGTCGGCGTCGTCGGGATCCCCGACGAAACCCGCGGCGAGATCATCAAAGCGGTCGTCCAGCCGGTCGCGGGGGAGACGGGATCGGACGAGTTACGGACTGAGATCCGCGATCACGTCCGTGAAACGGTCGCGGCGTACGAGTACCCGCGCGAAATCGAATTCGTCGACGAACTACCGACGACCACGACGGGGAAAATTCGGCGGACGGAACTGATCTGAGTCGCTCCTCGAGTGTCGTGCCGGGTCGGCGCGTCTTATTCGCTGTCGGGCGAGTAGTTCGGCGCTTCGTCGGTGATCACGACGTCGTGAGCGTGGCTCTCGGCCTGTCCGGCCGGGGAGACGCGGACGAACTCGGAGCGCTCCTTGAAGTCGGGAATCGTCTCCGCGCCCACGTAGCCCATGCCCGACTGCATGCCGCCCGCGAGCTGGTGGAGTTCGGACTTGAGAGTGCCCTTGTACGGCGTCGCCGCCTCGACGCCCTCGGGGACGTACTCGTCTTCCTCCTCGGGCTCGTCCTTGAGGTATCGGTCGCCGTCGCCGGACTTCATCGCGCCGACCGAGCCCATGCCGCGGTACTGCTTGTACTTCTTGCCGTTCATCGTGACGACGCGGCCCGGTGCCTCGTCGGTGCCGGCGAAGTAGGAGCCGAGCATGACCGCGTCCGCGCCGGCGGCGACCGCCTTGATCGCGTCGCCGGAGTACCGAATACCGCCGTCCGCGATCACCGGCACGTCGTGTTCGGCGGCGACGTCCGCGACCTGTGCGACGGCCGTGATCTGGGGCATGCCGGAGCCGGAGACGATGCGCGTGGTGCAGATCGATCCCGGGCCGATGCCGACCTTGAGACCGTCCGCGAAGTCGACGAGGTCCTCGGCGGCCTCTCGAGTGCCGATGTTACCCACGACGACGTCCGCGTCGACGGACTCCTTGATCTCGCGAGCGCCCTCGATGACGTTCAGATTGTGCGCGTGTGCGGTGTCGATGAAGAGAACGTCCGCGCCGGCCTCGTCGGCGGCCTCGGCGCGCTCTTGCTCGAACGGGCTGACGGCGACGCCACAGCGCAGCCGGCCGTCCTCGTCGCGGACGGCCTCTTTGTACTCGCGGCGCTGGAGGATGCCCTGCATCGTGACCAGTCCCACGAGGAGGTTCTCGTCGTCGACGACCGGAACGCGCTCGATCTTGTGGTCGTACATCAACTCGAACGCGTCGCGCGAGTCGACGTTCTCGGGGGCCGTGATGACCTCGTCGGTCATCGCTTCGGTGACCGGGTCGTCCTCGTTGACCTCGAGGTGGGGCCGGATGTCGGTGCTCGAGATGATCCCCAGGACTTCGCCGTTGGTGTTGACGACGGGTGCGCCGCCGACGCCCTGCCGGGCCATCAGCTCGTCGACCTCGCGGACGGACATCTCGGGGTCGGCGGTAACGACCGAATCCAGCGGGATGATGAGTTCGTCGGCGCTCTTGACGCGGCCGATCTCCTCGACCATCCCGTCGATGTTCATGTTCCGGTGGAGGACGCCGAGGCCGCCGTGGCGGGCCATCGCAATCGCCATGTCGCTCTCGGTGACGGTGTCCATCGCCGCCGAGAGGATGGGGACGGAGACCTCGACGTTTTTCGAGACGCGGGACGTGAGGTCTGCGTCGTCGGGTTCGACGCGGCTCTCCTTGGGACGGAGAAGGACGTCATCGAACGTTAGCGCTTCCGGTACCTGCAGTTTCGAAGAATAGGGCTCGTGCTCTGGAACGTCGTTCGCCATGTAAACCGTCCGGACCCCCGGGCAAAAAGCGTTGCGAGATATATCCGGGTGTCAACGGTTGTCGAGGCTGTCAACGGGCGATTCGTCCGGCCGCGCTGGGAGCCCCGTCGGTCTCGATTCGGGTCCGATCGACCGCCGTGCGGTCGCTTCCGGCTCGTCGTCCGTGCTCGTCCTCGAGCCGGCGGCGTCCCCGCGACCGTTTCCGATTGTATGAGAGTCTCCCCAGGTGCCAGTTCTCGAGCGGACCACCGCGGCGAGTGCCCACATCCGGACCAGATCTGTGCATTTCCGTTCAGATCTGCCCGCTACTGACGGAACGCTACCGAGTCGTGAAATGCAGTCCCACGCAACGTTTATTGACAGTCCTCCCATCTATCCGGGTATGTTCGCTGTGAGTGCAGCCACCGCCCGAACCGCAGGCCGGACGAGTTCCGACTCCGTCGCCACGCAGTTCGGGAATTTTACAGGCAAACTCACAGCACGAGGCCCCAAACCCGACGCGATCGACTGGTGTGCGGACCGGTCGGTACGGGACCGCCCCGAATATCGCCCACAGGCCTCGGGTCACGGCCATCGGCCCTGACCGATGAGTACGTCACGACATCCGGTCGCGCTCCAGATGGAGCGCATCGTCGGCGGTGACGCCAAGCTCCTCGCGCTGGTGATGATGCTGCCGTTAGTCGACGGCGTCTTCCCCGCGTTGATTCTGGCCGGAGCGCTCAACGAGCCGCTGGACGCGATTCAGGTCGGACTGCTGATCTTCGGCGGGAGCGCCACCGTCGCGGTGATTCTGGCGGACATGAACGGCACGCCCCGCGAACAGGCGACCGTCGTCCTGCTCGTCGGGATCCCGCTGATACTGCTCGCGGCGGTCCAGGCCGCGTTCGCGCCGGCGATCGGCAGCGTCCTCGACGACGCCATCATCACCCGATTCGCGGCGCTGGTCATCCTCGCCATCGCGGCCAAGACCGCCAGCGCGACGATCGGCGAGTACCTCCCCAACCCCGTCGTCATCATCGGACTGGGGCTGGTCGCGAGCGTCGACCCCTCCGGAGCGACGTTCTCGGTGATGACCGATCCCGTCCTCGTGGCCAACGCGACGCTGGCCGCGGCCGTCGGGGTCGGCTTCGCGCTGACCATCGCGCTGACCGGGCCGTATCTGCGGGAGTACATGGACATCGACCGGTTCCGCTTCGGCAGCGCCGTCGCGCTCGGCCTGCTGCCGCTGTCCCTGCTCGGGATGGCCTTCGGACAGGCCCCGCTGGCCGCCCTGATCGTCGCCGCCCTGTTCGCCGTCGACTTCCCGTTCCGGGGCTCCGACGACGCCGACTCGAGCACCGATTCGGGCGCCGACGCGACCGACGCGGCCGCCCAGATGGGTGCGGTGACCGACGGCGGTGACGGGCAGGACTCGAGCGAGTCGTCGGCCACGGAGCGCGAGGACGAACCGAACGCGTATCCAGGCGACGACGGGACGGACACCGCGGGGCGGGCCCCGTGGCTGTAGTGCGATTCCGGTCTGAATCGAAACCACTTTACGGTGCATGGCCCAACGGAGACTCGAGGGGTCGTGGCCAAGCCAGGCATGGCGGCTGACTCCAGAGGCAACGCGCCCGGGACGACACTCCAGACTGATATACTGATCGGGCACCTGATCAGTGCTCGTGTGATGACCCTCTGGAGTTCCGAGGCGCACCGGAGATATCAGTAGATCGGGGGTTCAAATCCCTCCGACCCCACTTCCTCATCGATTGATTCATAACCCATAGACAGGGGTGGGTTTCTTATAACTGAACCCCTGCGTCAGGTCTGATATTTCAGTCGTGGAGGTTACGGTGGTCAGCTCTGTCTGGCAGTTCTGCTGTAGGTAGGATGGTGAAAGTGATGAAAATACCCAATTAATTTATATGTATTGCTAAGTCATCGTCCACGCAGCGACTCGCTTGACCTCGCTTTCGGCGATTTCGGGCCCGCCGTCGTCGCTCGAGGGAGCAGACCAGGACCAATCAGCTTCGTCGTTCGTATGCGGTTCGAAGTCGGCCGGCGGGATACCTTTCAGCGGCCGCGGGTCGACGTCTTTCAGTTTGCCGCCGGTGATCCGCTCGGCGATGAGTGCCTTCCCCTTGTCGTTGCGATCGGGCTTCTTGAGGATCGTACCGACACGCCACAGGAGCGGATGAATGGAACTCTCGTCGTGGCCGATATAGACGAGTGCACCGTTGTACTTACGAATCTTGAACACGAGCGGCCCCATCAGCTTCCGGACCTTCTGTCCGTCTGCGCCGGTCCCGCTCGCGTTCGTCGAGAACTCGTTGCCGATGGCACTGTCTATATAAGGAAAACCGCGCGACTGAGAGACGATGGAGGTTCGGTATTGGCTGTGAAATCACTATCCATAGCCTGACACAACGAGACACTGTTTCATGAGCGGTGAAAATTCAGCTGTCTCAGCTCACTTCTAACAATGAGTGACTATCAACACTATCTTTATGACTCGCAGCAGATGGTAACGAGCCATTCTATACCGGAATTGCTTAACTAGACAGTGCCTTGCTGACTTATCTAACGATTTGATAGACCTTCCCAGAGAGTAACCTGAAAATAGAAAGCGGCAGTATAGCGTACTATCGTGGGGTCTGACAAGCCGTGATGGGAAGAAGACCGCCTTCGAGAACTATACGTCGAATAGGAAATGTCGTTGGCCGGTATCACCACGGAGGCAGCTGCCAACACGCGAGCAAAAAACGGCGAGTCAGACTGCGGTCCCCTGAAATTAGAATGGTCCCGGACGACTTGCAGCGGTGTTCACGAGGTCCTCGGCCGCTCTCACAGCGCCGTCACCACCACTATGCCCGCCGAGAACAGCCGCATAGTATGCGTTCTCACCGGGGGCAAGCCTGAGACCGCTGACCGCATAGCTGAGATAATTTTCGTCATCACGTTCCGTAATCGCCAGTTCAGGCGCAGTCGCCCCATTCAGTTGGCCATACACCAGTCCCTGCTCATCGTCAAACAGCGTCACGAAGGGTGTCTCATCCCGAAGGGGGAACGTTCGCCACCGACCGACCTCCGTGAACGCGAGCGTTCCACTCCCACTGACGTGGAACTGTGGCGTGGTTACTGGCTCTGCAAGTTCAAGAAAAGCGGCCGGGCGCCAGCCGCGATGAATATTGGCCGGTGGTTGATTCATCACCACTCGGTCAGACCCAGTATTTTCGAGCGTTGTCTCGATAATCACGAACGGATCATCGGGATAGAGCTTCACTACCTGTGTGATTCTGACGACACGACGCTCATCGAACGAAAAGACCCGGTCAAGCAGATAGCCATCCCAATTCGACGCTGACCGCGGTTGTGTGACGGTTGTACGATCGTGTTCGAGGACTTCGTCATCAGGGGCGACTGATCTGATTCGTGCCGAACGGTCGCCGAGTAACTCTCTGTCAGCGTCGTCCAACCTGAACGACGAGAGGTACACACGTGAATCGCGATCCCGCTGATCGAACGTCACGGTGACTTCCGGATTCGAGATAATCGCAATCTCACCATCGTCACTCGGGGGCTCTTCTTCATCGGTGTCATCGGTGTCCGGTTCCTCGTCTGCAATCGTTAGCGACCCGCCATTATACCAGTCTGTCACCGTTTCTCCAATTGGAATCGTGACGGTTTCGGACGCTACATCGCTGCCGCCGAAATATTGGCTGTTAATCGTGATGTCTGCTTCGTACTCGTCTTCGGAGTCTGGGTTGAGAGCGCCTGAATAGACGATCGCAAGCTGATCGCCTTCCTCGAGCGTGGGCTGGTCCCCAAGAATCGTCCCAAAACAGTTCTGTCGAAGCTCGAGGGTCCCTGTTTCTGGGAGTCCAGTGTCGAATTCTTCGTCAACGACCAGTGGTGGGTGGGTTCCGCCGCGGTCAATACCAAGTTCGAGACTTCTGCCCTTAACGTTCTCCACGTCAAATCCCGAGCCAAACGGCAGATCCACGAACGGCCCATAGCAACTGGTTGTCGGCCCTCGTAAGAAGACATTGCGCTTATGCATAATCCAGAAACTTTCCCACTCACGCCCAGCAAGATTCGAGCCCACCTCGAAGAGGACGGCGTGTTGTGAGCTGGCGCCCGGTGTATTAGGGTCGACACCAATCGTCGCCTGTGCATGTTGCAGCGCGTCTGCAGCTTCATCGCCCGGTTCCTCTTGGAGTGTGGGTCGTGTTGCACCGCTAGGGTCTGAGAGGACTGTGACACCACCGCCAGCCGCTAATCTGCGTAACATCGTTCGTCTTGTAGTGTGATCCTCCGTAGCGTATCTCTGGGCCATCTGTCTGTTGTGTCAGTCTCAGTGTGGTCGGTAGTCGGGGTTGGTCTCGAACGCCAGTCTCCCGACTGCTGTCTGCTGGTTTGATACCCGGGTAGTCTGTCGGCTCCAGACAGCTTTGTCCTATCCGCCTTCGCCCCACGAGGCGATCAAAGTCTTCCTATTGTGGTATGTTATCACCTGCCATATCGAGAACTTCACCAATTCCACCTATCAAACTTTTTGTTCTACTAACATGCTGACGGTCACTGAGAGCAACGAGTCACACAGGTCCCACCCGAGTCAAAAGAGAGGCCTCCTGCAGTTCCACTGGTCCGCGAGCGACTGTGGATTTCGCTCGTGCTTTCCGGTTCACTGACACCTGTTAGAACTCGGCACTGTCTAGTTCAGCACCTCCTCGACTGGTGTTCGGCCATTAAGCACTTGATTCGGCCGGTCGTGGTTGTAGTAGTGTTTAAACCGTCTCAACCAGTAGCGAGCGCTGGCTGGACTGCCCCGGAAGAACGAGTGAAAGCGGTCAATCCGCACTGAGACCCTCCGACCCCACCTTCTCCTCAAACGGACCCAAACCCGCATACGTGAGAGTGTTACTTATAACGAACATCCCCTCCCCCGTCATTGAGTCTTCAGTAGTTCAGGTTCTGATCGCTGGAGGAATACTGACTGATGAGGGCTTACAGCGCAGGTGTTAGTGCTCGAGAAGGGAGGCACGCTCGCGCCAGAGCAGCATGACACCCATCCCGAATACGATCGATTCCCCGAAGAGCACAGCGTAATCGGTGGGAGTCCAGCCGTTCCACCACATGTAGCACCCAGCCACTGTCAATCCGAAGCCAATGGCTATTAGCAATTGCTTATCCATGTCTGGTCGAGAGGCCGGCTCATTTTACTATTCTTTCGGCGTCCAGGAACACGAGAGAGACGGGCAGTGATCAATCAGACGGTCGCGATGAGTCGCTGCGAGAACGCAGCGGCACGTCGTCGCGTCTATCCAGCGACGCCGAATGCTCGTTCCAACAGTAATGGCAATAAATAATCGAGCACACATGTGCCGTCTCGAGACCGATCATCGGTCGCGACGAACCACGGGCCGGGGACACTGCGTCCTCACTCGTTCTCGCACACTACTTTGTTCTCCGTGACTGATACAGTAATATTTATCAACGCATTCGATAGTTGTGTGCACGAATATGTCATCAGTTCATAGCAGTACGGAGACCCGCCACTACGCGCCGACAGTCAACGTCTCGAAAGTTGCGGGGATCGCGACCGCGCTCGTCGCGGTAAACATCCTGTTGATACTGGCGGGCAGTTACACGCCGCTCGCGGACCTCGGACTCGTTCTCTTCTCGAACTACTTCATCGGAATCGGCACCTTCGCCGCCACGATCGGTGGCGGCTTCTGGGTGTCGAACAAGGGCATCGAAGCGGGGAACGTCCCGATCGCGGGCGCCGGCGTCACGCTGATCCAGTTCGGCTATACGCTTCTCGGCTCCGCGATCCTCGTGCTTGTACCGTCCGCGCTTCAGGTTCCGGCCCTCGCCATCACGACGGTCATCACGGGGCTCCTCACGGCCGGTATCGTGGTCGTCGTCTACCGCACCGACCGATCGTTCGCGCGCTGGCAGACCTATTCCAGAGGCCTGTTCATCGCCGGATTCGCCGCGGGTGCCGTCGGGTTCTTCCTCAATCCTATGCTCATGGTCTTCGCCTCCGTCCTGTTTTTCCTCGGGTTCGTCGCGGATCTGGCGTACGAGATCTGGGCCGTCAAGGAGAGCAGGTACGCGAGTCCGATCCGGAACGCCATCGGCATCTACGTCGCCGTGATGGGCGTCTTCATCCACATCCTGCGGTTGGTGCTGTACGTCCTCTCGCTGCTCAATAACTAACTCGGCAGTCACTCTCCTCGAGCGGGTCTTCCCGCCGTCGACTTCGACGCCGTTCCGACGAGCGAGTCGCGGTCGCTTCGCGACAGTTCGGGCAGCGATGCGTTTCGGTCCGGTATCGGTGAGGTGGCTACTGCCTCCGAACGAGACGGGTACGGTGAGCTAAGTCTTAGCGGAGCGAGCAGATTCGCGGCGGCCGAGACCGAGCGGCTTCGAGACGGCGCAGTCGCTCGTGGGCGGCTCGACCGAACACGCGTTTCAGGTCCACTCCCTGTCGATATCGTTGAACTCGTGCCAGACGGCGACCAGCGACAGCAGGAAGAGTCCGACGAGGGCGGCAAGCCCGACGGTTCGCATCCAGCCGCCCATTCCGGCCACGACGAAGCCGCCGAACCACGCGACGATCAGGCTTCCGAGGCCGACGACCGCGATAATCAGGATCAGGAGGCGATCAGTGAATTCACTCATACGCGGCCGTTCACACGTGACTCCGATAAGCGGCCAGCCTGAATGAGCCAGACCGACGCGGTCAGTGCGGCACGGGAGACCGAAGACGATCAGTCGTCGCTCTCGAGTGACGGTGCGGACTCGGCTTCGCTGACTGCGGGGACGGTAAACGAGAACGTCGCGCCCTCGCCGACGACGGAGTCGACCCAGAGATCGCCGCCGTGGCGCTCGACGATGCGCTCACAGAGCGCGAGCCCGATACCGGTCCCGTCGTACTCTTCGCGGCCGTGGAGGCGCTGGAACACCTCGAAGATCCGGTCCTGTTCCTCGGGCGCGATCCCGATCCCGTCGTCGCGAATCGAAACGACCCACTCGTCGCCGTCACGGTCTGCCGAGACGTGGACCGCTGGGGGGTCGTCGCCGCTGTAGGTGATCGCGTTCGAGAGCAGGTTCTGGAACACCTGGCGCAACTGGTCCGCGTCGCCCTCGACGCGCGGCAGTTCGTCCGCGGTAACCGTCGCATCGGTCTCCTCGATCTGGAGCCACAGATCCTCGAGGACGTCCTCGAAGACCGCCTCGAGCGCCACGGGCTCGAGCGGATCGCCGCGGGTCTCGACCCGCGAGTACTCGAGGAGGGCGTCGATCATGTCCCGCATGCGCTCGGCCCCGTCGACGGCGTAGGCGATGAACTCCTTGCCGTCCGCATCGAGGGCGTCGCCGTACCGCCGTTCGATCAACTGGAGGTAGCTCGAGACCATCCGCAGCGGTTCCTGGAGGTCGTGGGAGGCGGCGTAGGCGAACTGCTCTAACCGCTCGTTCGATTCCTCTAACTTCGCGACGAGTTCCTCGAGTCGCCGTTCGCGTTCGACCTGCTCGGTGACGTCCTGGACCAAGCTCAGGCCGGCGGCGGTCTCGCCCGCGGCGGTCCGGAGCGGTGCGGCCCACACGCGCCAGTTTCGGCCGCCGAACTCGGTCGTAGTGCTGCCGGTCTCGCCGTCCTCGACGGCGGCCCGAAACAGCGGCTCGAGATCGGCGACCGTTTTCTCGGGAAAGACGGCCGGCATCCGGCTCCCCTCGAGGCGGTCCGCGCCGGGGAGTCCATCGCCGAGGACCGCGCCCCGCGTCAGCGTGTACCGGAGGTTCTCGTCGTAGACGCCGACCGCGCCGTTCGGGAAGTTCTCCGCGAGGGTTCGGTACCGCCGCTCGGATCGCTCGAGGGCGCGTTCGCGCTCCGTGCGCTCGGTGATGTCTTCGGCGATACCGACGATTCGGGTGACGTCGCGGTCGTCGTCGTGAACCAGCGCTGCGCGAGCGCGTAGCCAGCGTACCTCGCCGTCGGGCGTGACGATCCGGAACTCCTCGTCGAACCCGTCCTCGGACAGGTCCTCGTAGGCCGTCATGACGCGCTCGCGGTCGTCCGGATGGATGCCCTCGACGAACGCGAGCGCGTCGTCGTACAAGTCGTCGCGATCGCGTCCGAAGATCTCCTCGTAGGCGGGGTTGACGTAGAGGATCTCCCGCGGCTCGGGCATCGTGATCCAGACGATGTCCTCGAGGTTGTCGGCGAGCATCCGGAACCGCGCTTCGCTCTCGCGGAGGTCACGTTCGATCCGTTTGCGGTCGGTGATGTCCTGGACCATGACCATGCCCGCGAAGATCTCGCCGTCGTCGTTTCGGACGGGGAGAGTGTGGGCCCACACGTCGCGACCGAAGGCTCGATACTCGAACGTGTTCGACTCGCCCTCGAACGCCGCTTGGAAGTGGGGCTCGATCTCCGCGACGAGGTCGGCCGGATACCGGTCGGCGAGGGTGGAGCCGACCACCTCCTCTTCGTCCCCGATATCGAGGTCGTCGAACGCCTCGCCGCCGGCGACGATGTACTCGAGGTCCTCGTCGTACAGGCCGACCGCACCGTCCGGGAAGTGGTCGATCAGCGTCCGGTAGCGCTGCTCCGATTCCTCGAGCCTGCGTCGCTGTTCCTTCCGGTCTGTGATATCGCGGACGACGCCGATCTGTTTCGTGTCCCCGTCTCCGGCCCGAAGCGTCGCGAAGGTCCCCTCCGTGGGAACCCGTTCCCCGTCCGCTCGCTCGATCATCGCCTCCATGGTCGGGTTCGCCTCACCGTCCATCGCCGCCCGCCGGGCCGCGGACCGTTCGACCGTTGCTTCGTCGACGACGAGCGAAGCGTGTTCGCCGACGAGTTCCTCGCGGGAGTAGCCGGTCAGGTCCGCGTAGGCGTCGTTGACCATCGTAAACCGACCGTCCTCGTCTTTGACGTAGATGCCGTCGTTGATCGTCTCGACGATCGCTTCGTACTTGGCCAACTCTCGCTCCCGTTCCTTTCGGTCCGTGATCTCGCGGGCAACGGCCATCCCGGCCGAGACGTCGCCGCGCTCGTCCGTGATCGGAACCGTCCGAACGAGCCACACTCGATCGTCGAACTCGAGTTCGACCGACCGCTCCGCTCCCTCGAGTGCCGCCCGGAAGGCGGGCTCGAGCGCGTCGGCGGTGTCGTCGGGCACGACGTCTCGGACGTATCTGCCCTCGATGTCTGCCGGATCGACGGGGAGGGCCGCGAACCCCTGCCCGGCGGCCAGCGTGTACTCGAGGTCGTGATCGAACAGCGTGACGATTCCGTTTGGGTAGGACTCCGCGAGCGTGCGGTAGCGTCGCTCCGATTCCGCGAGGTCGCGTTCGCGCTCCTTGCGGTCGGTCACGTCCTGAACGATGCCGTCGAAGTACACCTCCCCGTCTTCCTCGGTTCGGATCGCGGTCACGGAGATCCAGATCGACTCGCCGTCGAGCGTCTCCTGTTTCAGTTCCACGTCTCGAACGATCCCGTCCCGTGAGAGTCGCCGACTGAGTTCCCGGCGCCGGGACGGCTCCGGATACAGGTCGCTGACGGCGTGCGTTTCTAACTCGTCGGGGGAGTCGGCGTCGAATATCTCCGCCAGGGCGTCGTTGCTCTCGACGAACTCACCGTCCGGACCGGGCGTGTTTCGGTAGACTCCGACGGGGAGGTTTTCGACGATCCGCTCGTATCGCTCGAGTTTCCGTTCGCGCTCCGTCCGTTCGGTGATGTCGCGGACGAGACCGAGGACGCCGCGGTGCTCACCGTCGACTGCGAACGACTCCAGTCGCAGTTCACACGCGAGCCGTTCGCCGATCGCCGTTCGAACGGTCGTCTCGAGGGTCGTGACGCCATCGGCCTCGCGGCAGTCACGGAGCGCATCGCGAAACTCGTCGCCGTCGGCGTCGACGAGTACCGACGCGTGTTCGCCGAGTAGATCGCCGCGATCGTATCCCAATCGGTCGAGGAGGACGTCGTTGATCGCGACGACGCGGCCGTCGGTATCGAGCTGGTAGAGACCGTCGTCGAGGAGGTCGGTGAGCGTCCGATACCGCTGGAGCGTCACCGCTTCGTCGCCGTCCTCGAGAACGGTCGTTCCAGTCACTGCGCCCCGGTCACTCATGGGAGGGGCAATGTCTCTTCACTCGCATAAACCTCCCGACGCTCGCGGGATCCGCTCTCTCCGACGAGGGCCCGGACGAACGGTTCGGTCTCGGATCCGAACCCGGTCGACGCGTCTCTCGAGGCCAGTGAAGTTACCAGATGGGAGATACGATCGACGCCCTGATATAGGTGGCGCTCACTACGATTCGAGTATGAGCCGAACACGACCCGCGGACAGTTCGTCGGTGTTAGTCGAACGAACGGCCGGGCTGTCGGCGGCACTGGGCGCGTTCGTCATGGTATCGACGGCCGTCTTCACGATCACGGGAACGCTGGGCATTCACAACGTCCTCGTCGGTGCGCTGGTCGCGGTCCTCGCGTCGGTCCACGCGTATCGAACCGGCGAGCAGCGGTCGCCGAGTATCGTCCTTGCGGCGATCCTCGCGATACTCGGTATCTGGATCGCGATCGCGCCGACGGTCGCGTTCGGCGTCGACCGGACGCTGGTGCTCGGGCTCAACGGCGTCGCCGGCGCACTCATCGCGGTTCTGTCGCTTGCCGGCGTCTACGGCACCGTCAAGACGTCGAACGCGAATACGACCGCCGCGTAACGTCGCTCCCGCTTTCGTTCCGATTCCGTTCCGTTTCCGTTTTTCGCGTCGTCTCCTCGTCATCGCGTAGCGCCCGCACCGGTACCCGTTCGAGCGACCGTTCGCCCGCCAAGCGTGCCTAAACGACGAAGAAGACGCCGATCGCGACGAGAATGAAAGCGGCTTTCAGACAGACGTTGACGACGATCACTTTCGCCCCGAACTCTGCCCCCCAGATGCCGAACTGGAACGGGATCGAGCGCTTGACCGTCCCGATCGTCAGCGAGACGAGGCTGCCGACCAGCAGCGTAATCACTGCCTCGTCCGGGGTCAGCACGTCGCCGATCAGGGGCGCGACGGTGATCGCACCGGTCGTCGGATCCACCAGCGAGACGAGGATCACCGGCACCGCTGCGCCCGGCAGCCCCAGCAGGCCGGCGATCGGCTCGAGGAGTGCCCCCGGGTCGTCGATTCCGACCGACGCGAACCCGGCGAGGATCCGCTCCGAGCGGGCGAGCGCGACGAAGACCAGCGAGTAGACCACTGCCAGTCGGGGGACGATCGATCGCAGGCGCTCGAGGGTGCTCTCTCCCGCGGTTCGGAACTTCTCTCGGTTCGTTCGGTCTTCCTCGTCGGGCGCATCGGGCTCGACGACGCTGCGGTCGTACTCGTAGCCCCGTAGGAGGAGGGAACCGGCGAGCAGACCGACGAGCGTGATCGCGAGCGAGATGCCGGCGCGAGCGCCGACGTACATGAGGCCGACCTGCAGCCCCAGGATCGGCACGAGGACGGGGCCGTAGTAGGTGAAGATGTGCTGGACGAAGCCGAAGAACGTGTTGATGACCACGGCGATCAGCGTGGCGCGGTCGTCGAGGAGCGCTTCCTCGCGGAACTCCGCGAGCATCCCGTAGCCCGCCGTCACCGAGACCGTGTTCGTGAGGACGGCGGTCCCGACCTCCGGCGGCAGGTTCGCGGGCTCCGTGAGGTAGCGGCCCGCGCGGGCGATGACCGCGACGAGTCCGTACTCGACGGCGAGGTTCGCGAGTCCGACGCCCGCGCCGATCAGGAGCGCGATCGTCAGCACGCGCGGGAGCGCCTCCTCGAGCAGCACGGAGAGGATCGACTGCACGGCGACCCGTTCGCATTCCTGAGAGAAATGGTCGTCGAAGCGCCCGACGGAAACGGACCGCCGCGGCGAGCCACGTTCGTATCAAAACTCGAAACGGTCGGGTGGCTTTTCCCGCTTCCGGTCGACGGGACGGCCATGAGCGACAGCGATGTCCACGTAGCTGCACTCTGTGGCAGCCTCCGCGCGGAGAGTCACACGCGGACCGCCCTCGAGGGCGTCCTCGCCGCCGCCGAGCAGGCCGGCGCGACCACCGAGTTACTCGATCTCCGCGAGTACGAGTTGCCGATCTTCGACGCGGACCGCGACCGCGAAGACGCGGGCGACGCCGAGCAGCTGGCGGCTCGCGTCCGTGCGGCCGACACGATCATCCTCGGTTCGCCGATGTACCACGGCTCCTACGCCTCGCCGCTCAAGACGGCGATCGACTACTGCGGGTTCGACGAGTTCGCGGACGAGACCGTCGGGCTGCTGGCGGTCTCGGGCGGGGCCTTCCCCGTGACGACCTTAGAGCACATGCGCTCGGTCTGTCGGGCGCTGAACGCGTGGGTGATCCCCCACGAGGCGGCGATTCCGAACGCGAGCGCCGCCTTCGAGGACGGCGAGTTCGTCGATCCGAAACTCGAGAAACGGGTGCGGACGCTGGGCCGGCGAGCGGTCCAGTACGCGTCGATCGAGCCGGATCCGGACTCCTTCGAGAGCGATCAGAACGTGGGTGCACAGGGGAAGTGATCGCTTCGGCGGTACCGGAGAGCTGACTCAGGGATCGAGAATCCGCTGGAATCGGTGCTGGTGGGCGAGAAAGGCCACGAATCCGAAGACGAGGACGCCGATATGCAGGGCGACGATCTCGACGACGACCGTCGTGAACCCGAGCGAGAGCGGCGGCGACGAGAGCACCCAGTCGGTGAACCAGGTCGTCGCGAGCAGGGCCGATGCGCCGGCGGCCATCAACAGCCCCGAAATCGCTGCCGTGACCGTCGTCCCGTCGTTCGATCGCTTCGCTCGCAGTCGAAACACGCGTCGCTCGAGGACGAACTGTGCAGTGAGGACGCCCGCGAGAACGGTCGTTCCGACGACGACACCAATGCTTCCGCCGATCAGTTCGGCGACGAGCAGCCAGAGGACCCAGCCCGTCGTTAGCACGACCGCCGCACCGAGCCGGTGGGGTTCCAAGAGGTCGCCGAGGTCGCTGACCGTCGCACCGAAGACTCCCGCTCTGAGCAGCGACCCACAGAAGAGGATTCCGAGTCCCGCGAGTGCGGTCGATGTCGTCCGCGAGCCGACGACGAGGCCGAACCAGAGCCCGACGCCGACCGTCTCGACGGCCGCGGCCGAGAGCGCGGCGGTGACGCCGACGACGCGCCGTCGCGTCGTTCGGCCGAGCACCTCTGGCTGGCGGATGACACTCATACTGTGCCTCCTTTCGGTCGGATCCCTTTCGTTATGGAAGGCGTTCTCTCGATCGAGCCGCGAACGGCTGCGCCGATGCGATCTTATACCACGGGTAGATCCCGATTTATCGATCGCGACAGCGCCCCGCCCGAGAAGGCGGTCATCGTCACGGACCGCCGACCGCTGAGACTCGGCGCGCGTCCGCGGCGGCGCGGCGAGTTCACGTTCCGAAATCGGTCGCTCCGCGATCAGTCGTCGGTTGAAAACCCAACCGGCCGCAATCCGTCCCGTGAGACCTGTCATTCGGATCATTACTACGAGTCGCGGTTTTCGGTCGAGATCGCCGGTCGCTCGCAGACGGCCGGTCTGTCCGGTAGTAGACGGTAGTTATACGCCGCGTCGCGGCGATTAATTTTCGAATAATCCGCGTCGAGGTCGGATCGCTATCGGAAACGGTGAATAGAACTATGTACGGTGGTGTGGTCGTGGCGGATTATGCCCGAGATGGAACAACAAGACAAAACGTTGTCCGAGCTCATCGTCAAGGAAGCAGTCAACAGAGGAATGGAGTCGCCGATGCGCGAGTCGATCCTCGAGGCCGTCGAGGAGGCGGAGGGCTCCCGCTCCGGCGGTCGGCTCCCGCTCGCGGGGGCGCTGTTCGGCCTCGGCGCGGCCGTCGGCTTTCTGGTGGGACGGCAGTCGCCCGAACTCGAGGAGTCGCCGATCGAGGACTTGGAGGAGCCGGAGATTATCGAAGACGTCATGGAAACGGCGGAGGAAACGACCGAGACGACACCCGAAATGACCAGTGAATCCGAGGAGACCGAAGGCGGATCCGGCTCGCGACTACCGAAACTCCTTCTGGCAGTCGGTGCCGTCGTGGGGGCCGTGGTCCTCCGCCGTCGCCTCTCGTCCGGCGAGGAAGAGGAGTGGGAACCGATCGAGGAGTTCGAACCGGCGACGAGCGGAGAGAGCGACGAGGAGGAGGCGGAGGAGGCCGAAGCCGAAGAGACGGACGAAGAAACCGAGGAGTGAGCGATCCCCGTCCGTCGGTTCCCGTGACCGCGACCGTGTTCGGACCGATTCTCTCCGTTTTCGCGTCCCCGCAGTGTACGCACCGACGCGACGGCCGCTCGTCTCCGTACTGACGGCCTCGAGTCGCCGCCCTGACGAAGGAGATAAGGGAGCCACGCCGACAGTGTGAGCCAATGGAGACGACCCACCGCGTGTTCGTCGGTGACTCTCGCGATCTCTCGGCGGTCGACGACGAATCCGTCGAACTCGTCGTGACCTCCCCGCCGTATCCGATGATCGAAATGTGGGACGACCTCTTTACGGAGCTCGATCCCGCAATCGGCGACGCGCTGGCGGCCGGGGACGGCTACGACGCCTTTGAAGCGATGCACGCCCAGCTCGAGCGCGTCTGGGACGAACTCGAGCGCGTCCTGGTCGACGGCGGGATCGCTTGTATCAACGTCGGCGACGCGACCCGGTCGGTCGACGGGAGCTTCCGGGTCTACCCGAATCACGCGCGCGTGCTCGAGTCGTTCGAGGAGCGAGGGTTCGAGCCGCTCCCGGACGTGCTCTGGCGCAAGCCGGCCAACAGCGCGGCCAAGTTCATGGGGAGCGGGATGATCCCGCCCAACGCCTACGTCACGCTGGAGCACGAGTACATTCTGGTGTTCCGCAAGGGAGCCGAGAGCCGTGAGTTCGAGCCCCGTGCGGATCGACGCTACGAGGCCGCCTACTTCTGGGAGGAACGCAACCGCTGGTTCACGGACGTCTGGACCGACGTGACCGGCGAGCTACAGTCGATCGACGAGCCGGCCGACGACGAACTCCGCGAGCGGTCGGCGGCCTACCCGCTCGAGATTCCCTATCGCCTGATCTGTATGTACTCGGCCTACGGTGACACCGTCCTCGACCCGTTCTGGGGCACGGGGACGACGACGCTGGCAGCGATGTGCGCCGGTCGGAGCTCGGTCGGGTCCGAACTCGAGGACGCCTTCCTCGACGTGTTCGACGACGGTGTCGACGAGGTCCCGGCGCTGTCGCGCTCGGTCGGACGCGCGCGCCTCGAGCGCCATCGGGAGTTCGTCGAGCACCGACGCGACGAGGGGAAGGGGTTCGAGTACGAGGCCGACTACTACGAGACGCCGGTCGTCACCAAGATGGAACGCGGCATCCGACTGCGCGAGGTGAGTGCGGTCGACGAAATCGACGACGGTTACCGAGTCGACCACGCGCCGCTCGCCCTCGAGTGAGTCGGACCGCGGCACTCGGTTCCCGCGTCGGTTCGGCGCGCGAGACCGGCGTTCCGATCGCCGGCTGAAATCGACGCGAACTTTTTACCCGTTCCCGCCTACCCAGCAGTATGGCCCGCGGTCTCGAGGACGCCGAGACGACCCAGGTACGCGCCCTCGCCGTCGGTTCGTCCGAGTGGATCCGGACGGCGACGGCGGGGCTCGCCGACGAGTCAGTCACCGTGACGGACTCGGTCTCGACCGTCTCCGACCTCAGCGACGAACGGCTCGACACGGCCGACTGCGTCCTGACCGACGACCGGGACGTTCTCGGCGTCGTCGACGAGACGTATCCGGTCGTCTACGCCGTCGATCCGGCCCGAAACGAGTCGATCGACGACCTTCGCGGCGATCCCGAGGTGATCGCCAAGACGACGATCCAGGAGCCGCGGCTCCTGGCTCAGCGGCTTCAGCGGGCCGTCGAGTTCGCTGCGATGCAGCGATCGACGACCCGGCAGACGGAGTGGTACCAGACACTGATCGAACACTCGTCGGACCTCCTGCTCGTCGTCGACGCTAACGGTGAGATCACGTACATCAGTCCGGCAGTCGAGCGCGTCGGGGGATTCGATCCGGACGATCTCTGCGGAACCGACATCCTCGAGTACGTCCATCCCGACGACAGTCAGTCGGTGGCCGACTCGTTCGACGCCATCTGTGAGGCCGACTGCGGAACGACGCGGACCATCGAGTACACGTGTCGACACTCCGATGGCTACTGGTACGTCCACGAGGCCGTGCTGACGAACCGACTCGAGGACGGGATCGTCGACGGCGTCGTCGCATCGATTCAGGATATCACCGAGCACCACCGCATCGAACAGGAGTTGGACGAGTCGTTCAAACGAGTCACCGACGCGTTTTACGCCCTCGACGCGGACTGGCGCTTTACGTACGTCAACGACCGTGCGCTCGAGCAACTCGATGTCACCCGACCCGATCTGCTCGGCCAACGGATTCTCGACGTGTTCCCGGAGATGAAGGGAACGGTGTTCCAGCGGGAGGCGATCGAGGCGATGGAGCGACAGGAGCCCCGAACGGCCGAAGGGTATCTCGAGCGCTACGACGCCTGGATCGAGGCTCGCATCTATCCGTCGCCGTCGGGCATCTCCGTCTACTGGCAGGACGTGACCGAGCGCGTCGAACGCGAGCGGGACCTGGCCGACCGGACGGAGCGCTTGCAGACGTTAGTCGAGAACGCCCCGGTCGTCCTGTTCGTCCTCGACGACGAGGGAACCTTCACGCTCTCGGAGGGCCGCGGCCTCGCGAACCTCGGCTTCGATTCCGACGAGATCACCGGTCGGTCGGTCTTCGACGTGTTAGCGGACTACCCCGACGCCCGCGCGGACGCGAGAGCGGCCCTCGAGGGGGAGACTGTCCACTCGCAGCGGCTGCTCGGGGACCGAGTCTTCGAAGCGTGGTATCGGCCGATTTCGGACGAGAACGGGGCCATCGATCGGGTTATCGGCGTCGCGAACGACGTCACCGAACGGGTTCGGTATCAGGAGGCGCTCAACGCGTTACACGAGGCGACCACCCACCTATTGACCGTCGAATCGAAAGCGGACGCCTGCGAGTACATCGTCGACGTCGCGACCGACGTGCTGGATATAGACAGCGTCCTCTACCGGTTCGACGACCGGGAGAACGAACTCGTTCCGGCGGCGCATTCGCCGGCCCTCGAGTCGACGCTCGGCTCCCCGCCGCGGCTCCGGCCGAACGACGGCATCGCCTGGGAGACGTTCGTCACCGGTGAATCGGCCGTCTACGACGATATCGGCAACGAGGCCGCCCTCTCTGACGAGTCGACGGCCGCTCGGAGCGGCCTCTACGTCCCGCTGGGAGAGCATGGGGTTCTGGTCGCCCTCTCGACCGATGCGGGCGAGTACGACGAGGACACCATCGAGCTCGCCCGGCTGTTCGCGGCGACAGCGGAAGCCGCGCTCGATCGAATCGGCCGGACCCGCCGGCTGCACGACCGCGAGCGCGAACTCGAGCGACAGAATCGAAACCTCGAGCGGCTCAACGACGCCAACGAGGTCCGCCAGGATATCGAGCAACTCCTCCTGCTAGCCGACTCCCGGACCGAGATCGAGCGCGGTGTTCCCGAGCGCCTCGCCGACCTCGAGTCGTGTTCGCTGGCCTGGATCGGCGAACCGGACCCCAGCGGGAACGAACTCCGGTCGCGGTCTCGCGCCGGGTCCGACCGGGGCTATCTCGACGCGGTGACAGTGACGACGGTCGACGAGTCGGCCGCCGAACCGACGGGACGGGCGGCTCGCACGCGAGACCCGGTCTACGTCGATAACGTCGCCGAGTCGGTCCACGACGGCGAGTGGCGAGGCGATGCGCTGTCGCGAAACTTCCAGTCCGTGTACGCAGTCCCGCTCGTCTACGACGGGTTCCTCTACGGCGTCCTGTCGATCTACGGCGAGGAACGAGACGCGTTCGACGAGGCGCTTCGGTCGATGCTGGCGGAACTCGGCGAAACGATCGCCTACGCGGTCGACGCCGTCAAACGGAAGAACGCGCTCGTGGACGACGACTACACCGAAGTCGAACTCGAGGTCGCGGCCGACGCGACCCTCTGTCGGCTCGCGGACGTCCTCGACGGATCGCTCACGTACGAGGGCGCGACGAGGCGGGCGGACGGGTCACAGATCGTGTTCGTCGCTGCCGAGGGACCGACGGACGAGTCCGTCGCGACCATCGACCATGGGACGATCGACGGAATCGCCGCGGTGTCGACGATCGCCGAACACGACGGCGAGACGCTCCTCCAGGTGCGGCTGACCGAGCCCTTCCTCGGGCCCATCGTCGAGACCCACGGGGCGCGGTTACGAGCGTTCGGCGCGGACCCCTCGGGCGGTCGCGCACTCATCGACGTCCCGGACACCGCCGAGGTCCGCGACGTCCTCTCCGATATCGCCCGGAGCGGCCCGGCGGTGTCGATGGTCGCCCGACGCGAACAGCCCACGGAGGGGCCGCCGGCACTCGGCGGCCCCGCGCGCACTGCCTTGCTCGAGCGGTTCACCGATCGACAGCGCGAAGTCGTTCAGACGGCCTACCACGGGGGGTTCTTCGAGTGGCCGCGACGGGCGAACGGCGAGGAAATCGCGTCGTCGCTCGATATCTCCGCGCCCGCGTTTCACAAACACGTCCGGTCTGCGGAGCGGAAGCTCTTCGCGGCGCTGTTCGATGGGGCGACCGCTACGGACGTTAACTGATTAACCATCCGTTCTAGTGACCGTTATACAGTTAACGATTAGGCTCTTTGCAACCACCCGTGAACGGAGGAGTAGCTTCCCACGGACGTACTGGGGGTACGTACAATCAATGACAGAGATGAGTTCACGATCGCCGTCACCCGCGATGGGAGATCACTACGCCGTGCAGTACGATCGACTCGACGACGAACCGCTGAGCGTTGCCGTAGCGGACGCCGTCGCAACATTCCGGAACGAAGCCGTCACCGAACTCGAGCCGCTCCATTACTCGATCAACGCCGACGCGCTCGAGCGGCTGTTCGAACCGCGAGCGGACGGACTTCGGTCCGGCGGGTCGGTAACGTTCGAGTACAGTAACTGTCTGGTGACGGTCACTGCAGACGGCGAGATCCGCGTCGAATCGGCCTGAGGATCGGCTTCTCGATATCGGCCTGCAATACGGTTACTGTTCCGCTTTTTGGGACGCTCCCGGAGAGCCAGTTCCGAGGACGGCATCCCACAAACGTAAGCGGGTTGGCATCGAACCGGTATCCATGACCACTCGACTCCTCGTCCCGACCGATGGGAGCGACGCCGCGACGGCGGCGCTGGAGCACGCGCTGGATATCGCCGCCGACCGGGACGCGACGGTCCACTTGCTCTACGTCGCGGACACGAACGAGCCGAGTCTGACCCGGCTCGGCACCGAGGTCGTCGACGTCCTCGAGCGGGAGGGCGACGAAATCCTCGACGACGCCGCCGCGATGGCGGCGGATCGGGACGTATCCGTCACGACGGACGTCGTTCAGGGGGACCCGCGAACCGTGATCGCCGATTACGCCACCGCCGATGAGTTCGATCTCGTCGTGATGGGCGCCCACGGGCGACGCGGCATCAGCGAATACGTCCTCGGCAGCACCACGGACTGCGTCGTCAACCAGTGTTCGGTCCCCGTGGTGACCGTTCGTGCGGCCGAGGACGCGACGCGGACGTATCCCTACGCCGACGTGCTCGTTCCGACGGACGGGAGCGATCACGCGGGAGCGGCGCTGGAGCTGGGAGCGACGATCGCCGACCGACACGACGCGACGTTACATCTGCTGTCCGTCGTCGACGAACTCCCGGAGGTGTTCGACGCGGAGTCGACACAGCTCCCCGAGCAACTCGAGGAGAACGTCCAGGCGGTCCTCGACGAGGCCGAGGCGACCGCCCGGCGAGCGGGCGTCGACGATATCAGGACCACCATTCGAGCCGGCTCGGTCTCGCGGGAGATCACGTCGTACACCGACGAGGAGGGGATCGACCTCGTAGTGATGGGGACCCACGGTCACACCGGCCTCGATCGCCACCTCCTCGGGAGCTTCACCGAGCGCGTGATCCGGACGTCATCGGTCCCCGTCCTCACCACGAGAGCGGCCGACGTAGACGACTGAACGGACAGGTAGACGGCTCTCGCCGACCCGACTGGTCGATGAACGCGACTGTCAGGAACTGCAAACGACGAACAATGCTACCTCGGACGGCGGGAGAGTAGGTAGTGAGATGATTGCCCGATCACGCGCCTCGCTCGCTCGCGCCGGCTCGCTCCTCTCGCGAAATCGGCTCCGAGTCGCGTTTCTCGTCGTAATCGTCCTCTCGGCGGCCGTGGTCGCCAATGCGTCCACGAACAGCCTCTCGACGGCGTCGGCCGAGGACGTTCCGGACGCACCGCCGACGGAGAATCACACGGTCGTGACCGAGTCGGGTCGTGCCGGGACGATCACTGCCTACGCCCCCGACGGTGAGGTACTCTATTACAACAACACGCGGACGAAGTATTTCGACGTCGATCCCGTCGAGGGAGAGCCGCTGACCGTCGAGTACACCGCGACGGACACGATTCACTCCGAGGGACCGACCTGTTCCGATCCGCCGTGTGCGCTGAACGTCATCGAACGCGCGAACCTCTCGACCGGCGAGGTCGAGGTGGTCTACGAGCGCTACGACTACAAGGAGACCGCCGGCGAGTGGCACGACGCGGATCGCATCAACGAGACCCACGTCGTCGTCGCGGACATCGTCGCAGATCAGGTGTTCGTCGTGAACACCGAGACCGAAGTCGTCGAGTGGCTCTGGGACGCCCAGAGCGACTTCCCCGTCGAGGGCGGCGGCGCGTACCCCGGCGACTGGGCGCACATCAACGACGTCGAGTACATCGAGGACGGCGAGATGGAGGGCCGAATCATGGCCAGCCTGCGCAATCAGGATCAGGTCGTCTTCCTCGACCGACAGGAGGGGTTACTCGAGGACTGGACGCTCGGCGCGGAAGACGAGTACGACATCCAATACGAACAGCACAATCCCGATTACATTCCCGAGAGCCGGGGCGGGCCGGCCGTCGTCGTCGCGGACTCCGAGAACGGCCGCGTTCAGGAGTTCCAGCGCGAGGACGGCGCGTGGACCCGCAGCTGGGAGTGGTCCGACGACCGGATGCAGTGGCCGCGAGACGCCGACCGGCTGCCGAACGGGAACACGCTCGTCACCGACACGCACGGCAACCGCGTTATGGAGATCAACGAGTCCGGCGATATCGTCTGGCAGGTCGAATCCACGCTCCCCTACGAGGCCGAACGCCTCGAGACCGGTGACGAGAGCGCGGGCGGGCACAGTGCCCGGGAACTCGGCCTCGAGTCGCGGACGGCGGCCGAGAGCGACGACGAGGGCGGGGACCTGTTCGGGTTCGACCCGCTCGGATTCGTCGGTGATCTCATCCAGTCGATTCTGCCCCACCGAATCTACAACGGGCTCCTCTTCGCGACGCCGGTCTGGATCGGTCCGTCGGAGTTCGCGGCGATCGCCATCGCGCTCCTGACGGGACTGCTCTGGGCCGGTCTGGAATTCAAGTGGCAGCTCCGGGACGCCGGGGTCAGGTTCCGACTGCCCGTCTATCGGGAGGGCGGGGACTGAATTCGACGGCCGGCGTCGGAGCGTCCTTTCGGTGGTCTCGTCCGACCGTTCGCTGCGGGATGAACGGTACGTGCAGGAGGCACACGTATCGCGGATTTCGGACGACTCCCTTCCCGACGAGATGACCAAGGCGGCCTCGATAGGGGCGCTAGTAGCGATATGCACACCTCAATAGCTCTCCTAGGAAGGTATTTCAGCCGATTCAGTCGTTCTTCGGGTATGGGCCAACCGATGGAGCGAGCAGCGGGGAGAGAGCGGAAATCGGGACGCACCGCGACCGGTACCGATCGCGCCGTGCTGGGCGACCGACGACGGGCGTGTATCCTCTCTCACCTCGTGAATATGGAGGAATCGACGGCGGAACGGTCGGAGTTAGCGGAGGAAGTGCGTCGCGATGAGCTGAAGAATCCCGACGAGAGCGAGCAGCCGACCAGAGAATCGATCGAAATCGACCTGCATCACAACCAGCTACCGCGTCTCGAAGACGCGGGATTTATCGAGTATCACCGCCGTCAGGGGACGGTCCGGTACGATGGATTGCCTGATCAGCGGCTACTCGAACGCACCTCCCTCGAGGGGATCTCACACTGATCGTCACACGATGGCCACGTTCGCCACGTTCGATACGCACGTCTACTCCGGTCATTTCGTCCGTCTCTCTCGAGAAATCGCGGCTGACTCGCGTTCTCCGAGCTCTCAGGCGCGTTTTCGACGCTTTCAGACGAGGAGATGGCCGCCGAGCAGGTAGAGGGCGGCGAGGATCGACTGGAACGACAGCGAGCCGACCGCCGACAGCACGAGAAACGAGCGGCGGTCCATCTCCGACAGGCCGGCGGGGACAGTGAGCAGCCCCCGGACGACCAGCATCGTATTGCTCACCGCCACGGCAAGTGAGCCCCAGCGGTCGAACCAGCCGTCGAAGCGCTCGAGTCGCGACTCGGTGATCGGAAACCAGCGCTTCCGGAGGACGTACTCCCGACCGGCCCGTCTGACGAGCCAGAACAGGAGGAGCTGTCCGACCGTCGTCCCGACGACCGCGAGGGCGACGATCGCGACCGCCTCGGCGACCGACGAACCGATCAGCGCCAGCGCGGCCGGCACGACGAGTTCGCTCGGCATGAATCGCAACAGCATCGCTCCCTCGAGGACGCAGATCCCGAACAACACGGCGAAGCCGACCTCGGACGTGAACAGCGACTCGAGCCAGGGCGGCGTCTCTGTGAGTTGGAGCGGGACCATCGATGATCGATTCGTCTCGAAGGTGACTCCGTTCGGCGACTGAAATCGTGGGCTTGCAGGTGCAGCACGCGTAAGTACCCGCGCTCGCAGATTCGCTCGAGCGACGATTGCGGCGGGGAGTCGGTGACCGAATCTCTGCGGGCCACAAGCTATATTTTACTCTTCGCCGAGTGTCGAACCAATGGAGGGAGGGCGGATTCTCTTTCTGACGGTAGCGTTCGCGACACACGCTGTCGTCGGCGTCGCGCTCGCTCGCGGATTCACCGGCGTCGGTCCGCGAACGGGAGCGTGGCTGGGGATCGTCTTTGGGCTCCTCCCGGACGCGGACTTCCTCTTTCCGGCCGACTGGGGGTGGCCGTTCGTTCACCGCGGGCTCACGCACTCGCCGCTGTTCGCGCTGACGGTCGTCGCGGGCGTGTACGCAGTGGCGGTCGGGACGGCTGGCAGACGAGGACGCCGATATGCAGGCGTTCGTCGAACGCGGGCAACCGCGCTCGCCGCAGCGGTGGCGATCGGGTCCCACCTCCTCATCGACTCGCTGTCGCCGATGGGAATCCAGTGGCTGTTCCCGATCAGGACGGCGTGGAGTCCCGGCCTCGACGTCCACGGCGTGATCGCGACGACCCTGCTCTGGTCGGTCTCGCTGGCTATTCTCGCGCGGCGGACGGACGATCTGGACGGCGTCAGCGAGTGGGCTCGAGACGATGACTCCGCTCGTCACCCGTCGAAGTAATACGTCGGCTGCGTTCGACGCTCGAACCGGCGGCGTCACGGGAGCGGCCGATAGACCGCCACCAGTAACGCCCCTGTCAACGCCGTCGAGCCGGCGAGCAGGAACACCCGATTGACCCGCTCGTTCTTCGATTTGAACCAGTCGAGGGTCACGTGGACCCGCGAGACGGGCGCGAACGGGCTGATCCCCATCGGCGTTACGACGTCCCCCGCGAGGTGGGCGAGGATGCCGCAGGTCCCCACGACGAATCCGAAATCGAAACCGAACCCGCCACCGGAGCCGAAACTCGAGCGGGCGACGAGCGCCGTCCCGGCACCGGCCACCAGTCCGATCAGGAGGGCGAACCAGACGGTGTGGGTCGGTCCGCGGTGCTCGATCCACGGGAGCCCCTGATCGAAGTCGGGGAGGGTCGCTGCGGCGAGCGCGAGGACCGCACCCCAGAGGGCCGCCTCGAACGAGTAGCCGGCGCTGACGAGCGGGACGAAGGGAGCGTACAGGAGTGCGTTGAATCCGGCGTGGCCGTCTCGGTACATCGCGTTCGGGTAGTCGTTCGCGTTCGGGTGGCTGGCGGGTTAACTGCTCGGGATCGAGGGCACCTGCTCGGACCGGCCCGCCTCACTTGACGGTCCGAATGCCGAACGCCGACACGGACGCACCGCCGATGAGGATCGGCATCCAGTAGACCGCGCCTCTGAAGAGCAGGACGGCCGCCGTGACGGCCGATGCCGCGACCCCCGTCGTCGGGACGAGCAGCGTGACGAACGCCGCCTCGATCCCGCCGAGTCCGCCCGGGAGCGGGGCCGCACCGGCGATGTTCGCGAGCGGAATCGCGAACAGGAGAACGTACACCGGGACGCTGTACCCCAGCGCGGCGAACGCCGCCAGCAGCGCCGCGGTCTGGAAGAGCCAGCCGCACAGCGAGAGGCCGATGATCGCGCCGAGCCGCCACCGGTTCGTCGCGATCCGCTCGATGTTCTCGAAGAACCGGCCCATTCGGTCCGCGAGGTCGTCCTCGAGCGTCTCCGAATCGAATCGCTCGAGGCCGAGTCGACCGATGCGGGGCGCGATGATGGCCGGGAGCCGCTCGATGATCGCGTCCCGGTACCGCCAGACGAGCCCCATCGCGAGCAAGATTGCGCTGATCAGCACGACGGCCGATCCGACGGCCGTCTCGAGGCGGTCGCCGATGGCGGCGGTGGTCGCGTAGTAGCCGACGCCGACGAAGACGAGCGAGATCGAGGGGATGACGTTGAGGACGTCGACGCTCGCGATCCCGACGAGTCCGGTCTCGTAGCGCGAGTCGGAGACCTTCGAGATGAGCAGCGCCGCGATCGGTTCGCCGCCGGCCTGACCGAACGGGGTGACGTTGTTGGCGAAGACGGCCCCGGCGTAGACGAAAAACGACTTGACGAGCGGAATTTCGACGCCGAGCGTGGCGAGGACGGTTCGGAGCATCAGGCTCCAGGCGGCCAGCCAGCAGAGTGCCAGACCGAACGTCACCGCGACGAGAGAGAGGTCGGCCGAGAGCAACGAGTCGAGAATCGGGCGCGCACCGACGATGAAGAAGAGGACGGCGAGGACCGCGATCGCTCCGAAGCCACCGATAAGAAACGCGCGCCGGTTTCGCTCGTCCATGGCTGGTATGAATCGTCAGGCGACTTGAAACGTCTGATTGCTATCAGCACCGACCGTCGAGCGGATATCGCTGTCGACTCGCCGTCGGCCGATAGCTCTGCCCCTTGCGGTCGAATCGGGAACTGGGCGAGTGGGGACCGTTCACACCGACGAACCCGATACTGCGGTCTCGAGGCGAGGGATCGAAGCCGACCGCTGAGTCCGATCGATAACCGATTTCGACCGTCGAACCCGGATCAATGATCCACTACGACAGTGTGTAGTCGGTTTCCGCCGTGTACCCGCTCCATAACAAATTGCGGACCGTCCGAGTAACGCAGTAGTTCCATGACCGAGCTCGCGCTCCCGGCAGCGCCGTCGCTACGCTTCGACGACGATACGCATTCGCGGTCGACGGCTCGCGGAAGCACGGCGGGCCGGCGGCGAGACGAGACGGCTCCGTCGAACGTCCTCTTCGTCGTCCTGGACACGGTCCGGAAGGATCACCTCGGACCGTACGGGTACGACCGGGAGACGACGCCCGCCCTCTCCCGGTTCGCCGAGGAAGCGACCGTCTTCGAATCGGCGGTCGCGCCCGCGCCGTGGACGCTGCCGGTCCACGCCTCGCTGTTCACCGGCCTCTATCCGAGCCAGCACGGGGCCGATCAGGGGAGTCCGTACCTCGACGACGTCACGACCCTCGCGTCGGTCCTGTCGGCCGCGGGGTACGATACGGCGTGTTACTCCTCGAACGCCTGGATCACCCCCTACACCAGCCTCACCGACGGCTTCGGCGAGCACGACTCGTTTTTCGAGGCCCTCCCTCGAGACGTGCTCTCCGGGCCGCTGGCGAGCGCGTGGCAGGCCGTCAACGACAACGACTACCTCCGCGAGATGGCGTCGCGGCTCGTCAGACTCGGGGCGATGGCACACGAGCGACTGGCCAGCGGCGAGGGAGCCGACACGAAGACGCCGTCGGTCATCGATCGGACGAGGTCCTTCGTCGACGACAGCGAGAGCGACCGCGGCTGGTTCGCGTTCGTGAACCTGATGGACGCCCACTTGCCCTACTATCCGCCCGACGAGTACCGCGAGGCGTTCGCTCCCGGCGTCGACCCGGACGCCGTCTGCCAGAACTCGAAGGAGTACAACGCCGGCGTCCGGGACATCGACGACGAGGAGTGGGACGACATTCGGGGGCTGTACGACGCCGAAATCGCCCACATGGACGCCGAACTCGGTCGCTTGTTCGACTGGCTGCGCGCGACCGACCAGTGGGACGAGACGACCGTCGTCGTCTGTGCGGACCACGGTGAACTCCACGGCGAGCACGACCTCTACGGCCACGAGTTCGCGCTCTACGACGAACTGATCAACGTCCCGCTGCTGGTGAAACACCCCGACCTCGAGGCCGGGCGGCGAGACGATCTCGTCGAGTTGCTCGACCTCTATCACACGACCCTGGACGCGCTGGCCGTCGATCCCGACGCCGCGGTCGGGACGGGGACGGAGAACGGACCCGTCGCCCGCGACCCGACGCGCTCGCTACTCTCGAGCGAGTACAGGGCCTTCGACGGGGTCGCGGAGCCGGATCCCGGTCAACGGGCCGTTCTGGGTGGCAGTGACGAGACCGATTACGCGTTCGTGGAGTACGCCCAGCCGGTCATCGAACTCCACCACCTGGAGCAGAAGGCCAGCGAGGCCGGGACCACGCTCCCGGCGGATCACCGGGCCTACTCGCGGCTCCGGGCCGCCCGCAGCACCGACGCCAAGTACGTCCGTGCAGATCTCGTCGCGGACGAAGGGTACCGGCTCGACGACGATCCGCGCGAGGAGTCAGCGATCGATCCGGCGGACGACGACGTCGTGGCCGCGACCGAACGGGCGCTCGCCCGGTTCGAGGACACCGTCGGCGGCGCGTGGGACGATCCGAGCGAGACGGCCGCCGACGACGCGGACGCCTTAGCCGAAGCCGACGAGGCGACTCAGGATCGGTTGCGCGAACTCGGCTATCTCGAGTGAGTCACCGCATCGACCCGCTGGCGGAAACGGGCGCCAGAGCGGATAGATCCGGTCGATCGGGGCGGTGACGGTGACTTTCAAGAACCAATAAGAATACAGGGGTCGAATCGAAAGGTAGCCCAACGAATGGACGACCAGCACTTCCTCGAGTCGGAGTGGGACTACTGTCTGGTGCTGGATGCGTGCCGGTACGACGTGTTCAGCGACGTGTACGACGAGTACCTCGACGGGACCTTAGAGAAGCGCTGGAGTACGGGGTCCTCGACGCCGGAGTGGGCGTATCGGACCTTTACCGGCGAGCACGATATCGCGTACTTCTCGGGGAACCCCTTCATCAACGATCTCGGCATTCCGCTGAACGAACTCAAGTGGGGAGCGAGTTGCGACTACGAGTGGTCGGCGTCCGACCACATCAGCGATGTCTTCGACGTCTGGAAGTCCGGCTGGGACGACGATCTCGGAACGGTGCCGCCCGAGAGTCTGGCGGAGGCGTTCCGAAACAATCCCGAGGCCGTCGAGGGAGCCGAGCGGACGGTGATTCACTACATGCAGCCCCACGCTCCCTATCTCTCTCGCGGAAAGGGCCAGAAGCTCAAGCAGATCCAGAAGGGGATCCGCAAACAGGAGGAGGCCGAAAAGGGCACCGATGGCGGTGACGACGGCGGTGCGCTCTCGTCGCTGGGCGACTCGATCCGGCCGAAAGTCGAAAACACGCTCGAGGGCAGCGAACTCGCCCAGAAGGCGGGACTTTGGCTCGAACTCGATCCGGCCGATCTCGTCAAGAACGGGACGCGAGAGGCAGCGCTGGAACTGTACGAGGAGAACCTCCGGATCGCACTCGAGTCCGTCGCCGATCTGGTCGAGGAGTTGGACGGTCGCGTCGTCGTGACCGCCGATCACGGGGAGGCGTTCGGCGAGGAGGGCGTCTGGGAACACCACATCGAAACGCACATCCCGGCGCTCATGGAGGTACCGTGGCTCGAAGTCGCGTAGCTCCCGCGCGTTCGGATGGAGACGGCGTGTGCCGGTCCGAACCGGGACGCTCGAGCATCGGGCGGTAACCACAGTCGGTCAGGGACTCCGCCATGAAGATCAGCCACTACTTCGAGTTCGAGGACCACGTCACCGGCGGGATTCACGAGTCCGTCGTCCACCAGCGGAAGATGCTGGACCGACTTGATGTGGAGTATACCGTCGAGCCGACGCTCGACGCCGACGTGTTCCACTGCAATCTCATGGGGCCGCGGTCCGTCTGGTACGCGACGCGGGCCCGTTCTCGAGGCGTGCCCGTCGTCGCGAACACGCACGTGACCGCGGAGGACTTCGGGGACAGTTTCCGGTTTACCAACGCCCTCGCGAAACCGCTGCGGCCCTACCTCCGGTGGGCTTACGGGCTGGCCGACGCCCTGGTCTGCCCGTCGGAATACAACCGACGGCTGATCGAAACCTATACCGACGCGCCGACGACGGTCATCTCGAACGGCGTCGACCGCGAGAAACTCGAGGGGTTCGAGTCGCTCGAGGCCGAGTACCGCGAGCGGTACGATCTCAGCCCGCCGACCGTCTTCCTCGTCGGCCACGTTATCAAGCGCAAGGGCCTCGAGACGTTCGTCGAACTGGCACGCCGACTGCCGGAGCTTGACTTCGCGTGGTTCGGCCCGTTGGACCTCTCTCTGAAGGGGCGGGAGACGACGGCGCTGATCGAGGACTCCCCGGACAACTGTACGTTCACCGGCTTCGTCGACGACATCCGCGGTGCGTACGCGGCGGGCGACATCTTCTGTTTCCCCACGCACGAGGAAAACGAGGGGATCGCGCTCTTGGAGGCGATGACCGCCGGCAAACCCCTCCTCGTCCGAGACATCGAGACGTTCTCGTGGCTCGAGGACGGCGAGGACTGCCTGAAGGTGGCCGACTCCGGCGTTCGCGGGTTCGTGGACGCACTGGAGCGACTCAGAGAGCCGACACTCCGGAACCGGCTCGGAACGAACGCGGCCCGTCGGAGCGAGGAATTCTCGCTGTCGACGGTCGCGAACCGATATCAGTCGCTGTACGAGGAGGTGGCCTGAATGAAAATCGGATTCTTTACGGACAGTTATTTCCCCGAGATAGACGGCGTAACGTATACGATCAAGCTCTGGCGCGAGGAGTTAGAACGGAAAGGCCACGAGGTATACGTCGTTTATCCCGACGGCGACTACGAGCCCGGCGATCGCGAGTACCCCGTCAGCTCGCTGCCGAACCCGTTCTACGCCGGCTATCGGATCCCGCTCACCAGACGCACGTCGACGCTTCCCGAACTCGACGTCGTCCACTGTCACGGCCCCGCACCCATCGGCATTCTCGGCCGGTACTACGCCTGGAAACACGACCTCCCGACGATATACACGCATCACACGCCCCTCGAGGAGTACTTCCACCAGAGCATCAAGCTCGAGTCGGTCGCGGGACTGCTCTCGAAGCTGTACGTCCCCTGCGAGAACGCCTTCCTCCGGAGTTTCGACGTCGTGACCGCCTCGACGGAGCGGATCGAGCGCGACGTCGAACACGTCCAGTTGCCGGTCGGGATCGACATGGACTTCTTCCAGTCGACCGAGGAGGACTGGTATCCCGACCGGACGGTGATCGGCTACAGCGGCCGGCTCAGCATGGAGAAAAACGTCAACGAGATCCTCCGGGCCGCCGAGGAGCTGCCGGAGTACGACTTCGTCATCGTCGGCGAGGGCCCCTACCGCGACTCCCTCGAACGGAACGCACCGGACAACGTCGAACTCCGCGATTTCCTCCCCCGCGAGGAGCTCCCGATCTTCTACTCCTCGATCGACGCCTTCGTCACCGCCTCGACCGCCGACACCCTCGGGCTCTCGACGCTCGAGGCCAACGCCTGTGGAACCCCCGTCGCGGCCACCGACGCGCCGCCGTTCGACCGGACGATCGGTCCCGACAACGGCGAACGGTTCGCGTACGGCGACCTCGACTCGATGGTCGAGGCCATCGAGACCTGTCTGTCGACCGACCGCGAGACCAGAGCGGCCGTCGAACGCTACTCGGTCGAGTACACGATGACGCACCTCGAACAGTTGTATCACAACGTGCCGCTCTCGAAGGACGAGGCCGCGACGGACGTCGAGAGCCCGTGGCGGTTCTCCGAAGAAGAGCGGAGCTGAACCGATTCCCGACGACAGCTGCGTCCGGCCAGTTCGATGGCCCTCACCGGAACGTCACCGTCGCTCGGAAGACCGCGCCAGAGAAGCGACGCACCGGCTGTGCCGGCCCGCCGCAGCTACGAGGGCGCTGGCCGACGTATATTCGTCGCACTTCGTCGTGGTATCGAGTAACCCATGTCCCGACGGAACTCCGCGTTCGATCCGACGCACGTCTTGGTCGTGACCGGCGATCAGGCGGCCGAGATTCGCGCGACGAACGCCGCACTCGATGCGGTTCTCGATCACGCGGACACCGTCGGCATCTGGATCGAGGAAGCGCAGTTGGACGACGACCACCCGGCCCTCGTCGCGTCCCTGTGCGACGCGTTCACTCGCGTGAACGGTGAACGACCGCGTCCCGATCACTTCACGGGAACCGTCGACGACGTCAGGAGCAGCCTCTCGGAGTTACTGTCGACGACTTCCTTCCACCGATTCGTCTCGCTCACGCGTCTGGACGCGTCTCGAGACGGCTGCCGACTGTTCACCTACGTTCCGGACCATCGCACCTTCGAGGTGGATGCGTCCGTCAGTCCCGGTCTCGACGCTGCGATTCGCGCCAGTATCGAAACCGAATCCGCAGCACTTCTTCCGGCCGGAACGCTCGCCGACTGGGACGCTGACGGCCGACACTACGAGCTCTCGCCGCCGCACCTCTGTCTCGAGGGCGACGGCTGCCACGCGCTGACGAACGTATCCGGCGTCGACCTCAACGACGAACGCCGCGAGATACGCCTCGAGTGGGAGACCGATTCGGATTCGATCGTCTCCAAAGTAATCACCAAACTCGGCCCCGAGAGACCGAGTCGGTTTCGGTTCGATTCGGCCGACCGGTACGAAGACGTCGCGAGCGCGTTCGACGAACTCAGCACCGAACTCGAGTGGTAGCACTCGCGTTCGTCGGTCCGGCAGATGCCCGATGTACACCCGCGGAGCCGCGCGCGGTCCGACCGTCTCCCTCCGCGCCGCTGATTGGGCTCCGTCGTAGTGTTCCTCACGCCCGGCCGACCGGTCGGAAACGGAGAATTTCACGAACAGCGCCCCTGACGAGGGAGACGAGAAGGCCTATAACCGATACGGGCGGGGTGCCAGATAGCTCATCGAACGGGACCGACCCGTCCGTTTCCACGATGTCAACTCGAACACTCATCGCCGGGGGTGACCGGCTATCGATCGACGAACGCTGATCGCGCTGGGGGCGTTGGCTCTCGTCCTCGTCGCACTGGTCTTCGGTTCGACGGCGGCCCCCTCGTCATCTTCCGCTGACCCCGAAATCGATCGACAGGACCAACTGGTGGCCGTCGACGAGGATTCGTCGCTGTGGCCGTACACGAGCCGCACGACGGGGTTCGAGGAGCGCACGCTCGCGATCAACGTCGTTGTCGCCGGCGATCCGGCGGAGACGCGTCGCCACCTCGAGGAGCGGAGCCGCGGCGAGTGGAACGAGACCGCGCCGGAACAGGAGGACGTCAGC
This sequence comes from Natrinema amylolyticum, assembly GCF_020515625.1. Taxonomy (NCBI): domain Archaea; kingdom Methanobacteriati; phylum Methanobacteriota; class Halobacteria; order Halobacteriales; family Natrialbaceae; genus Natrinema; species Natrinema amylolyticum. The sequence continues at coordinate 89,878 of NZ_JAIWPJ010000001.1, forward strand.
GCACCGGGTGACGACGAGGCCGTCGGCACGGCGACGGCGTGGGGCAGCGCCGACGGTTCGACCCGGTATGTCTACGTCGCGACCGACGACGATCCGACCGGCGGGGTGTGGCTCGACGAGAGCTACCAGTTACACGACGGCGACTACCTCGGCTCCCGTCACCATATCCGGGCCTACGCGTCCCCCGACGAGGACGACGAGTGGACGGCGATTCAGGCCCATCGGGAACACTGGGACTGGTTTCGGCTCAGCCACACGGTCAGCGGCGTCGAGGACTCACAGCGACACGTCGAACGCGAGTTCATGGACCGCCGCTACGTGTCCGCCGTCTCGCGCGACCATTTGGGGAACGATCGCGGCTTCGATTCCGACGGCTGGGTGACGACCATCGATCTCGACGGCGACGACGACCCGCCGTTTCGTCTCGCGATCGCGGGACTCCTTCCGGGTGCGATGCTCGCGGGCCGCGTCGCGACGCGGACCGCTCCTCGAGCGCTCGGGTCCCCGCGGGTCCGGCACGCGCTCCTGTTGGCCGGGTCGCTGATCGGCCTCTCGCTGTTCGTCCGGTTCGGCGCGATCGCCGTCGAGGCGCGACTCGGCGATCTCGATCCGCGGATCGTCGCGGGCGCGTTCTACCCGCTGATCGCCGTCGGACTGCCGACCTGTACGTACTACTTCGCGCGCCCGCTCGACCGGCCGACGGCCTTCGCCGCCGGCGCGGTCGGCTTCGCGACGGCGATCCTGCTCGATTACACCCTGCTCGGCGTGACGCGGCTGCCCGTCAACGCCGTCGTCCATCGGTTCTCGACGGCGATCGCGCTCGGCTTCATCGCCGTCGGCGCGTCGCACGCGGAACGGATCGATCCGGACGATCACGGCTTCGTCCGAATGGGGGCGCTGCTCTGGGGCGTGACGCTCCTCGTACCGCTGCTTCGGTTCCTGTAGCGCCGCTCCGATCGGGATCACTCGAAATCACTCGAAATCGTCCGGACTCACGTAGGGGCGCGACCACGGCGTCGTCGCCTGCGTGTAGCCGACGACGCCCACGAACGTGACGGCGTAGCACAGCCACCGCGGCACGCCGAATCCCTGGATCCAGAGCGTCATCACCAGCGCCCAGGCCACCAGCACCGCCGTATCGCGGCAGATCCGCTCTCCGTTGTGTCGACAGTACGCGAACAAGCGGCGGCGTCGCGACTCGAGGACCGGTCGATCGTCCCGCTCGACCTCGGGTTCGTCCCCGATATCCGTTACGAGGTGATCGGTCTCCGTGCGACTCACTGCTGTGGCAGTGGTTCGGGAGCGGTCGAATACGCCTTTCGGTTCGTCGGACCTCGGAGACAGCACGCTCTCGTCACCGAACCTGTCTTTCACGGTACAGCCCCGTCCGAGAATTGAACCAGAACGACCTCCATACGGGACGCCCTCTCTCCGCACGTGATGGAATACATCGAACGCCTGCTCGTCGTCGGACTGGTCGCGCTCCTGCTGGTCGGTGCCGTCGGACCGGCCGCCGCTCACGAGAGCCAGACTGTCGCCGGGAACGACGTGACCTTCGGCGGCGCGGACGAACCGCTGATCACCGGCGAGCGGATGTGGCTCGAGTTCGAGATCGTCGACGCGGAGTCGGGCGAACCGGTCGAGAACCTGTCCGAGAACCTGACCGTCTCGGTCCAAACTGGCGACCACGAGAAGCGAGCTCTCGAGGTCAGTGAAAAACACGGCGAACCGGTCGTGTACGAAGCGCCGGTCGTCTTCACCGACGCGGGCGACTACGTCGTCCACTTGGAAGGGACCATCGACGGGGAAGACGTGCACACGCACTTCGAGAAGACGGTTCACGACCGGTCCGACCTCGAGTATCCCGCTGACGACTCCCAGTCCAGCGTCGACGGCGACGAGTCACAGTCCGACGAGAACGAAACGCAGGCGGCCGGCCTCGTATCGGGCACCACCGTCGCCGTTGCCGTCGGTGCAGTCGGGCTCGCCACGGCGGGCGTGACGATGCTCCTGCGCCGACGATAACGCCGACGCGGCCCGTCCGTCCGCGGCGTCTGTCAGTGCTGCTTCGAACCCCGGCCGGCGGGCGGTCGACGGTCTGGTAGCGTCCGTGCACAGTCAGTTAGCAATTATATGAGTCGCTCCACTCTAGTACCGATATGAGCGATCCGTTCGTCGTCGTCGGCGGTGACGCGGCGGGAATGTCCGCGGCGAGCAAGGCCAGACGCGACGATCCCGACCGCGATATCGTCGTCTTCGAGAAGGGCGAGTGGGTGTCCTATGGCGCGTGCGGGCTCCCCTACTACGTCAAAGGGGAGATTCAGTCGCTCGAGGACCTCGTCTCGGTCACGCCCGAGGAGTTCCGCGAGGAGCGCGACATCGATCTCCGGACGGGCCACGAGGTCGTCGAGATCGACACCGACGAGCGGACGGTCACCGCCGAGGGCGACTCCGGACGTGTCGTCCAGCCGTACGGCCACCTGCTGATCGCGACGGGTTCGGAGGCCGTGGTCCCGCCGATCGACGGTACCGACCGCGAGGGCGTGTACACGCTCGGCTCGATGAGCGACGGGAAGGAACTGCGCGAGTACGTCGCCCGCGCCCGCGACGGCGAGGACCTCCAGCAGCCCGATCGGGGGCCGGCCTGTCGGTATCTCGAGGACTGTACCGGTCCAGTCGCGGTCGTCGGCGGCGGCTACATCGGCATCGAGATGGCCGAGGCCCTCGCGGCGAACGGGTTCGAGGTGAACCTCTTCCAGCGCGGCGACCGCGTCCTGAAAGGGTTCAGCGACGAAACGAGCGAGTACGTCGCCGATCACCTCCGAGAGGAGGACGTCGCGCTCCATCTCGATGCCGAGGTCCGGGAACTGTCGGGCGGAGAGCGGGTCGAGGCGGTCGTCACGGCCGACGGCCGAATCGAGGTCGAGATGGTGCTGATCGGAACCGGCGTTCGGCCTCGAACGGAGCTCGCCGAGGCGGCCGGGATCGAACTCGGCGAAACCGGGGCGATCGCGACCGACGCCTATCGCGAGACGAGCGCGCCCGACGTCTACGCGGCGGGCGACTGCGCCGAGGCCACCCACGTCGTCACGGGCGAGCCGGCGTACGTTCCGCTGGCGCTGACCGCCAATCGACACGGCCGCGCGGTCGGACAGACGGTCACCGGGACCCCGACCGAGGGCGGCGATATTGCCGGTACGGCGGCGGTCAAGGCCTTCGACGTCGAAGCCGCCCGAACCGGCATTCTGGACCCCGACGAGGCCCGCGCGGCCGGGTTCGATCCGGTGACCGAGACAGTGACGGCGAAATCGCGGGCGGGTTACTACCCCGACGGCGGGAACGTGACGATCACGCTGACCGCCGACCGCGACTCCGAGCGCGTCCTCGGCGCGAGCCTCGTCAGCGAGTACGGCGAGGGTGCAGTCCACCGCAGTCACGCGATCGTCGCCGCGCTTTCGGAGGGGGCCACCGTCGCAGACCTGGAGAACTACGATCTCGCGTACGCGCCGCCGTTCAATACCACGTGGGATCCGATCCTGGTCGCCGCAAAGGTGCTCGCCGAATCGGTACGGGAGACCGAGTCCGATCCGTGACCGCCTCGCTATCCGACCGCCGACGGCGCTCGAGGGGAGCGACGAGACGGGATCGGGAACTACCAAGTAGCTCTCCGACGACGGATCAAACCCTCATGACTGCCGACGACATCGAACCGCTCGCGGAGGTCGATCGACCGTGACCGACGGTCGTCTGTCACGCGCCAAGACACGGATCGGGGACCGTCTCGAGGGGCTTCGCTGGTGGGTTGCCTTACGAGTCGGCGGCGCGCCGCGATGTGCAGAGTGCGGCGACGAGGCGGCGTGGATCGCCGAAGCGGAGGCAGAACCGCGCTGTTTCAAGCACATTCCGAGCGAGGGAATGGACGCGATCCGGGATGTCGAACCCGAGGATTGCTTCACCGATTGGGACGAGGCGTCCGCCGACGCCTGATCGCGCTCAGGGCCTCCTCGAGGTGAACGCCGTCGCGACGGCGTCGACGTTCGTCCGGTCGGCTCCGAAGGACCATTCGCGACCGGCGTCGATGGGATTCGACCGACCCGACAGTAACGACGCAACCGATTCACACACTGATCGCACAGCCATCGTGCGATCGGGAGCGCAGTGACTATCAGTGGATCCTGTCGCCAGGCGCTACGCTCGGCTCGAGGTACCGCACTCTCGATCCGTGCCATTCGTGCCGTGGACTGCTCGCCGAAGACACGGCGGGATTCGACCACTCGACGGTCCGATGGCTGTTCTGAACGCCGTTACCGGTAGTTTCGAAATGGCTGGCTCGAGCCATTAATTCAAAACATTAATTATAGGATGATTGTAACTCTGTGAGGAATGCAACGACGAACGCTGTTAGCGGGGGGCGGGACCGTACTCTCGGCGCTGGTCGCTGGCTGTGCGGCCGACGAGATCGAGAATATCGATGGTGGGACGCGCGATAACCCGAGTGAAAGCGACGGAGAGTTTCTCGGATCGGCAGATCTGGAAATCGTCGATCACGAGATGGTCCTCGACGAGGAGGGATACGGTACGGACGTCTACGTAGAGGCGACGGTCGAAAACAACGGTTCGACCCCGAGTGGAGACGTCGATCTCCGGGTCGATTGGTACGATTCTGATGGGAATTATCTCGACAACGATACGGCCCAATTGACGTCACTCGGAGACGGCGAACGGTGGGTGGCCCGCGTGTACAACCTCCTCACGGACGAGGCGGATATCGACGACTACGAACTCGAGGGCGAATTCAGTGAAGACGCCTACGAGCCGACCGATGAGTTGTCCCTCGTCGGGAGTTCGATGAACGTCGTGGACGAGGAGTTCGGAGATGGCGAGTTGAACGTTCGGGGAGAGGTCAGCAACGACAGCGATGCCGCACAGAGTTATGTCGAGGCCGTCGCGAAGATATACGACGACGACGGGAACGTCTTGGGCGACGACCGGACGAACATCACCGACCTTCCCGGCGGGGAGACGTGGGCGTTCACCATCGACTACTTCTCGCGAGACGTGGACAATCGCGCCGGCGAGGCCGCCGATCACGAGATCCTGATCAAAGACTCGCCGTGGTAACGGCCGTACTGCCGGTTTAATCGCGGTCTCGATCGGGTCATCCCGTTCTGTCGCTCTCTCGACTCGAGATATGGATGGAAAGCATGCTCGGGTGGGCTCCGAACCGCGGAAATACTCGCTTCGCTCGTCTTTCCCGCCTTGCGTCGCTCACGGAAGACCGCCGGGTTCGGAGCGGATCGGACATGCTTCTCGGCATTGTCACTCGTCTTCGACTCGTGACGTTCGTGAGAAGCATGCCCGGGGAGGGATCCACACCCGATCTTTACATGCCCATACTTATAGTATAAGTTATGACCTCGAATCCGGGCCAGTCGATCAAACGCCTCCGAGAGCGGATCGACGAGATCCAGGACATGAGCGAGGCCGACGCTGAGGCCCTTCGCCGTATGTCCGATCGAATCCGCATCCTCGGCCCATCGAAGTACAGCGACTTCGCTCACGAAAAGTACCTCATGCGAGCAGTGAAGATGGCTCAGGAGGTCGGTGGTCTCGCCGACGCTCTCGAGGACCGCGATGCCGCCGAACGTCTCGTCGCCTGGATCAACACCGAGAAGGCCAACTCGCCGGAGACCAACAAAGACTACCGCGTCACCCTCCGGCAGTTCGGGAAACTCGCTAGCGACGACGACGTTGACGAAATCCCCGAGAGCCTCGAGTGGGTCCCAGGCGGCTATCCCAGCAACTACGATCCCGCACCGGACCCCGGCGACATGCTCCGCTGGGAAGAGGACATCCTCCCGATGATCGATGCCTGTTCGAACCTCCGCGATCGCGCGCTGATCGCGCTGGCCTGGGACCTCGGCCCGCGGCCGTACGAACTGTTCGACCTCACGCCGAAGCAGATCTCCGACCACAAGTACGGGCTCCAGGTCACTGTCGACGGTAAGCAGGGGCGGCGATCGCCCGTCCTGATCCCGTCGGTCCCCTACGTCAACCGATGGCTTGAGATCCATCCCGGCAGTGGGAGTGATCCGCTCTGGTGCAGGCTCAACGGTGGCGGGGAGATCACGAACAACCGCGTCCGCGACATCCTGAAAGAGAAGGCCCGAAAGGCTGGCGTCGATCGGCCGGTTACGCCCTCGAACTTCCGGAAGTCCTCGGCGTCGCACCTCGCAAGTCAGGGAATCTCCCAAGCTCACCTCGAGGACCATCACGGCTGGACGCGTGGTTCGGACATCGCTGCACGCTACGTCTCGGTATTCGCCGACGCGAACGATCGCGAAATCGCGAAGGCTCACGGGATCGACGTCCAGGAGGACGAGCACGACGACCTCGCACCGCTCGCGTGTCCCCGATGCGACCGGGAGACGCCCCGCGAAAACGATGTCTGTGTCTGGTGTGGGCAGGCTCTCTCCCAGCGGGCGATCGACGAGGAAGACGAGCTCGAGCGCCGGTGGATGGAAAGTGCCGGTGAGGTCGCCGAACTCGAGGACCTCACCCTCGATGACATCATGGAGGCGAAGGACGCCGTTGACGACAACGCGGCGCTTCGACAGCTGCTCCTCGGCGACGACTGAAGACGACGCCAGCATCTACTTGTCACCTCCGTCGACAAGTTCGAGGACGCGCTCGATATCGTCCGAAATAGGGAGGTCGGCCTCGGCGATCCGTTCGAACAGGTCCTGCTTTTCTTCGACAGTCTCTCTCGCTTCGGTCTCGGGATCGGAGGTTTTGCTCTGACTCATAGGTCGGTCACCTGGGATCGGATGTACTGCTGTTCAGTTCGTGAACGGTCCTCCAACGGGATGCAGGTCACGAGTCGCCCGTTGGGCTCGGCCAGCAGGATCATCTCCGTGACCTCGTGGAGCCGCGCACACTCTGCTGGCGGCTTCGCGCTAGGGTAGTCGACCGGAATGGCCTCGAGCCACGCGATCTGTGGGTTCAGCTGCGGCCGGTCTGACCGTTTGGACCACTGCTCTGGGAAGTGCTCGTCGACGAAGATCTCCTCGTAGCGTGGCGTCGGCGTCACGTCGACGTCGGTCTCGACGACGCTCATGGGAACATCACCACGAGTGCGAAGGCGACGCCGAGAGTGAGCGCGCAAGCGGTCGCGAACGCGAGCAACCCGGTCGGGGTCAGCTGACCGCGATCGCCCCCACCACACTCGCGTGTGAAATCGTCTGCCACGGGCCCGCGGACGGACGTACTCCCGCGTCCTGTGTCAGCGACCATCCGGATGTCGCTGTTCTTCGCGACGCGGTGGAGGACCGACGCCCGCCAGGCGTTGCCGGTCGCCGCCCGCAGCGCCGCCTTGGCCTGCGGGTTATCGACCTCGTCCTGGAGCGCCTTGAGCTCCGAGCAGATGTCGTCGATCGTCTCGACGATCTCGCGCTCGCCAACCAGGAGGCCGCCGTCCGCAGCCTCGGTGATCGTCACGCGGCGCTCGATCGAACTGCCGTCGTCGACGGCCTCGCCACAGAACGGGCAGTAGTTGGCGGCGGCCGTGAACTGCTTCTCGCAGTCCTTACAGGTCCGCTCGTAGCTCATGGCGACCCACCTCGGTTGAGGTCAACGTCGTCGCGATCGTGGACCTCTTCGCAGACGCCACACGAGATGCCGTCGACGCCACGTTCGTTCTTGATCGCAGAGTGACCGCACGGGAGCAGTCCGTCGCGATCGGTTCCCTCGAGGACGTCGTGGATCTGCTGGTAGGCGTCGGGTTTGGTCTCCCAGAGACAGCGGGGCTTCTTCCACTTCGAAGAGGTAACCCGCTTGACGGACGTAACGATCTCCTTGTTCTCGAGACCGATGAGCTGGTTCGCGAGTTCGTCTGGGATCTGCTCGGCTAACCAGTGTTCACCAGGCTCTGGGAGCTCTGCGAGCAGGGTGGCGTTCCGGCGGATGAACGGCAACTGGTTATCGGGTGCGTTGCCGCGAGGGACACCTCCGGCACTCATGCCGCCTCACCCTCCGTGGTCGCGACCTCGGGCTCGGCGGCCTCGTCGTCCTGCGCTGCTTTCTTCTTCGCGATCAGCGTGTTGCACTTCCCGACGAGGATCTGTCGGGTGATCTCGTGCTCTTCGTGCTCGACGCGGACGATCTCTCGAAGCCGGTCGACCTCGGCGCGGGCCAGTAGCCCGTGCCACGAGAGGAGGTCCTCGTTGTCGACCGCGCGGGCGATCGCCGCTTCGACGTCGTCCTTGCTGACACCGTCGAGCTTCCGTCCGTGGTGGACAAGGTTCCCTCGAGAGCCCCAGCGGGAGTCCGTCCCGGCGGGATACTCGTGAACGTTCTCGAGCACCCACTGGTCGACGTCGACGGAGCCGCCGTCGGCTCGAAGCTCGCTCGCCGTCGCGAACTCGCCACCGTCGGGGACGGTCTCGTCCTTGTCGGCCTCGAGGGCGGCCTCGCAGTCGTCGCAGGTGTGCTCGTCGCCGAGCCGTCGCGGATCGTCGCGAACATCGGTAACTGGCGTCTCAAGGATCTCCCCGCACGCGGAGACGTGACGCGTCCCCTCGAAGCACATCGAGGCGTGCCAGTCGCCGTTGAGGTCCTGGATCCAGCAGACGATACCCGCGTCAGCGTCGAAGTGATCCGACGGCAGGCCGAGGCGATCCTCGAGCTCGTCCATCTTGCACTGCTGGCAGAGGTAGTCGCGGTTGCCGCAGGTCGGACAGCTACTCATCGTCATCACCCGCCGGTTCGGCGATCAGGAGGTCGTCGTCACCGTCGTCGACGAGGATCAGGTCAGGATCGGCCGTGAACGAGTCCGCGACCGAGCGATCGACCTTCCCGATGACGTCGTAGTAGACGGTCATGCTTCCGCCCCACTCTCCTCGAGCGTCACCTGTTCGGCCTCCTGCTCCTCGTCGACTTCGACGTCGTCGGCGAACGTCGCGATCGGGAGGATCTCCTCGTCGACGAACCGACCGAGTTCCTCCGGCGGCATCTCGGCGGGTTCCCAGATCGCGAGGTAGCCGCTGGCGTAGATGACCAGCCGGATGTGGGTCTCGTGCCAGAACGTCGTCAGCGCGACGCCGACGTCGGCGTTCACGGCTTTGGATTTGAGCGCGCCGTGGCCCCACTCGATCGAGACGTCGTCGAGGTTGGACTCATGGGTGGCCATCTCGACGGTCCACTCACGATTGGCGTCGCGCTGGTTGCGCACGAACTCCCAGGGCTTGAGTCGGACCGGCGCGATCTCCGGGCCGGCGAACCGCGAGAAGTCGTTGAACGGCCAGTCGGGCTCGTGATCGAGATCGCTCGAGTGCGTTCGCTCGGCGAGGATCCAGCCCTCGCCGTCGACGTCGGCGACCCACTCGCTTGCGACTCGGCGGGTGACCTTGCGAGTCTCGGTCTCGATCTCGTGGCCGTCCAGGAGGACGCGCTCTTCCTCCTGGGGGACTTCGCCGGCGACGAGTCCTGACTGGATCGTCAGGTCGTCACCGAGGTAGGTCTGGGTCTCCTCGACCTCGAGAGCGCGTCCCGTCTGATCATGGTGAGACTCGAGGGGATCGGCGGCGGGTTCGGCGAGGAACGCGAGCTGACCAGCGATCATCGGCCGTTATCTCCGTCGAACCCGATCGCGACAACGTGGTTGCTCGCGATCCACTCGTCATCGCCGTCGCCGGTCGCGAGGTAGCGGTGTGCGCCGAGCATCGGACCGCCCTCGAGTAAGTCGGGCGTCTCCGCGCGGGCTTCGGCGTCGTCGAACTGCTGGGCGATCTCGAGGTGGCGGACGAGCATGGCCGCCTCGTCGACCTTGCCATCCTCGAGGCGCTCGAGGGAGCCGCGGACAGCTCCGGGCAGGGTCGTGTTGGTACTATCTGATCCGTCAGCGTTTTCGTCGTGGTCTCTGTTTGTAGTCATGGCTGCAGATAGTGCGGGAGGTGATCTCCTCCCGCGTGGTCTCTGTTTGTAGCCCGCGGACAGCCGGAGCGCGATAGTTGGTACCTGGCGCGCTCCGGCGGTGGCCGCGAGTAACTGATCCTCTGTTGAACCCGATACACACTAAAAGTGATCCGCGTCGTTTCGAAACAGCCGCGTCGCGGAGTAATTGGCTGCTACCGGTGGTACTGTCCGGTGTAGCCGCCGCATTACGATGTCCATGTACCGCGTCTGTGATCATGCGTATCAGGGTTTGTTGCGGGCCGGGTGCTGGTGACACCCGGCTCATTCTTGTTTAATTCGTAGCCTGTGCTCCGTCGACCGAGTCATCGTTTGCTTGGCCTGATCGGCGGTCTTGACGCTCGAGATATTCCTCGATCGCCTCTCGGATGATCTCTGAGCGGCTCACCGAGTTGCCTGGTTCGCTACGCTCGTAGGCAATTTCGTCGACGTCCTCGATCATTTCGTCCGGGATGCTTACCCCTGGAGATGCCATCATCACCATGTTACCAGCGTACCAGCATAAAGGTTTGGTAGCTCACCAGACTGTTTAGACCACTAGCATTTATGGTACCAAGCTACCAATCCGGTAGTATGGCAAATACTGGGATTACTGTTCCCGACGAGCTGCTCGAGGACTTCGACGACAAAGTCTTCGAGATGAAGGCCGAGGGAGAGATCGATCGCGATGCTTCGAGGAGCGAGGTTATTCGCACCCTCATGGAGGAGTGGGTAGAGGGAAACTCGACGTCCGATTCGACGGCAACGATGGCGACAGCTAACTAATTCGGACCTGTGAAGTCAGAATTTGGCTAAAGTGTATCGGACAAGATCACTAGGTTAACTACTTTTCAAGCTTGTGATTGACACGCGTTATGGCACCTCGCTCAGATTTATATATGAGTCTGTAGCACAATAGTCTATGTCAGAGGGGGAGGCGATAAGTCTCAAAGTTGTTGAAGAAGTAGCTGACCGGGAAGAAATAGACCCGGCAGAACTTCAGCCACCACTACACACCGTGATTGATACAGAGGCTCTAGATACCTTATTTCGATCTACACCCACTACAGCCAGGGGAGACGGAACAATCGAATTTGAATACCGGGGCTACAAGATCCAAGTTGATGGTTCTGGAGAAGTGCAGATAGGCGAACAACTTTCGTTCACTGAGCGATCCGAGCCGTGCACACAGCGGGCTAAAGACACGGTCAACGACTAGTCTGACGGCTGTTTTGGTAGATCATCCGGGGGCCAACCTTCTAATTCCTCAGCAGCGTCAAACAGCTGGATTACATCACCGTCATCGATGAGTGATATGCTGTTCTCATCCCAGTTAACGTCAATAACGCCCTTCTCTTGTAGCATCGGAAAATGGGTATGAACCAATCGGACATGTGCACGCTCAACGTGGGTATCACTAATTTTCTCGGGAGAGACTTGATGTCTCCTAATGGCTACCTGCTGCGAAATTTCCTCTACACTGGCCACTTCATCCTGTTCTAATAACTCTTGGAGTACAAGTTGGCGATCGGCGCTGGCGAGAATACGAAATGCCTCTATCTGGTTCATTTCCACTTGTACTTGGAACCATGGGTCTAGTGATGAAAACTACGTGGTCTAATCATGATGGTATACTTGCGAACACCGAGTGTTCGATTAAGACAGTCCTCGATTCAGTAAGTACGTGTGCATATTGACTGTCATCTCTGCTCTACACATGGCTGAACATAGTCGAGGTACCACGTCATTCAAAGATGACTGTGAACAATCTCACAGCGCAACTGGTGGGTCAAGAATGGGGTCTGCGTCAATAATGGCTGACAGCTGGGGTTGCAACTGATCAAACTGGAGAGTTGGCTCCACCAGTTGGCGTTCCTGATCGTATTCAACAAGCGATTGGTCTTCTAACTTCGGGATATGCACGTGGTGCAGTTCCACCTGAATCTGCATCGATTCTTCTTTGGAAATCTCTCTCAGCGGTGTGTGGTGATTGTGTTTAATGATTGCCTTCGTGAGATCGTTCACCGTTAGCGACCGCTTCTCACTTGCGAGTACTGCAAGGATGATGCGACGGTGTTGATCTTGACACAATTCGAGAAGCGTATCGAACTCGGTAGCAGGCCCAACCATGGATGGATAAATAAGCCCCTTGCGGAAGAGGAGAAGGGCTGTATAGTACTACTTTCGACAGTGGCGTCTAGATCTTCCGGGTTGATGAATTAGTCTTTATCCTCGTCTGGATGGCTGATCGTCAACGTACTGGTAATGAGATTGTTGTATGCGGCGCGGAATCGGTTTGAAAGTGTCTGTTGAGCAACCCCCATTTGTTCCGCCAGTTCCCTCATCGTTACTGCGCGTGGAACCTCATAGTAGCCTGCTTCGAGCGCAGTTACCAGTGTCTCCCGTTGCGTCGGCGTGAGATCGTACTGGGCGCTCGCCATCGGTTGTTCCTGTTCTTGGGTTCGATTAAGTTCGAATGAAATACTATTCTCATTACAGTATTTTTGAAATTCCGAGAGAGCGTCCTGACTGTCGAATCGAATTCGCAATTCCCAGTCTTCCGCTTTGCCGATTGCTTGCATGAGTGTCGCGCCGAGTTCAACGTATGCATAGATGAGGGTCTCGACGTTTGCCGTCCACTCGGCCCGATACAATCTCGCACCCTCTACTTCGTCGATAACAGCGATGTTTGTCACGGATTCATCGTCCTGAAACGCATCTTCGAACTCTGTGTGATCACCACCGCTCACCCAGAAATAAGGCATAATCCGATCTTCCATCGTCGCCACGACCTGTTCGATCTCGACGATCATCTGCGGAGCAGCTGTGAGTGCGTGGTTCAGTGCGAAATCGTCTGATTTGACGGAAAACTCGGCGATAATACTCATACCGCTGGTTGGTGGTCAAGCACAATAAGTCACAATCAGAATATCGTGTTCCTGTGCTATCCATATGGAGTGTTCAGTCCATCACCTATACTTGCCGTGAGTTGTACGGGTATTTCTGAATAAAGAAAACGTGCTACTATCTACTGATAGGCTAAGGAGTCGCCGTAGATGCAGCACCGGTTAGTCTTCTCGTATAACTGCCAACCGAAACTGCTCAAACGATCGAATGAGCTCAACGAACTCACTGGGATCAACCGGCTTTTCGAGGACTGCATCTTCGTCCGCATCATGATCAAGATCACGCGATTCAATCAGGTCTTCATCCATCCCCGTCAGGACGATCACTGTTGTCTGATCCAGTTCGGGGTGATGTTTGATTTCGTGTAGAACATCTTCACCGTCCACTTTCGGCAGTTTCAGATCGAGCAGCACAATATCCGGTCGAGAAGCGTCCTCGTACTCTCCTCGTTGATTAATGAAGTCGAGTGCTTCTTGGCCATCAGTAACGGTGGTAAGTGTGTTTCCGATATTGCCGTCTGAGAAGGCTTCTTCGATGAGGCGAATATCACCGGGATTGTCTTCTACTAGCAGTATGACCGCCTCCGATGACCCATCTCCCATCTTATAATGGTCTGAGTTAGCGGGGTATAAGAGATCCGGCGGGGTGAGTCGTAGACAAGTTGCTGTAGTGAAGTCCATAAGATTCGGCATCTGAATACCGCGTTTTACCGAGTCAATTACCCCAGTTCCACAGCCTCTCGAGGGTTGAACTCGACAGGTGCTTCTAATTCCGGATCGACCGCTTCGTACCGCTTCGCGTTCGTTTCGCCAGGCATTCTGATCAAGCTGTAGTCGGCCATTTTGTCAAGATAGTTCCAGGCCTGCCGCCAACTCACAGGATTGATTCCCTGCCCTTCGAAGATCTCGCTTTTGAATTGCCAGTAGGTCGTTTTCATCTCGCTCCCGGAGATCGGCCCGATCACGCGCACGAGCTCGTAGAGCCGCTGGTGAGGCAGTGGCAGCGACCGGAGGTTCGCCTTCCGGATCTTCCGCTTTGCTCGCTCGAAGGCATCCGCGACGTCCTCGTCGTGGAAGTGATCGTGCTTCCGCTCGAGGGCCAGCTCCGCAGCGGACAATACCGACTTGATCGCCCACCGTGCAACACCACCGGTCTCGTCGGCGATCCATTCAAGGTCACCGTTCCGAGTTGGGTCGCCCTCGAGGCCGTGCTCGACGCGGGGCTGGAGAATGTCGACGAGTTCGTCGACGCCGTACTTCCGAAACTCGATTTGAGAGTCACCACGGAAGTGAGACCGGAAGTCACGATCGACGCGGTTGAGCCACTCGACCTGCTGGTGGGCGATCGCGACCACGGAGACGCCGTCGACGGCGAACAGATCCTCGAGGACGTCCAGGTCAGGGATGACGTCGGCCTCGTCGAGTACGAGCACGTAGGGGCCATCGCCGACGGCTGTCGCGAGTCCGTCGACGAGCTCGTCACGGGGCTGGTTGCGATGCACTACCCCACTATTGGAGTGTTCGGTGACCGCTTCGTGGATGATCCCGTTGCGAGTCTTCCCTGAGCACTCGACGACAGTTGACTCGAGCCCCCACTGCTGCTGGAGTTTGCGAAGCATCCACCTGGCCGACGCGGTCTTCCCGACGCCGCTCGGGCCATGGATTAGCACGTCTTCCGCTCGCCGGCCGTATCCCGTCGGCTTGAGCGCCCTCGAGAGCGCGTTTAACTCCGTATTCCGATGGAGGATGGGGGTAGGGTAGTCATCTCTGAAGACGTACCGAGACTCAATCATAACGGACCGTTTCGATGGGTGTCATAAAAGCCGTAATGGGCGGCGTTTCGAAACACCAGTCGTTGATCACAATGGCGAGAAGATAATTCACGCAGTATATCAGGTATGCCCAAACATTACTACCTCGGAGCCATTAGTAATGAATAATGATCAAGGATGGGGCAAGACAACCACGATTCCAACGGTAGCAACCTTTCCCTTGACGCATGCCTCGAGTTACTGGCAAACCGGCAGCGCCGGGCAATTATCGAGTTTTTCCTTGATTCAGAGACAGACCATGTCCCGATAGATGAGCTCATTTCCACAATTTTGGACGAGGAAGTAAGCGCTACAGGAGAGCGTCCTGGCCACGATTCTGTTGCAGCCACATTGTACCATGTCCATTTGCCGAAATTTACTGATGCTGGTATTTTGGAATATGACACCCGAAACCTCGATGTTCGATATCATGGAGATGATCGGGTTGAAAAATTGTACGAAGCAATTCAAGAGTTCGAGTGAGAAGCCACTGACCTAATACAATATACATAATTAATATTATAATAATAAAATGTTTTATAGATATCGGCCATCCACGATGATTATGGACTGCGTCAACACTTGTTCACAAGAGAGTTCAGTAGTTGTTGATATAATACAAACTGTTTCCTCTAAGGAGGATTGTGATCCCAGCGAGCTACCCCCGCTGAATGACTCAATTGATTCTGATGCGCTCGGTCGTCTTGCCACGGCGGATACGACTATTCACTTCACGTATTGCGGACACGAGATAACAATCGAAAACAGCGAGGTGACTGTTGCAACATGAGTTCCCATAAACAGTGATCTCGATATCGTCAACAGTGGGTTCTACTCCATGATCGGACCAGGAACGCGCCCTGAGGTTGGACCGTCGTGATCGCGCAATCAGCGCTGGCCAGCGTCCAGAGAACGCTCGGCGAGACGCGGTCTTCCCGACGCCGCTCGGACCGTGGATTAACACGTCCTCCGCTCGCCGGCCGTATCCGGTCGGCTTGAACGCCCTCAGGAGCGCGTTTAACTCCGTATTCCGGTGGAGGATGGGGTAGGGTAGTCATCTCTGAAGACGTACCGGGACTCAATCATAACAGACCCTTTCGATGGGTGTCATAAAAGCCGTAATGGGCAGCGTTTCGAAACAGCTGAGGAAGTCATAGAACGTTCCCACGCCACCTCTCTGCAACTACCCGACGAACGGTAAATACAGGTGAAGTACTTAGCGCAGGTGAATTGCATAGTAACACTGAGTCCGACATTTTATATTGGTTTCATAGCAAACCCACGGGAGAACATTATAGTGTTCCCCGGAGTGAAGTGGATATGCGGATTGTCCTAAACCAGTCAACGGAAACGATCCATAAACCGTCACATCACACCACTTTTCAGCCGACAGCCTGTGGCGCACTCAGACATGTCTCAGACGACCATATTTATGTGACTACCGAGGAAGAGATCGAGGCCAATCACAAGATGGATCATTGTGGGCGTTGCTTTGAGGATGCAGGTGGATATTAGCAGAAAGTCGTACTCAAGCCGCTGGTTGAAGTAGAAGATACTCGCCTCTCTCAACGGTGATGTGAAAGTTACTGAAGACGAATTTGACTGTCCCATCCTGCTGTGACTTACACAGGTCATCCAACATGTCTGGATCTATTGTCTCATATAATGGGGTTAAATTGCAAGGATCGCACTCTTTTAGTGAACTTACAGCACGAATAGTCGCTATACTCACTGATTCTCCTTCCGGAATTTCATACTCTACTATCACATGATCTTCCGGGAGTGAGTGTGGACTGTCCGGGGGCATATTCTGAGTTACTCGGATAATCCTTACACCTGAAGTGGGGTGGTCCTGTCGGGTGCGCTCGCAGGCGTATCGGTCCAAACCACCGGCTACAATCCCTGTGAGTGGATTTTTCTTTTCACTTGAGAGTCTCATCTGGGGGTGTGATCCATCCCGGCTTACTCTGTACTGTCCACCAAGTGCTACGATAACTCCTTCGCCTAAACTGAGCGACCACTACCGTCGCAAATCGAGCCGAATCTCGTGGTGCATTCGCGTTGTATATTCAGCACGGCTCTGCCAACATCTCCGATAGCTAATAGAAATACCAGCGTTAGACACGCACCTGTACTTGCCAGTCAGCACACTGTATGGATATTCCCATTTCACAGATATTATCGCACTTTCCTGATCATTAATCACAAAGAGATTTTTCTCCAACTCATTTAGAACTAAGATCGTTGGTAATTTTGTAAGTTAGAGCCAAAATTCCAAGAATAATTCCGCTCCCTATGCCTAATAAAAACGGCGATTTTTTAGGAACAGAGGCATATATTTCTACTCTCTCCATCGTCACATTGGGTTGGACTACTGACACAGCCCCATATATTCCTCTGAACTATATTGTTATCCAATAAGTATTGTTAATATATCGCTGTGTGAACACATAGGAATTCTATTATATCCAACTTATCTTCTATAGTGAGCATGGTTTTGACCAAGGCTTGAATGAGTTCAGTGTGTCCTGAAAATTCGCCTAAAGAGGCGTTTTCAGATTATACTACACTACCACACCCTGTCTGGATGTATCGGTTGGCTCACCGGAATAGGGGTGAAAACAACTCCATGAGACTAGTTCTATGACACCTCCACAGCTGCGAAAACAGGAATGGACTACTCGCCGATCGCGACGCCGTCCGCACACTCGAGGGCGACGTCCTCGACGCGTTCGCACCCGGTCTCACGCCACTGGCAGCCGTTCCACTCGAGGGTCACCCGCAACCAGCCACCGTCGGACCGTGGCCGGAACGAGACCTTCCGCGGCGGGCCGCCGGTCGGTCGGTGTCGGATGTCAATCGCGCCGTCAGTCATTGCCGTCCTCCAGGGACTCGGCGATCGCTCGGCAGCGCTCGGCGACCTTCTCCTCGGTCAGTGGTCGATCGAAGTGGAGCGTCATCGCGACCTCGTCACCGCTGGCCGCCATCTACTCGAGCACCTCCTCGGCGCGGACCTCAAGCGCATCGCGCAACTCGTCGGCCGCGGTGTCGGTGTGGCGGGCGATATCGCCTTCGAGATCGTCACCGTACCGGTGGGTAATATTCAGTTCGTGGAGGCAGTGGGCGATCGTCCCGAACGTCTCGTCTGAGACCAACTGCTCGGCCTGGGTGCCATTCGGATCCTCGCCGTTCGTGAACTCGTCGGCGTACGTCCCAGCCGCCTCGCGGATCTGTGAGAGTTGCGCCATCACTCGCTCACCTCGCTGTCGTCGCGATCGTGGATCGGATTCTCAAGCACCAGCTTCGACCGCGGGTAGGGGTACCGCTGGAGCCCGTCGACGTCTTTCGTCGTCCGATCGAGGAACTCGACCTGGTAGACGTCCTCGTCAGGGTCGCAGTCGTTGTACTCCGCGACTGTCTCGTCACTGTTGGGCAACGAGTACTCGCTGGCAGTGTTGCTGCTCAAGCGGACGACGAGCATCTTCGGCCCATCCGATTCGCCGCGTTCGCTGACGTGGTCACCGACGTGCAACAGTGGACGGTCGCGTTCCTCCTGGAGCTTTGCAGGCTGGTTGACCGTCGACGCATGACCGTTCTCCTCGCCACTACCGTCGGCTCGGAGATCGGGCCCGGCGACCGCCTCGGCGATCTGGCGCTGGCGGATGTCCTCCTGGCCCTCGCGCTCGAGCTGATCGCCGCGGAGACTCTCGTGCTTCTTGCTCGCCGCCATCGTTAGAGTTCCTCCTCAAGGATGTCCTGCGCTTCGTCGGCCGCCGAGACCGGACGTTCGGCCCACCCGCCACACTCCTCGTCGACGAACTGGATCCAGCGGCGGAGATCGTCACCGCCGGCACCGTTCGAGGCGAGCACGATGCCCTCCACGTGGAGGATTGGCTCTCGCAGCGAGAACACCGGTACGCCACCGGAGTCGTCCCGATCGGCCTCGTCCTTCGTGACGACGATGCGCTCGAGCTTGCGGTCGACGTGGTGATGGCGCCCGCGGTTGTCTTCGCCGATGTAGCCGTAGTTCCACGAGCGGCGCTCGAGGACGACGTCGTCGGTCTGTGCCTGTCCGTCAGTCGTAACGGTTTCATCCGTTGGCTGTTGTACGCTCATATGCTGGTTTCCTTCCAGCACGGGAGGTCGGTGCTGTAACACCGGCCTCAGAGTTTTCCGAGGCATCCCGTGCTCATCCTATAGTAGTACACTTGCGCTTGTAAAGATTGCGGTTGTCAATAGCGGTCGTAGATGGACGGCCGAAACTATTTCCCGAGACGCCGTCGAACGTTGCACTTGTAAATGGCGGTGAGAAACCAGAGTGGTGTGACTCTTACACCCGACGACCTGAACGATCTCGACAAGCAAATCGTCGAGTACCTCGCCACAGAGGGCCGTGCGTCACCGACGCTGTTCATGCGCGCAGAGGATATCGACACCTCGAGACAGTGGGTCTCGAGCCGATTTACCCGGCTGGCCGAACACGAACACATCCAGGACCTCTACGAGACTGGGATCTACGAACTCGTCGAGGATCCTCGAGAGGGCAGCGATGACTGACTCCGAGACCTCGGACAGCGTCCGGACGTGGTCGTGCCCGTCGCCCGATGACTGCGACTTCACTGCCGGCGGCGCGGCTGAACTGGCCGATCACGTCAACACCGAGCACGCCGGCGAGTACCACCGAGACGACTGGCCGGATACCTCTGTTGCCCAGGAAGAACAAGATCTGGACGAAGACGACAGCGACGAATCGACCGACGAATAGATAGGGCCGTTATCGGCCATTTTGGACGGTAACAGGGCTGTATTCCTGCTATCGATCCAACAGAACTAATTGGTTACAGTACTGAGATGCTGATGGCGAGGGGTGGGGGATCCGGCCGAAACATCCACTACCAGATCGCTCCGAGACATACCTCTCGCCACTCCTGAGATCGGCCCACTGAACGTCCGTTGGCCCGGTTTCAGGCCCCACCCAATTGACACACCACTTGAGGGATGGAGGTTCCGACGTTGGCCTCTGGCCGGCGCTTCTGAAGATCACTCTGCCTTTCTCCAAAATCGATCAGTATTGCTGGGGTCGATGGCTTTATCACCTTTAACTCAAAATCTCTCCTGTCCGGGTAACTCACATCCAAAACTCACATCCAAGTTGGTAGCACAACTTTCACCAACCCGGACACTTCCTAATTGAGATTAGCAGCGGATAGTTGCTATACCACACTATGTTGAGGTTCCCACATAGGATGATACGGCCTCTTCTTCAAGAGCAAAAAACGATAGGCAGCAGTAACTGGCTTAGTTATCTTGTTTGTGGTTAGTTCTATCTGATCTATCTTCGAGGAGTTCCGGCATCCATGCGGCAAATCCATGGTCACGTCCGTTGGTCCACATTGCCGTTTCTTCTTTAACACCTGGAAGGTCACTGTTTTCAACGCCACTCACAAGGGCTGCTTGCTTGTCCACCAGTACCAACTGACCTGGCCACTTCTGCCCGACCTTCTGTGTCTCTTGCAAACTCTCTGTCACTATGATGGAGGCATCTGGAATAGCCTGCTGAACACGGTTTTGCACTGAGCTAGACGGTACTTCTACGATAACTGTGATATCACGATCACAGGCTGCTGCCAATCGGTCAAGAGTGGCCTGCTCAAACATCGTTTCATCAGCAATGATAAAATGGACGTGCTCGTCTGCGTTGTCAATAAGATCAACTAGCCGGTCCGTCACGTGGCCAGCATCGGCGATTGCCCAGACACCTTTCTCCTCCTGCGTCTTGGTCGACTCAACTCGGTCTAAGGCCGCATCTGCCGCTTCAATACTGGAATTATAGTCTTCACGTAGTCTATCAAATGCTTGTTCTTTCGAAATAGCCCGGAACTCCCGCGGTTCGGATTGCTGTATGTCCACTAGCCCACGCCGATGGAGTCGATCAACTGTATCATAAACCCTTGACCGGGGAATATCTGAAATCTGACTTATTTCCTTTGCAGTTCCCTGTGCAATACGAGTAAGCGCAACAAAACATCTCGCTTCGTACTCGGTTAACCCTAACTGCTCTAATGCTGAGATAGCAGGTTCTTCGTTGGACATGAACGACCAAGTGCCCTCAAACAGTTAACCCATTGGTGAACCCGTTCTGACTTCGGAGGACATCTTGGCGTTGATTTCAAAGTCTGTTTTCGAAACCATCTCTAAATACCTATGTGGACTAAACGGAAGGCCAATCCCAGTTCAGATATAATGGAATGTAATTACCATAAGTAATCCTTATATCACACCTGCGTTTTATGGTACATGATACCAAACTAAGACTATGCTTCTGCAAGAACATCAATCGACACGACAGGACTTACCCGGGTGATGTCGATCTCCAATAGAAACGAAGGGTGTGGGAGCGTGTGACAGGACTTGACCACCAGGCCCTTCACTGTCAACATTTATGTTGTGTTACTTAATTCTGGGTTCGTCCTACATCAAGCGATAGGTGAGTTATTTAGACCGAATACGATATTCTGATCGGAACTACCTGCAAAGAAGGACAGCGGTTTCCTATGTCGGTGTACTGACTGAGCATGTACTACGAGATTCTTTAAGATAGTATAAGGCACAGACAGAGATAGTCTTCAAAGTCCACACTGGTAATTATTAGCACAGAGGCCGTTTACTAAGTGTATATATGGCAACAATCGCTAAGTTCCAAATCCCCGCTAGTGATACAGCGCTCGGAGCTACATTTGAAGATATCCCCTCACTCGTCTGTGAAATGGAACAGGCGATCGCAATAGACGATTTTGGAATTTGGTTAAGCGGAGCAGACATCTCAGCAATTAACTCTGCGCTTGAGGCAGATTCGACTGTTACTGTACATTCGGTCATCAGAAGTGCCGATGAGAGTTGGCTATACAATATCAGATTCTCAGATGAAATCATAGGCATGATCTCTCTCATCGTTGAAGAGGGAGGAACAGCACTCAAAGCGAGAGCAAAAAATGGAAGATGGACTGTCGAGTTACGTTTTCCTACTCGAGAGGATGTCAGTCAAGTCTATGAGCAGTTGAGAGGGCGTGATGTTCAGGTCGATGTTGTACAAATCCAGCCATTCTCAAAGGACACTGCTGATGAGATTAGATTGACTCCCGCACAGTCTGAAGCCCTCCTTGCTGCGATCCAACATGGCTACTTTGAGATACCACGTGAAATATCACAGGAGGAACTTGCAACTGAACTTGAAATATCGCACCAAGCACTTTCTGAACGATTTCGTCGTGGATTCCGTACACTCGCTACTACAGAAATCAAAACCGCTGAAAAAGATAGACAGCAATCTATAGGTTCTATTTATTAACAATGTATACACTGGATAGACTATAGCTCGTAGCGTTAGGGTGCTTGTCCTACATCTAACGATCAGAATGTCTGGTTGAGGTTGTGAGTGAGACGGCTGAGGGCGAGTTCAGGGAATTGCTTCCACCAATGCTGAGAATAGGGGCGCATCGTATTTCCGTTTGAGACGAGAGCCCATCGTCTCGTTCTGACCTTCGTCGCTAAATTCGGGATCGGGGAGTGTACTCAGAGATGGTTTCTTCGAGGAAAGCCACAAAAACGCCCGGATGGGCACAGGGTAACGGCCGCCGGGCGGTGGGACAAGATGAGATCGAGGTGGATGTTGGTTGGATCGTCCATGTCGCGCAGAGAACGCGACAGTGAATATGTTCGCCGGATCCCTTATCAACCCCTCCCGATTCCAGCATACTCGGAATCGGCACCTACTAATCTCTAAATCCTATTTGCGACACTCCTTAGATCTCATTCTCAGCCGAAGGGGGATTGGGAAAGGTTGCCTCCGGAAGGGGAGAGGAATGGGGGGATCGGAGGCAGTTGGTTGTTTTTGGGTATTGCTATTAACTATTTTGGGTAGTGTTGATTGCCCAATAGGTTGATAGCATATTGGTTCCAAGACGCAGTTGGCGAGGGATGGGGAGATCCGGTCGTCTATCCGCTACCAGATCCGCTCCGAGACATACCTCTCGCCATACCTGAGATCGGTTCATCAAACGCCATGATATCCAGATTTCAGGCCCACCCTGATTGACACACCACCTGAGGGGATGGGGTTCCGACGTCGGCCTCTGGCCGGCGCTTCTCGAGATACCAAATTACGTTGGAGACACCGGTATCAGTATACCGACGATATGTAGAAGTACGGCAGGGCGCCACATCATCACCTGCGCCATACACGCACACTGCTCTGCCAGCGTACCTTCATAACCCACCCAACACCCTATCTTTTACGAGCAGCTGTATCCAGTAGCGCCGAGCTTGATGTTTATATACGAAGCCGCGGCCAACGCCAGCGATGCTCTCTGACCGACAGCAAGACCTCCTGGTCGCCGTCGCATTGACCGAGTTCAGCATTCACTACGAGCAAGCTGATCCCGAACTCTCGAGAGAAGCCTGGCAGCTGGCCGCGGATCACCTCGTCGATCACGATGTCGAGCCCGCCGAGGTCGTCGCCACAGTTTAGATTTCACCCCATATTTCTATATTTACAATTTGTATATGAATGCTACATACTGATGTTTTCTATAAATATATTAGAAGTCAACCTTTATACTCGTTCAGTCTAACCTGTCGGTATGGAAGACTTAGAAGGAAAGCTACAGTCAATAGGTGCTACCAGAGTGTTTTTGGCCATCCTTTTGGCTGCAGCTGTCGGACTAGCGGCGGTCGGTCTTCCGGCCGTCTATGGGGGAACGACAACAACTGCTCAGGCACACGCTTCGTCTGAACCCTCCCCCTACGTCGAATCGTACGAAGATATTTCTCAAGCAGAGTTGGCACAAGAAGAGTCGGGACTCGACCCAGCCGACGATGTATATCTCCGTGACGATGGCAGTGCGGTCCTTCACTATCAAAACGACTCTGATGTCAACCGGGTCGAGGTAGGAATGGACGCGAGCGAGGGCCTCATGCGGATGCTTGTTGTCGACGATATTGAGAATGAAAGTGAGGAGTTAGAGAAGGCGAACTTCTCGGCAGTCCTCGATAATAATGGCTTCTCCAGTGAGGGGTCGTTCATTATGAAGCAACCGGACGAACTCGACGATCTCGAGGTTGATGTGTCCGGCCAGATCACTGACGAGACAAATCAATTCAACGCGAGTGCGAGTGGCTCATTCCAGAGCGAGGCTACAAGTACATCCGCAGCCGCCACAGAAGGGAAGATCACAGCCACTGCAGATCGGCTAGAAACGAGCGGACAGATCTCCGTTGACGGTGCAACTAGCGGCACTTCGACTGAGAAGGGTACATCATTAGCAGTCTCACTGACCGATACAGAGGAAGGATACACAGCCGATGTTCAGCAAGAACGTACGGTCTACAATTGGTCGGCCAGTCAGTGGGACACTCGTGAACAGGCAAAACAGACGCTCAATCAACAGTATGGCGCTCTCGCTGCGGATCTTGGTGGCACAAGCGAGATCACAATTTCGAACTATGACTTCGAAGAACAGAGTTCAGGTCAATACCGACTCAATATCGAGTTTACCGTCGAATACATCGGTATTGATGACGGGATCGAACAGCAGTTGACCGACCAATTAGTGAACGATCCCGAAACCGATCTGAGCCAATCAGAGGCCGAAAAGATTGCGACTAGCGTTACTGATCTCGAGATCGAAACCTTCGAATTCGCCCTAAGCGAGAATAGCAGTTCGATGGATGCCGGTTGGAACATCGCCCTTGCGAACTATGACGAACTCACGCTCGCGATGGTTGATTTAGCCGAAGCAAGTTCCACGGGCACCGAGACATCGCAAAGTGACCTCGAGAATGCTCGGACAGCTATCGAAGCACAACAGGCAGCAGATCTCGAGTGGACTCTCGAATGGGATACAGCTGCCGAACAGACGTTGAACCAGGGAATACAATTTGACGCCGAAATCACGAGTACTACCGAAAACTGGGGTGCATATATTGACGAGCTCCAGGCTAACGATATTGAGACCCCGAAAAACATTGACTTCGAGCTAACTGCTAATACCGACGGAGAGAACCTCTCAGTTGATGCACAGTTTGATGTCGAAGCTAAAGATTTGGCCAGCCAGTCCATTAAGTCGTTAGCAACGTCTGTCCAGAGTGGACCAACGAGTACGACCGGATCCTCGAGCGCTAACGAGTTTATAACCGCATTGTCTGAATCCGAACTCGAGGTTGCTCGCATCGATGCGAACATCGGTAACGGTGAGGTGCGTGTCGAAGGTGGGGCGAAGTTCGAGAACATGAGCAAGATGATGGATTCCCTTAGTGGAGCGCTCCCTATTGGGGGGGTAGCGACAGAACAAGGTGATGATTCCGTATCGATGTACGTCTACGTCGACGATATGGGCGACATTGACACCGAGTCGGCGACAAAATCGGACCTTGAGCACCTCAGTGTGGTTAATTCTGAAACGACCATTCATGAGGCTGGTAAATGGGACAAAGACTTCCCCCAGCCAGCTTCCGATGAAATAAGAGAGTACCTGAATGTGGAGAACGAAAGTAGCGACAGTGATGGTGGAGAGCAAAATAGCGGTGCTGATCTTCCCTATACAAATGAAAGCGGTATCGTTGATGAAGATGGATTCAACGCTGCTGTCAGCGATTTCCTGAGTGGTGAACTCAAAGGCGATTACAACTTCAATGAACTCGTCTCGGCATACCTCTCGGGTGAACCACTAGAATAATACCGCATATATCTATCAATAATTTTCTAACCGGCTTCTCCTCTAATTGTGAGCACTAAAGCCAGCAGGACTGAGTCAAAGGTTTATATCAGAAGCCGCGGCTAACGTCGGCGATGCTATCCAACCGACAGCGAGACCTCCTGGTCGCCGTCGCACTGACCGAGTTCAGCGTCCACTACGAAGCCGCTGATCCCGAACTCTCGGAAGAAGCCTGGCAGCTGGCCGCCGATCGCCTCGTTGAGCACGATGTCGAGCCCGCCGAAGCGGTCGGGGAACTCGAGATTGGATGAGGGTGTCATAGAATAGTTCGCACGCCCCTCCGCGACTACTGATGAACGGTAAGTACAGGTGAAGGCGTTACCAGAGTAGCTATTGATCTATCCAATGGCTGTTAAAAATCGCGTGCTAAATACAGAGGATAGATTCAGAGCAGTGGCTCCCGTCAGCGGTGTCCTAAGGAGATCCTCACCTGACGCGAGACAGGGGCTGGATTCCGGAAGGAGAGCAACCCGCTATCTCGTGATATCCAATCCACGACCGGTTCCGGACCCGGTCAATACACGATGAATTTTTCCTACCCGAGATGCATTACCGGTCATATGAGCGATCAAGCCGGTACTACAGAGGGCGGGTTTTGGGCGGACGCTACCGGCGAGCGCGCGCTCGATCGTTACTCGAAGCTGGTCAATATGGTAGACGACGGGATCTACCAACTCGATGCCGAGGGGCGGTTCGTCGCTGTCAACGACACCATTGTCGAGGTTACCGGCTACTCCCGGGAGGAGCTTCTCAACGAGTACGCGTCGCTTGTGCTCGCCGACGAGGACGTCAGTCGTCTCCAGCGCGAAATCGACCGACGGCTCACCGACGACGACCGCCGGGACGATCCGATCGAATTCACGGCCCGGACAGCTGACGGCGACGCGATCCCGTGTGAACTGGAGTTACACCTACTCGTCGAGGACGGCGCGTTTCAGGGGTCCATAGGAGTCGTACGCGACATCACCGAACGCAGGCAGGTAGAACGCGACCTCCAACAGGAACGTGATCTCCTCGAGGGGGTCGTGGAAACCAGCCCCGTGGGGATCGCGGTTGTCGACGCCGACGGCAAGGTAACGTTCGCCAACGAGCACGCCGAGGAAATTTACGGTCGCTCTCGCGACGAACTCAGCCAGTTCTCCCACGACGACCCTCGCTTGGACCTCGTCGACGAGAACAGCGAGCCAGTCGAGAGGGGGGAAATGCCGTTCGACCGCGTAGTCACACAGGAAGAGGCGATACACGATCAGATCCTCGGCCTTCGCAGACCCTCTAGTGACCGCGTCTGGGTGTCAGTCAACGGCGCCCCGCAATGGAACGAAGACGATGAACTCGAACGGGCCGTGTTCGCCTTCGAGGATGTCACCGAGCAACGGGAGAACGAACGCGAGCTTGAAAAGAGCGAGCGGCGGTACCGGACGCTCATTGAAAACTTCCCGAACGGAGCGGTGGGTATGTTCGATGAGAACATGCGGTACACCGCCGTTGGCGGACAGCTCCTGAAAAGTCTCGATATAGAGCCGGAGGACCGAATCGGGAGCACTATCCACGAACTCCATCCGGACGTCCTCGTCGAACAGATCGAGCCGTACTTCGCGGGGGCACTCGATGGAGAAGCCGATTCCTTCGAGATCGAGTTCGGGGGCCGACACCTCCACGCGCACGCTCTCCCCGTCAGAGACGCCACAGACGAGGTATTCGCCGGCATGGTCGTCGTCAGGGACGTCACCGAGCGCAAAGAATACAAACGCGAGATCGAGCGGCACAACGAACAACTCGAGACCATGTTCGAGGTGCTCCCGGTCGGTGTCGTCGTCGCAGAGGCCGACGGGCAGATCGTCGAGGCCAACGAGAACGCACACGACATCTGGGGCGGGGACGTATTCGACGCAGATTCTGTCGCCGAGTACGAACAGTACCCAGTGAGATGGGCCGAATCGGGTGACCGGGTCGAGCCTGAGGAGATGACCCTGGCTCGCGTGATCAACGGCGAAGAGGTGGGCGAACCCGAAATCTTCGAGATCGAGACTGCTGATGGCGAGCGCCGCCTCGTCGAAGCGGAGGGCATGCCGATCCGAGACGAGAACGGCGAGGTAGATCGCGGCGTCATCACCTTGAGCGACGTCACCGAGCGCATGGAGGCCCAGCGCCAACTCGAGGAATCTGAACGTCTCTACCGAACGCTCGCCGAGCACTTCCCGAACGGTGTCGTTGGCGTCTACGACCACGACCTTCGGTACACGCTGGCGGCGGGCGAGAAGGCCGGCGACCCAGCGCCCAGCGCAGAGGAGGGCCTGGGGACGCGAATGCCGGATCTCTACCCCGACGACGCCGTGGCCGACCTCGAACCGCTGTTCCGGGCCGCTATCGAGGACGGCGAAAGCGGGAGTATTGAAACCCAGGTTGTCGGTCGGCACTGGCGAGTGTGGGCCATGCCGCTACGGGACGGTGACGGCGATATCTTCGCCGGTCTGAGCTTCGCCCAAGATATCACCGAGCGCAAGCAGCGTGAACGCGAACTCGAACGGACGCTCGGCTTACTCGAGCGGACCGAGCGTATCGCGGACGTCGGCGGGTGGGAGATCGACCCGAAGACCCAGGACGTGTTCTGGACCGACAACATCTTCGAACTGCTAGAGGTGCCCGGCGACGAGGAACCGCCGCTGGACGAGGCGCTGGACATGTACCACGAGGAGGACAGGCCGCGGGTCGAGGCGGCCATCGAGGACGCGCTCGCCTCTGGCAATCCCTTCGACATCGAGGTACGGCTCCGGACCGCGGCCAGCAGTGAGGTGCGCTGGCTCCGGCTACAGGGAGTCCCGGAAACTGCCGACGGCGAGGTCGTCTCGTTCCGCGGTGCGGCCCAGGACATCACCGAGCGCAAACAGCGCGAACAACAACTCGAAAAGCTGATCGAGAGACTCGAAGAATCGAATGAGCGCCTCGAACAGTTCGCCTACGCCGCATCGCACGACCTGCAAGAACCCCTGCGGATGGTGTCGAGCTACCTGCAGCTGATCGAACAGCGCTACGGGGACGCCCTTGACGAGGACGGCGAGGAATTCCTCGAGTTCGCGGTTGACGGCGCGGATCGGATGCGCAACATGATCGAGGGACTCCTCCAGTACTCCCGAGTCGAGACACAGGGCGACGACTTCGCGCCCGTCGATCTGGACGATGTTATCGCAGACGTCCACAACGATCTCCAGGTCCGGATCGAGGAGAACGACGCCGAGATAACCGCCGACGCGTTACCCGTCGTGGAGGGGGACGGCGGACAGTTACGCCAGGTGTTCCAGAACCTGCTTGACAACGCCATCGAGTATAGCAGCGACGGACCGCCCCGGGTTAATATCTCGGCCGAACGAAACGAGGGCCAGTGGGTTGTCTCGGTTAGCGACGAGGGGATCGGTATCGACCCATCCGACACCGACCGCGTCTTCGAGGTGTTCCAGAGCCTCCACGCGAATGACGAGCACACGGGGACGGGAATCGGCCTCGCGCTGTGCGAGCGCATCATCGAGCGCCACGGTGGCGAGATATGGGTCGAGTCCGAGCCCGGCGAGGGAGCGACGTTTTCCTTTACACTCCCTGCGGCGAGTGACCAGAAGAGATAGGTTCGCTTTACCACCCGGTTTAATTTATTGGTTTGATACCGCCCACAGTGATGTGTACGCGCCCTGTACTCCGTACACTCCTGTGGACTTAGTCCGTATCTGATAGAATCCTCGTTGGTCAGTGCGCACACCTACGTATCGGTTGGTTCTCCGAAATCGGAATGAAAACAGCTCCATGAGAATCGTACTATGACACCCTCATTGGATAGCTATCGCTAAGCGTCAAATCACCTTGAAAAGACCTCAAAAGGCCGCCCGGATGGGCGCAGGGGGATGGCCGCCGGACGGTATGGACAAGATCGGGATGGGTTGGGTGCTGGTTGGATCGTGTCGCGCGGTGGGGAACGCGACAGTGAATATGTTCACCCTGACCCATATCAACCCCGCTCCGATTCCAAGTATGTTGGAATCGTCCTCTTTCTGTAGCGAGGATCCTCTCCCTTCCAAGAGTGGCTCGCGAAGAACAGCGCCGACCTCGAGTTCATCTGGCCAGAGCGGTTTATCTTTCTTTGATTTTCTCCCTACTACACCATATCCAATGATTCCCCACTCTGTGTTATCGCTAAATTCGCGGTCTGTCCGAAAAAGGACAACATCTCCGATCGATAATTCGTCATACCGGGCTTCTAGACCTTCTCGCATTCCCCACAAGTTATGGCGATAGGCTGTGAGCCAATTCTCGGGATTTCCCATTGCTTGTTTGAACGTCAGATTCGCATTAGCGGTAGACAACATCTGTCCACCGGTAGAATCAGCTCTATCTGACATTATACTAGTCCGAGAAGCAGACAATGGTGATTAGTTTTCCGACACATGCTTGCATGCCCCTAAGGGGGCAGGGCAATTGCGCGGCGCGCAGAGCGCGCGCCGCGCTAGCGAAAAGTCAGACTGGCCGATTCGAGACGGTACAACGGTGCTGCTCCAGCAGTAGGAGAGGATAGGACCTCGATAGCGAGTGTTGTCGAGTCCGCTTAGGAGGGAAGAGAATAGACTATGGCCGAGCGGTAAGTACAGGGACCGCATGTACCGCAATGACTATCGATCTCTCTGAAATCAATCAAAAACGCGGTACAAGACTTAGAGAATGTATTTATCACAGGAACAAATTTTCCCCAACCTAATTCAAATGAACCCACTGTTAGATAACTGGATATTCGGAGCGTGCTTCGTGCGTTCGAACGCCTGGGAAATCTCCTTCGCGGACTACGTGGGCGACCTGCGTAGTACGCGTTTGAATCTGGTAGTAGGTTAGCTAAGCATGAGCGGTCCCATTGAGAGAGTCTGTTTGGCGAGCGTCGCGAGCCGCAGGATGTAGGATGTGAACAGGAGAAATGGCAGCACTGAGATGGCAAACGCGGCGCTAACAACCCAGAGAACGCTCTCGATGCCGAGGAACGTGCCGGTGAACGTTGCCAGATCGACGAAGACGACCATCCCCCCAGAGACGGTGAGTGCAATCACTGCGGCATACAGGATGGCTCGTGAGAGTTTTACCAGCGCCCACTGGATGTAGAGATCCTTGATGTATTCGCGGACCACCCCGTACATCGTGAGCGCCTCGAGCAAATTTCTGAACGCGCTTCGTTCCTCGTCGGTGAGGGAATCTTCGTACTCCATCCCGAGCCGGCGAACGTCGTGCATCTTCCGATCGTAGTTGTAATCGAGCGCGGGCGATACGACGCCGAAGGTGCCGAAATCCGTGTCTTCGAGGAGGTTGCGTGCGTGATCGGCGTTCTCCAACAGGTCGGTGACGTACTCGTCCACTTTCTCGTAGACCTCCTTGTTTTCAGTCTCGGAGAGCGTGTCTCGCAGTGTCTTTGCTCGCTGTTCGCTCGTTTCGATAAGCGCATGGAGGTAGGCCGCTGGGTCGCCGGGTGTCGTCATCCCGAGGAGGCTGTCGGTGTTCTGGCGGAAATCCATCGTCGTGTCCATCCGACTACGCTGGCTCCCGAGCGAACCGATCTCCTGGGAGAGGACGAGCTGATTGATCGAGACGACGAGCGTCGTTCCCGTGATGATCGCGCCGACGAGACCGGCGAATACCGTCTCGACCATGTCGCTCGACTGCATGGTCGAGTGCAACGATACCGGCTTCATCACGCCCCAGATCATAAACACGAGGAAGATCAGGAAAGCGAGCCCACCGGCGACGACCCACCGGTTGGCCCCGATCAGCAACCAGAACCAGTACTTGTTGACGTCCGTCCGCTCACGTAACGTGTTGTCCGTCGAGAGGTCATTCATGAGAAACTGGACGTTTGAACAGCAGTAGTTTCGTGCCGCCACCGTCGTAGCTGATCGTCTCTGCGAGTTCCCAGCCCTCTGCACCGAGGCGGTTGAGTTCGTCTGTTGGATCGACTGTCTCTCGCTTGGTCAATCCCTTTGGCGGTTCGAGTGTCTTGTATTCCCATTGCTGGTGCATTTCGGTACCCATGAGTTGATATCAGCACTCACGGTGATGACTCTGCTGACAGGCTGTTTCTCGTCGTGTAATGATTGAGAACGGAGCGGTGTGCTCATGCATTGTCGTCTATACTGCCTGGGGTTGTACGCCGACAGAATCCGAATTCCCGAATATGCACACGAGACGCGACTCGTCATGTGCATATCTCGAGTCGATCTCGTTTGAGACGGTATTCTTCTATGGATAGTAGACACGTTTCTCCGATTTGGGGCCGAAATAGCCCGCTCAGTGAGTCGAAAAAGCTAGGATTTCGGGGGTCGTGTGTACGAGTATACGAATCAGAACCGACAGTGACTATGCGTACCGCCGAGACGCCATCGAACGCGCAGCCGACTTCTACGACTGTAACAAGACGAAAGCCGTGGTGAGTGCTTGTGACGACGTTCCGAAGGTCGACGCACTCGTGCTCGGTAGTACTATTTCTGATTGAGATCCAGAGCAGCAATCAGCCTTTTGAACTATCAGCCGAGATGGGTAGTTATGGAATGCCCCTCATGTGGGGACGAAATAGAAGAGGGCAGCGAGTTCTGTCGCTTCTGTGGCGAGGAACTACCTGCGGTCCCCGATGATTTCGACTTGAAGACCGAACTTCAGTCGATGGATGATTACGAGTTCGAACACTTCGTCGCCGGTCTCTGGGAAAAGATGGGCTGGGATTGCGAGGTTTCGACAGCGTCGAACGACAAGGGAATCGACGTCCGAGCTCGAAAAACGGACCCATATGAACAAAAAGCACTGATTCAGGCGAAGCGCTATGGTGAGGGCAACAAGGTCGGTAGTCCCGATATCCAGCAGTACTCGAGCCTCAAGCATCAGGAACCCAACGTCGACAAAGTGATCATGGTGACGACGTCGTCGTACTCGAGAAACGCCGAGGAGTTAGCTAGCGACCTCAACGTAAAGCTGATTGGTGGTGACGATCTCGTTGACCTGGTTGATCAAGAAGGGGCCGAGGAACTGATCTCTGAGTATATCGATATTGAAACCGAGATTCCCGAACCGGATATCGAAGAGGAGAACGATAGTGCTGTACTGGAAGATAGTCAAAGAACAAGACCGACAGCGCCATCTGGGTTAGAAACAGAGACAACCGCGACTCATACGGACAATAGTGATGTGCAGCTACCGGAAACCATCTGGTTAAAGGGTATTATCGGCTGTACAATCGGATTATGGATCGCAGGTATGGGGATGGGAACACTTCCGACAATAGTTGTCGATCCATTGTTATTCATCAGTTGGATTGGACTTCCAATCTGTCTCTATAAGGATTCACAAGCGACCCTCAAAGCTACGGAATGGCCACAGCGGCGGAAGTACTATATCGGAATTGCTGTTCTACCAGGCTTTGGCCTCTTTATTGGCCCGGTATATCTGCTTGTTCGGTACGCAGTACACAAGGGATACAGTAGCAGTCAACAGACTATATCCCGCAATACAACTGCTAAAAAAGATAGTACTTCCGACAGAAAGAGTACGTCGACGGATCTCAGTGGTGTCGCTGCTAGATTAGGAGTTAACCATTATACAGATGCGACCGACCATGTAAAGAAGTTTAAACGTGAGGGCAAACATGACGCTGCTGAGGAGCTACTACTTTGGTGTATAGACCAGGCAGAAGCTGAAGCAAGAGCAAAGAATTACTCGACACCACCGAAGTGGTACTACGAACACCTTGGAATTATTTACCGAAAAGATGGTCGCTATGAGGATGAGCGTGCCCTTCTTGAGCGGTATATGTCTGTCTGCAGTAGTCTTGGTGGTGAGCCCCGGAAGGAACTCGTCGACCGACTTGAGCGCTCACAGGAGATGGCGGCGAAGTAGCAAACCCCAGCGACGACAGTATTGTCACGAATTTAGACATCTATATTGATATGAATCAACGGAAGCTACTCCTCGGAACCGGCACAACACTCTCGTAGCATTTCAAGTCACCACCGTCGATCACTTCATTTCGACCTTACAAGGGTTCGTCTGAAACCATATCGGAATTCCGGCTCTGAAGCCACTATTGGATGCTTACACAAATTGATCTCCGTCGACCCTGAATAGTCTAACTAGCCCAGGGGGTCGATGATTGGCCCCTTTAGTGGCGATGATGATAGGACGACGATGAGGACAAACTGACGGAGACATCGTCGACGATCGAGACGAAGTGCAGCGTTGATCACGACCAGCGTCGCGGCGACGCGAGCAGCGGGACGTCGTCACCCAGCCCTCGAGCAGCGGTCTCCCCTTGATCTACGAGCGTAACAATATCACCGATGGACGGGCAGGACCTCGAACACGTTATCGGCGTAATCACAGTTCCAGAAACAGTACTCGATACCGAAGACTGAGATAATCAACCTAAGATGGGATCACAGGCCAGGTGGCTCTGATAGGATAGCGTATTTACAATCGTGCTTTTGATCTCCAAGGATGAATCAGGCGAATAGAATAGGATCCTCGAGTTCATAGAAAATGAAGAAGTACATACAGGGACGCATCTAGCCAGAAAAATAGTCAATACGCTACTCTACCTTGGTCAAGATACGGTGACACCTGAATGGAGGAGACTAAACTAAGTGAGTTTGAGGAATTGAACCGACCGAAAATAGATCAGCATCAGGTCGGCTTCAAGATTGGAAAGCGTAGTGTTCCAAATGATGCCCCAGACCGGTGGGGAGATGATTTTGCGCTTGTCGCAGCGGATGTTCTACCGCGGATGCGCCCTGGACCACGCCTAGATTACCGTGCGGAAGTAGCTTATCGCTTCCAGAAACATGATCATGAGCCTCCGAAACGCCGGAAAGGAAAACGATACCGGACGGAAGCAGAATCTCGTCTCGATCGGGCCTTCACTAAGGTTGCAGAAGAGTATGACAAGACCGAACCTACAATTCGAGAGGCTTGCACACGTCCATATGAGGAGGATTCACCCACTGAAGAGTTCCGCCAACATTGTATTACGATCATGGATCGGCTTTCTTCTGGCCAATAGCCCTGAGACACACTGAATTATCACAGTAATCACGCCTGACCTATCTCCCCGCTCGTAACGCCGATATTCTTATCACGAAACCGTCCAGTAGGGCTGATATGAATCGACGAGCGCTGTTGGTGGGATCCGGAGCCGCGGTCTCGACGACCGTCGCCGGATGTGCGAGCGATCAGACCAAAGACGAAACCGGGAGTGGGAACGGCAACAGCAGCGAGGACGACGGTGGCTTCGAGCATACTGGCATCGAACCAGGACCGCCGAAGATCGATGACGTCGGCCTCGTTAGCGAATGGGAGGAATACGGCGATCTCACGAGCAACGCGATCGAGACCGGAACGCTGGATGCGAATCAAGTCGTCGTAGCATTCCGGTACAACGTCTATTCCCACGATGGCGAGGTCCAGTACACGACACAGGCCAAACTCTACGGACCTGACGGCAGCCGCGTTGACCGATCTTCCCGAGAAATCGAGGAGCTGACTGGGGAGGACGGGTGGATGAAGCCCGAGGTGGCAGCTCGTTTCCAACCAGAAGACGACTGGTCGGCTGGCGAGTACGAGGCCGAGATCATCATGCGCGACGAGATCCTCGACGAAGTTGGCGACCCGGGAACGGGAACCTTCGAACTCGAGTAGGGGCTCACTTCTCCGCGAGTTCCAGACCAACTCGCCAGCGGTAGTCCTGATAACCGCCGTGTGAGAGCGACCAGCCCTGCACGAAGTACTGTCCCGGCTCGATACTCGCCCCCGTCGGCGCTGTGATCGTTACAGTCTGCTTGCCGTCGCTGGAGTCCTCGAGACGATCCGGGCCGTCGGGGACCATCCGCTCGACGATCGCGTCAGGTACAGTCCCCGTATCTGCGAGCAACGCTGCCTGCTCGTCGGTCAGCCGTAGCGGGAGCGTGGTGGTCCCGCCTGATGTCGTCCCGGAGCGTGAGATCTGCCCGACCTGCCTGTCCTCGAGGGCGACCGTGCCGCGATCGGTGTCGATCGACCAGGACTCACCAGCCTCGTCGACGGGATCGAACATCGGGTCGCGATCAGAGAGCCGATGGAACGTCAGCGTGAGCTCAAAACGATCGGCAGCAACCTGCTCTTCCTCGTAGCTATTGACGTACCACTCCGATCCAGCTTGGAATGGGGGCTGCTCCGAGTCAGGTGCCTCGACGATCGTCGGAGAGTCACGGCCGGCGGAGTCGATCGCGCGGAACTGGCCGCCGTAGCCGATCTGGATGCCGAGGTCGCCGGCACGGTCGTACTGCCGCCAGTGGCCAATGTCGTCACGTGTCGCCTCAAACGACAGCGAGAGTGTTTTTGGCGTAAGCTCGGGCTCGGTCGCTTGGATCATCCGGCGACCGATCGCCCAGCCGGCGAAGTCGAATCGGACGATCGCGCTGCCAGTGCCGGTCGCCACGACCGTGCGATCGGACGTCGCAGTTCGCGAGACCGTCGCGCCGCCGGTGCCGGACGCCAACAGAGACCGATCCGCCGTAGCTGTCCGCGAGATCGTCGCACTTCCGGTCCCACTGGCCGTTGTCGATCGCGCGCCCGTCCACTCGCGTGAGACGGTCGCCGAGCCTGATCCGGTGGCGGTGACCGTCCGGTCGAACCGAACTAAGATGCTGGTCGAATCGCTATCGTCGTTGCTCGAGGTGGTCGCAGTCTTCGATCCGTGGTCACCGACTTCGGTCGGCCACTCGAGGATGATCGTCGTCGACGTGCTCGCATCCAGGCTGACCGTTTGCGAGTCCTCGAGTGTCCCCCCGATCTCGAGCGTGATCTCTTGCTCGCCGGCCTTCCCGCCTTGGTTATCGATCTGCGTGTCGACCGTCAGCGTCTCGGTCTCGTCGATAGGACTGTTCGTCGACGAGATCGTGACGACGAAGTCCGCCGATGGTGCGTTGTGGACGTAGGTGTTGAGGTCCGATGCACCGGTATAGGCGATGTTATCGGTTCCTGGGGCCCAGGTGACTGAGTTGACGTAGGCGTAGCTTCCGCTTGCTTCAGTGAGTGTCACATCCAGCGTCCAATCGCTCGTCAGATGGACGTAGGTGTTGCTATCGTAGGAGCCGTACGCGAGATAGCTCGCATCTGGGGACCAAGCCACCGAAGTGACTCTACCCGTCGCCTGGGAGAGAGGACTGTTGGCTATCGGCGACCAGTCGCTTGTCGCGTGGATGTAGACGTTTTCATCATCTGACCCGTACGCGACATAATTCGCGTTTGGTTCCCAATCAATACTACGGACGATCCCAGTCGCCGCAGAGAGGGGGCTATCAGCTATTGGCAACCAGTCGTTCGTCGTGTGGACGTGAACGCTGTTCCCGCTAGTACCATATGAGATATAACTACTATCCGCCGACCAGGCGACCGTGTAGACACTATTTCCAGCTTGGGAGAGTGGGCTGTTGCCTATCGGCGACCAGTCGCTCGTAGCATGGATGTAGACGTTATTGTCAGCTGACCCGTATGCAATGTAATTTCCGTCTGGTGACCAGTCCACTCCATAGACGTTACTTCCAGCTTGCGACAGCGTCTGTGAAAGCCCCCAATCAGAGACAGAATGGATGTAGACGTTATCGTCACGTGATGCGTATGCAATATATGAACTGTCGGGAGCCCAGCCGATATCTTCGATAGAGCTGCCTGCCGCCGACAGGGTCGTCGCCAGCGACCAGTCACTCGTCGAGTGGACGTAGACGTTTCCGTCGTACTCCCCATATGCGAGGTAGGACCCGTTCGGGGACCAAGAGGTCGCGTAGCTCGTGCTGTTCGCCTCGGAAAGCGTCTGCGAGAGGGACCAGTCGGTCGACCCATGGCCGAATCGCAATCGAACGCCCGGACTCTCCCACGGCCCCTCTGGATCGGTCGTCTTGACTCGAACGGATGTCGTCACTGACTGCTGATCCCGGAGGTTCAGCGTCGTTGAGCCAATCTCGAGTAGCTGGCCTTTGACCGCCTCGACAGGCGGTTCATCCATGTCCGAGACCAGAAACTCGACTGCCGTGTCGCTGGCGTCGTCTGCGAGATCCCAGCGGTTGCTATCGAAGATATTCTCGGCAGCATGGTCCGGTAACTTGTCCCAGTTGGGATGCTGCTCGAGGACCCAGTCGCCGAACGCGGTCCGATCGAATCGCAGGTCAGCATCGAAGATGAGGCCGTCCTCGGCAGCTTCGACGAACTCGTAGTGTTCAGTGGCGACCTCGAAGATGAACGTGTTGCGTGGCTCTCCATCACTGGTGTCCAGAAACGTCTCCGTGTGCTGGTTGCCGGGATCAACGAGATCCTCCGGATTCTCGAGCATGGATCTACTGCGTCGGTAGTTCGACGGTGTAGGTCACTGTCCCTTCGTCGGTATCCGAGCCGATCGTGACGGCTGCAGCCTGCAGCGATCCGTTGATCTCACCTTGGAGTGGCCCGTCGTGCATCGTTGTCGTCGACGAGGAACTCAGATGTAGTTCAGCACGCTCAAGCGTGACCGGAGCCGCGATATCGCTGTCCGACCCCGAGAGTGTGATCGTGAGATCAGTCGGGTTCGCACTCGCGTCGCCCCAGCTGGCGCGACTGTCGTTGTGGATATCGATACGAGTCTCCTCGTTGCCTGCATCGTCGATCAGTGCGACGTGTGTCCAGCCGTTCATCGATGTGATGTACTGTCTGAGGTCGGTGAATCCTGCTGCGTTGAAGTTTGACATGGGTCTATCTCTGGGTTAGTTCGTACGTCCTCTGCGGAACAGCTCCGACGAGAGGATGAGGTTCAGTTCGCCTCGGTCAGCGGGTTCGGCCGTGATTGTATTCGATCCCGCTTGGAGTTCCCCAGTGAGGTCGACCGTCTCGTCCCAGCTTGAGGTATCGTCGCCGGCGATCGTCGCCACCGAGGTCCCGTTGACCGTGATCGTGACGTCCGACGGATAATATTCTGTATTCTCAAAAGTCGTCGTCACGCCAGGCTTGAACGCCGCCTCGCTCGACGTCGTATCTTCGTTGACACCGCCGTTAGTCGTTGTACTGTCGACACCGTGGACGTGCTGGCCATCGGCCCAGTAGCCTGCCGCGACTGCAACGTCGAGCGATCCGTATTCGGATGTGAAGTTCGTCTGCGCCTCTAACGAGTAGCTATCGCCGTTCGCGTTCTCAGGGGCCTCGAGCGCCGGGAACGGGACGGGCGCCTCGGTGATCTCACGTGCACGGATGCCGTCGGAGTCTGGATAGTAGTCGTCCGACGAATCGTTCTTTAGACGGATGGAGAGGCTTCGAATCCCCATTCCGCTGGGACTATTCGTCGGTGTCAGCGCGCAGACAACCGCCACCTCGGACGTATCAACCCCGAACGAACCGCTGGTTGGGACGCTCCCGATAGTCGACCAGTTGTCGTCGAGTGTCTGTGGCGAACTGTAGCCAGCCCGGCCAGTCGCGACAACCGTCTGGTAGTCGCTGTTGTTCGAACTGGTCGTGTCGACACCGTGTGCATGGCGCCAGCTGAACGCGTGCTCGTGACCGACGCTTTCGACCGGCGACCGCCATGCGCGGCCCTGAACCGTCAGCTCGACGCGTTGCTCGTCGACGATATCGTCTGGCCACGCTGGGATCTCGAGCGTCTGGGGCGTGCCACTTTCTGCTGGATTCCACCCACTCGTGGCTTGGGATCGGTCGACAAAGCCCTGATACCCGCGGTTGAACTTCTGGAGGTCCGTGTTGCGCTTCGCGTCGCCTTGGTTCGACGATCGCGTCCGGGAGCGGTTCGACAGTGTGACCTCCTGGACGCGACCCTGCTCGTCCCAGCGCGTCGTCAGCGAGACAACGCGGAGCGAGCGGGAGACGTTCTCCTCGGGGTAGTCGACCGAGACCGAGTCGCCGAGCTCGAGGTCAACGCCGAAGACAGTCGCCTGGACCTCGATCGCCCGCGGCTCACCATCGTACTCATCGACCTGGGTCTGGGCCAGTTGCTGGAGTCGGTCCTGGTCGATGATCTCCTTGTCCTCGACGCGCCGCCAGACAGGGCGCTTGCCGGCAGAGTAGTCGGAGACGACCGCCTCTGCCATCCGCTGGTCCGGACCGTCCTGCGCACCGAGTGCGAGGACGTGCGTGACCTCCTCGCGGATGTCGAGAGTCTTGGTGAACCCGTCGCCGATGTTGCTTTCGGCGGGTCCGAGGACGACGCCGCCGCGATCACTCCCGCGCCGGTCGAGGTAGTCGACCGTCCAGTCGGGGTTGTACCGGATCTCCGCGCCGGTGGCCTTCCGCTGGTCACGGATCTGCTTGCTCCTCGAGGCGTGGCTCGCCGAGTAGGAGATCGCCGAGGCGACCGTCTCGACTGTTCCGGCCGACAGCGTGTCGACCGCCGTGATCGCGTCGGAGACGATCGTACTGTCGGCGACGTTCTGATACGTCAGGTTCGCCGGCGTCGGCTCAGCATCGTTGGCGTCGGTCTCCGGACTCGAGAGTTGGACCGAGACCGTCCCGGCCTCGCTCCGCGAGTCCTCGAAGCGACCGCCGAAGACATCGACGCCGTCGACGTCGAGGAACAGTCGGTCGTTTCGCTCGTCGAGGTCGGCCTCGACGTCGTTCCAGTCCGAGCGATATACCGTCGCTTCGGCTCGTGCCTGTTCGTCTAGATCTTCGGTCCGCGACGCCCGGATGGCGTCGAGTTCCGAGACTGTGCCGTCGGTGTGTTCGATTCGTAGTGTGAGCATCTCTAAGAATTAGCGTTCGACTGCCCGCCACCGATCCTCGTCGCGGAACTCGACCTCGGTGCCGGCCTCGGCGGCGACTTCTCCGAGTCGGTGCCGGATCGACCGGAGCTCCGCGATCAGGTCGTCAGTCCGGTCGGCCGACTGGAGCGCCTTCTCCATGTTGCTCCCAACGTCGCCGACTGCGAGCGCGTTGCCCCGTTGGACGTCGGCAGTCTGGTCCTGGGAGAGAACCATCTCTGGTGCGTGGAGCTTTGCCCAGCCGGTCTTTTCGATCATCCCGCCGGTTGAGAGGCCGTATCCGGGGCCAGTGCCATCGTCACCGGAAATGTGATCGTCGCGAGATGGGCCAGAGTTGCCCGACCGCTCATCCTCTTCGCGAGGATCGTCGAGTCCATAACCGGGGCTGGTCCCATCATTCCCCTCGAGGTGGTCGTCTCTATCTGGCCCTTCTGTCCCCGTGCCACCTGTGATGTTTTCGTCAGGGTCGTCAAGGTCGACCGTCCCGTCGTCATCGTCGTCGCTTCCACTGCTACCACCATCGCCAGGGCTTGGCCAGTCGATGTCGAGGTTTCCGTTAAACGCTTTCTTGACGATCTCAGGGGGCTCGGGCCAGTCGATATTGACCTCGAGAGCCTCGGTGATCGCATCGGAGATCGTCTGGAACGCAGACTTGACCTTCTCCTTCGCAGTGCTTTTGACCCACGTTGCCAGGCCGTTGAGCTTCGCTTTTGCATCACCGATGAGTGAGTCCTCCCCAGTTCCAGTGAGGTAGGCGATGCTGTTCTTGATGCCTTCGGTGACCGTCTCAAACGCACCCGCTATCAGGGATTTCCCCGTTTGCTTGAGCCACGAGACGGAATCGTTTATCATGTCCTTGACGATACTATTCCCGATGAGCCAGTTGTAGACTGCTAAGAATGGCGCTTTGATCGCACTGGCGATAAGACCGAGAGCGCCGTTGAGAAGGCTAACTGCGGGGCCTTTGAGCCACTCAGCGATTTCGTTAAACGTCCGTTGAAGGAACCCGGCGATCGAGTTCCAGGCCCCTCTCCAGTCTCCCGATAGGAGATCGAGGAAGACGTTGACTGCCGTCAAGAACGCATCCAGCTTGATCGTATAGAGTGTTTCAAGAGTGCCGAAAACACCCCGCAGAAGCGTGATTATATCGTTCCCAAACAGTTCCCACGCTCCTTGGATGGTGTTCAGCGTCGGCCTGATCACATATCTCCAGAGGGTGTTGAAGGCGGTCCGTGCGTTCGCGACGATCCCGTCTGGTCCCGACAGATGCTGCTGCCAGAGATCAGACGCATTGCGGATATATGGCTGGATCCCACTGTCGAACGCCACCGAAACGAAATCAGTGATGATCTCTTCGACAAGGCCGAGCGACTCTTCGACCTCTGTCTGGATCGACGAGAACGTCTCTGAGAAATCACTGTCGGCGTCAGTGAGCGGGCCAACAAGTTGGTTTTTGACTGCCTCGTCGAACGTCCCCAGAACGCCCGTGACAGCGGAGATCTCGAGCTCACTTGTCTCGCGAATCTCGCTGAACGACGTCTTGACGATGGTCTCGACAGACCCGAAGGTAGTCCGGGCCGTCCGCTCTATCTCATCTCCATGCGTTTTCCAGATGCGTCCAGTCGACCGGAGAGCGCTCTTGACACCGCTTTCGACAGCACCGGCCCTGTCGGCGGCGATACTCGAGACTTCTCCGTAGCCGCTCTCGACAGCACCCAGAACATCATCGCCGTGCGTGGTCCACAGCTCCGTCGCACCCTCGACAGCTTCGGTGACCGTGCCGTCGAGTATCTCGGCGATCGCCCCGGCGCCCTCCTGGAACGCTTCCGATCCAGTGACGAACTCGTTGATCGACTCGACAGCGCCGGTGATCAGATCGATCACGCTGGCAAGCGGCGGCAGCAGTGTGTTGAGGAGGATCGTCCCCATCTTCGTGATCGGGGGGATCGCGTTGACCACCGCAGCGCCGAACGTCTTGAGTTCCGGCGCGAGCTCACGCGTGACCTGAAGCATCCCCTCGAAGGCGCTGCCACCGTTGTCGGTGAGGTAGCCGATGAGGTTGCGCAGCGGCGGCAGTGCGTTCCGTGCGAGATCCATCATCGCCCCCGCCACCTGCGGGATGACGTCCATCGCGAGATCGCCGTACTCGACCATCGCATCCCGGAACTGGTCGACCGGCCCGATCGCCTCGAGGATCCGCTCGACGAGCGTCGGGAGCGCCTCGACGGCGTCGACGAGCAGCGGACCGAAGACGTTACCCAGCGGCTGGATCAGTTCCCTGATCTCCGTCTTCGCCTCGCCGAACGCCGTCTTGAGTTCCTCCATGTGCGTGACGGCGCCGACCGCGGCGAGGCCGCCGAAGGCAGCTGCGAGACTCCCGACCCCTGCGGCCAGCGTGCCGGCGACGGCGATCAACGGGAAGATCGTCGTCGACAGCGCTGCGAGTGCGGCCGTCGTCCCAGTGGTGACTGCGCCGAGCGTGAGGAGCGCACCCGAGAGCGTCCCAGTCGAAACCGTGAGACCGCCGAACCGGACGCCCGCGGACGTCGCTGCACGACCAGCGCTGGACATCTCGTCTTCGACCTCATCGGCTCGGCTCTGCAGGACCTGGAGTGCACTCGAGGTGTCGATCGCCTGATCTCCGAGCCGCTCCGAGCTCTGACGGGCTGTTTCGACAGACGAGACGTAGTCGGAACTGTCGGCCGTTACTTCGGCGTGTAATGGGTTAGCTGGCATAAATCTCTGAAAATAGATCCGACGTCGATCAGGCGGTCACACCGAGATCGTCGAACATCTCACGTCTGGCCTGCTGCTGGCCGCGCTGGAGATCACGCTTCCGTGACGACATCCGAGTTCCGGTGCGCTGCTGAGACTGCTGGGACTGGCGTTCGCGGACGATGTACCCCAACTGGAGACGGGCCAGTTCCTGCTGGCTGTACTGGCTGATGTCCATGAACGTCAGCCCGCACTCGGCATGCAACCACGCGTCAAAACTCGCGCGGAGCTCCGCCCGGCTCAGGCCTGATTTCCCTCGGTCGCTCCCTGGGCCGCTTCCTCGAGGGCCTCGACGAAGACGTCAGGGTCGCCGGCGTCGAACAGCGTCGCCAGCACGGCGTTGCCCAGGGCGTCAGTGACGGCCGGGCGGACGTCGTCCCAGGAGTCGGCGCCGAAGTCTTCGGGCTCGTGGACGGCGAACTCGTCGAGTAGTTCGGCGGTCAGCTCATCGGAGAGTTCCTCGGGTTCGTCCTCGAGCCGTTTCGTCCACTCGTTACGCTGGCCAGTTGTCGCGGGATAGATCTCGACCTCGTACGCCTGGTCGTGGATCTCGACCGTCTCCGTGGTGGCGAGGAGTTCGCCATCGCTATCTCGCTCGTGTGACGCTTCCGTGATCGACGGGGTAGTGTCTTGGTCAGTCATGGGTTAGTTCGCGGAGAGGCTGATCGCCGGGTCTCCGCTCGCAGAGAACGTCTCGCTGATCGATGCGACGGCCTGGTCGGCTTCGACGGTACGGCTGGCGGAATCAGTCTCCGTCGTGTTGTGGAACGTGACCGTTCCACCGGACAGTTCGTGTTCGATATTCTTCTGGACCTTCTGCAGCGCCTCCATCATCGACTTATGGCTGATGTACGGACCAGCCGCGTCGGCGTCGACGCTGGCGGCGCGGTTACCAGCGTCGAGCGCTG
Organism: Natrinema amylolyticum; assembly: GCF_020515625.1. Taxonomy (NCBI): domain Archaea; kingdom Methanobacteriati; phylum Methanobacteriota; class Halobacteria; order Halobacteriales; family Natrialbaceae; genus Natrinema; species Natrinema amylolyticum. The sequence goes on from NZ_JAIWPJ010000001.1 coordinate 133,772, forward strand.
GTGCTCGCGTGGTCTGCAACGCCTGGGTATTGATGTTGTTCTCGACCGTCCAGGACGCCGAGTTGATCCGAGCGCGGACGGGCTCGCCGGCAGGACGTTCGAAGCGATCGCCGACGAAGAACTCGAAGCTCGAGCCGATTGCACTTGCGTGACTGCCGGCACCGAGTGCGGGAACACCACGGTCGCCGTCGACGGGTTGGTCATCATCCGAGTACTCGAGACCGCCGGTGATCTCGCAGAGCGTCGTCCCAGATCCGTCCGAGACGGTGACGTCTCCTTCGGGGTTGTCTGCCAGCCAGATTGCGTCGATGTCCTCGAAGGTCGAAGTGGTCGTGACAGCCGTGTCGCCCGTAAGCGAGATCGTTTCGGTTGTAGCGGCTCCTTCGTCCTCGATGGTGATCTCCATCGTGTCGTTCGCCGAGGTGGAGACGATATCGAGGGTCGTCCCTGCGCTCGGCTGGTGGATCTTGTACGACCGCGCCTTCCGCGCGGTCAGTGAGAGTTCCATCAGGATCGGCTGGTCCCCACTCGGATCGAGCGTGGCGGAGGCCGAGTCGACGCCAGCGCCACGGACGACGGAGTACTCGCGGACGCCAGCGCCGTCGTTGCCGCCGCCGTACTCGCGACGTCCCACACAGAGGAGCGTTCCGAGCAGTTCGTTGAAGTCGTCGCGAAGGATCCCGTACGCCGATGCATCGACTGGATTTCCGGACCCGTCGACGGGGAACTGCTGGAGATCGTAGCCGACGGTCGCCGACGGTTCCTCCGGGCCCCGGTTGTGGTCGACCGCGTCGGCAGTCCCGACGGAGTCTTGCCGAGCGACCGTCACACCGGGGTCCATTTCGAACGTCCGGATGACGTCGCTGAACAGATTGTATTCGGGATCGGTTGGTACTGCGCCGGGCGAGGGTTCCGCAACCCACTCGTAGCGCCCGGGTAGCTGGCCAGACTCGCTGGTCGTGCCGCTTTGTGATTCGCTTAGACTCATTCGTTATCTGTCTCTGTTGGGCTGATGTCGTCGTAGTGCTCCACGAGCCGCTCGCCGACCTCCTGGACGACGTTCGCCTTGCCGCCCGCCGAGAACTCGACGCCCGGCGGGTCGTAGTGGTCGTCCATGAGATCGGCGTCGTAGAGACTCCGGAGCTGCTGGTTGTCTGTCTGGATCCACATGGTTGGTCAGAAGTGAGAGGCGGTCACGGCAGCCGAGACCACGAGTAGATCACCACGCACTGCTCGATCATCACCGACGGCGTCGCATCGTAGTCGTTCGGGGCATCCGCGCCCCGGTAGCTGCCGAGTCCGTTGAACTCGGTGTCGGTGTGGGTGGCGTTCCGGAGGCAGACGTCCTCGACCTCGTTGATGAGTTCGTCAACGAGGTCCTCGGCGTCGACCGGATCGTACTGGCTGGAGTCGCCAGTGTAGCCCTCGCCGTGTGCTTCCGCACGTGCCGTGACGAGCAGCTGGCCCGACCGATCCTGTCCGGGCCCGTTCGTAGTCACGAAGTTGTAGCCCGTGCCACCGGGCGCGGTTTCGTTGGTCCGCTGGACCGTAATCGATGGGTAGGTCTCGCCGACGTCCTCGAAGGACTCGCCGATCGCGACGAACGCCTCGTTTCCAGGGTCGGCGGAGGGATCGTAGCCGACAGCGCCCGCTGGCTCCCAGTCGGGGAGCAGTGCATCGTCGATGAAGACCTGTTCGGCGCTTTCGGAGAGTCGTGTCTTTGTCATCGGTTAAACCTCCACGGCCTCGAGTTCGAGCGTGCCGTTGTGCTGGTCGACGACTGTCTGTAACTCGTACATCGTCTGGTCAGCAGCGTCCAGAATGCGAACCGGGGCGCTGGTTTCCTCACCCCAGCCGGTCCACTGCTGACCGGTGTCGTCCCGGACGCGCACGATGACGTCGATCTCCGATGTCGTCCCCGAACGGTCCCGGTCACTGTCCGCCGACGGCGAGTCGACACGGGCGTCGTACGCCGCGTTGGGGAGATCGGGGTAGGACACGCTCCAGCCGTCGCCCTGGTCATAGGAGACCGAGGGTTCGTACACCTCGATCGTCGTGTTGTGGAGCGTGCTCGAGTGGACGCGACGGAGCGCGTTCTTGACGGTGTCTCGGGTCATTCGAAGTCCTCCGGATTGAGATCGACGTTGGCCTGTGCCGCCACATCCGCCTGCCCCTTCAGTTCGCTTTCTGACCGGACAGTGGCCACGCTGGCCCGCATCGCGTTCGTATCAATCAGACCTTTTTCTTTGATGATCTGTTTTACTCGCCGCTCGAGGGCGAACGCTACCGTCTTGACGAGTTCCTTCGGGCCGTCGATCTGCGACACCGTCTTCTTCGTGTTGTCTCGAACGAACGCTGAGAGATCCTGCTCGGCCTCTGCCAACGCTGGCCGGAAGAAGGGCTTTGGATCCATCTTCGAGGTGCCGTATTCCAAGTAGACGGCATAATTCACCGCAGACCCGACGTGCCACTTCCCGCCGTCACCAGCCCACTTATCACGCTCCTCACGGAGCTGGCGCTGGTGCTCCTCGAGGCCTTTGATATCGAAATCGAAGCTGGTCATGACGAGAACACGAAGTGGTCTCCTGACTCGCCGTCTTCACCGCCGCCAAGCTGGCCAGTCGGATCGAGATCCTGCGCGCGCTGGCCGTGGGTCGTTGCGTCCAGCCCCTTGCCAGTCTTGCCGGCGAAACTCACGTTGCCGTCGCTCTCACCGGCGCTATCGACCTGCCGTTCTGGGCCGGTTGCGACACCGTGTGCGGCCAGTCGAGTCACGACCAGGTCCTTGAGCGAGTCGTCGATGGACTCGTTGCCGATCACTGCCTCGTACTCGGCCGTGGCCTCCTCGATGAACGCCTGGATGTCGCTGTCAGAGAGGTCCGTGGACTCGAGAACGCGCTTGACGTCAGATGGGTCTGGCATGGATTATGGGCCCTCCCGAGACAAGATGTCTCATCAGTTCTCGAGGTGTTCCTCGATCGCGTCAGTCGCACCGTCGCGATCCTGGCCCGAGGCCTCGGCCTCGAGCACGGCTTGGAGTTCGTCTTCCGAGAACTCCTGGTCTTCGAGTTCCGTTTCGAGTTCGGCGATCGTGTACTCGGTAGGGTCGACCGGGAGGTCGGTGGGTTCCGTCTCGGTAGATTCTGCTCCCTGACCCTCGACGGGTCCTGCGTACTCGAGGTTCACATACCGGTCGGCGAGCCGGGTTGCGACACCTTCGTCCTCGACGATCGCCGCACCACCGTCGAACGATAGCTCCCCGTCAGGGAGTTCTCCCAGCGTGAGAGTCCCGTCGTAGTCCTCGTTGTGAGTCGTCTGCACCTCATGATACACCATGAGTCAGGTCACCCCTGAACGCGGACAGCGGCCTCGCTGCGCTTGGTCGTCCAGCCGTAGGCGGCCTTGATCTTCATCTTGATGGCGTCGGCGTCGAAGTCGGTCTTCTGGTCGGTGTCGACCGGCTGCCACTCGCCCTCGAAGCCGAACTCGTCGGAGTCGACGATGATTGCGTCGTTGCCACCGATCGAGACGTTGTTCGAGAACATGAACCGGATGCCAGCGAACTCGCCGAGTTCGCCGTTCTGGACAGCCTCGTCACCGAGATCCGTCCCACGATCAGCCAAGTAGTTCACCAGCGACTCCTTGCCAGACGGGCCGACCAGCGCCATATCGGCGGTGAAGCCGTCTTCACCGCGGTTGGAGAGTTCGGTCGCGCCGGCGTTGATGTCCTGGAAGCTCAGCGTCCCGTCGCCATCGCCGACTGCGCTGCCGGTTGGTGCAGCGGCGTCGAGGACCGAGAACGCGGCCCGGTCGAGCTTCTTGGACATGTTCTTCGCGTGGCCTTCGGTGTGGTCCTGGACGAGGTCGAACACGTTGTCGTTGATGTCCTCCTCGGGGATCTTCGACCCCTTCTTGAAGATCCGTCGAGAGACCACGGGACGACCGTACTCTTCACGGTCGTAGGTGACGTCCGCGCCGGGCTCGACCTCTTCGGGCAGGCCGAGTTCCTCAGCTGGGACTGGGATCTCGTACTCTTCGCCGGCGCCGTCAGGCACCGTCTCGTCCATGAAGAACTCACGGACGACGGTCTGTGCTTCGACGCGTTCCGCAGCGACTTCGCGGACGGTCGTCGGGTCAACGATCTGATTGACGTTAGGGAGTGCCATTTGTTATCTCTGTAGAATGTTGGTAGTCAGTTACCGCTCGATCTCACACGTCGACGTGAGCGTAGCCCGACGGGATGTCCGGGATCCCGCTCGGCGCTGCGCCCTCGGCGTACATCGTCATGATGCCCTTAGCCGAGGAGCCGCTGGCGAGCTGGCCTTCGGTTCCAGACGAGCCCAGTTCGACGCCAGCGCCGACACCGGCAGCGACGTTTGCGACGACGGGACCACTGTAGGTGACCTTGACAGTGTCACCTGCCTCGTAGCCATCGCCGTTGTTGTAGCCGACGACGCCGTAGACGACCGGGTCATTCGTCCCGTCAGCCGTGACAAGTTCGCCGTTGGCGTCGAGTGCGACGGCGTCGCCAGCTGAGAGTGCCTCAGCAGCGGTGCGCGTCTCCGTGTGCTGGGCGTCGCCCTTGTGGGACTGCCCGGGGTTCAGACTCATGCTCCACCTCCAGTGATGTCCTCGAGTTCAGCACGCACACGTTCCTCCTCCTTCTCCGCGAGTGCGCCATCCTTGTCCTCGAGATCGTCGAGACGCGCCTCGAGTTCGGCCTTGCGCTCCTGGTCGGCCGCCGAGAGGTTCGCCTCGACGTCGGATCCGCCACCCGATCGGACGACCGGGGTTGATTCCCCGTCGTCGCCGAAGTCGGCCTCGTCGACCTTCTCGGACAGTTCGGCCAGCGTGTACCGTTCTGCTAGTTCGTCCTCGTCGAAGACGGTGTCCGCCTCCGCGAGCGCAGCCGCGTACTGCTCTCGGGCGGCCTCGTTCTGCTCACGAAGGTCTTCAGCCTCGTCTTCGAGTTCAGCGATCTCGTCTTCTTTCTCCTCGAGTTCGTCCTCCTTCGCTGCGAGGTCTGCTTCGAGGGACTCGATCTCTTCCTCTTTCTCGTCGACGCGCTCGAGGAGCGCCTCAACATTGGGGTTGTCGTCGTTGTTGTCGTCAGTCATAGTTGACTCTGTAGAATCGTCGCCCAGGACCTCGCCCGACGGGTCATCGGGCCCGGGCACATCCGCAGTCGCCGCCAGCACTGCACCAGCGTCGAGATCATCTGCCAGCGCCGCCATCTCCGCCTCTTCGTCATCGACCGAGAGCTTCTCCGGATCGATCGGCGGCGTCCGAAACGCATCGTTCAGCGCCCGGAGTTTCTCGTACAGCTCTTCGCGGGACGCTCTCCCACGAGGGCCGACACTGTAGGCCGCAGCGACGTTGCCCCGGCGCAGGTAGCCGTCCGAATCGACTACCGGGTACGACGAGGCCGATTTCGTGTCGCCGTCGAACAGAAAGTACTGCTCGAAGTCGTCCGTCGGGAGTTCACTCTTGTCGAGCTTCCCGTCCCGCGTTCCGCGGAACCGGACGCCGCCGGCGGACTGGTAGGAGTTGAGTGCTGCCTCGACGTCGACGTCCTCGCCGTCGATGGCCGCCTCGAGATCGCTCGCGGAGAGCGCTGCGACAGCCGGATTGCCGTCCGCCGATCCGGGCGCCGTGTAGTTCGCCTCACTGGCCCCTTTCTCGGTCGTCGCGAGACCCGTGTACTCGTAGTCCCGCATGATCGCCGCGCCCGTCTGCGTATGCTCGTCGACCTTGCTGGGGTTGCCCGCCTCGATCGAGACCTCGCGACGTCCCGAAGACAGCTCCTCGGCGATCGTCGAATCGTCAAGGCCGGCCTCGTAGACGACGCCGAGCCCCGGCTGGTACGCCGACCGGAGGACTTCACCGACCTCTTCGCGCTCCCCGTCACCGTGGACCTTGTAGACGGTCTGGCCCTCGAGGGAGGGTGCCGCTTTCTTGAGTTCGCGGGCTGGCCAGTACTTCGAGCCGTTGAGACCGCGGGTGAGCTCGTCCTCTCCGTGTGCGACGCCGTGAACGATGTGGTCGTACTCTTCGTCATCACTATCAGCGAGGTGGGCGATTCGACTCGGGGTGGTTGCTGTCGTAGACATGTTATGTGATCACCGGTTGGATGGTACAACGGCAGTTGGGGTGGGCCGGCGGACGGATCGGGTACTCGCCAGCAAGGTAGTCCGGGTCATCCGAGCCGGGCTCGAACTCGAAGGTCCCCGACCGCATCTCGTCGATCGTGTACTCGCGACCGTCGAGACTCGAGCAGATCGGACAGACATCATCGTCACCAGCGTCTGCCCACTCGCCGTGGCGAACCGTATCTGCACCAGCACGCTCGTACCGGTCGAGCGTTGCCTCCGTGTGCGAGTTGATGACCTCGGTTCGGGCGAGTGTGTTTAGCCGAGACCGGGTCTCCGACTCGAGTTTCTCATCGAGACGCCGCGCCATCGTGCGCGGGTTCTCGCCCGCTTCAAGGCCATCGGCGAGCTCCTCGCGCACCGTTTGCGCCATCTCATCCGTGATGTCCTCGAGGTTCGAGAACGCCCGCCGGTAGAGATCGCGGAGTTGGCGCTGCGGAACGGGCAGTTGGATGATCGCTTCGATCTCCTGAGCGTCGACGTCCGCACCCTCCTGTTGGAGGCGACCGGTGGCCTGCTGCCACGCCCGCAGATAGCCCGACCGCAGGAACTCGCCCGTCCAGTGTTCACCAGCCTTGATCTCTTCGAGCGGAACGGGATCCAGAACCTCGTCCTCGAGGACGGTCCGGAACCACTCCACGAACCGGTCAGTGAGCTCGTCTGGAGAGACTCGCGGGAAGTTCTCGCGTTCCTCCGCGAGCTCACCTTCGTCTTGGCGTTCGGCGAGGTGAAGTGCATCGTTCTCCGCGACGGTCGCCTCAACGAGATCCCGGACAGTCGCCGACCGGTCTTGGACAGCCTCGAGGAACTGTTCCTCGATATCCTCGACCCCCGACGGCTGTGCGAGCTGTGCTGTCGACGCCGGCTGACTGCAGCACGCCGCCAGTCCCGTCGGGTTCGGTGTGGCACTCATGTGTTCTCCCCGTCGCCGTTGTCCTGGTCATCAACGACGTCGACGAACGTCTCCCGAACGCGGGGATCTGCCTCGTCCAGCGCTGCCATCTCTGCTTCCGTCCCGTCCCCAAGGATCTCGTCGGCGTCCATGTCCAGCAGCGTCCCAACGATCTTGCGCTGCGGGAGGATCACATCGGCCCCGCCCCTCGTCCCCGCTGCTTCCGAGAGGCCCGTCATGAGCGTCTTGAACGCCTCGGGGTCGAACTCCTCATCGCGGAGTGGCGACGATGTTTCCTCCGGCCGGAGCCGGAGCTTCGGCGTGACGTCGAGTTCTTTGTCAGCGTGGGCGTCGCCGAGGAGGAACTCCTTAGCCTTCAGCCGGAGCACCGTCTCGAAATCCGACTCGAGCCGCCGACGCTCGCGTTTGACATCCTCGCAGTAGTCGGCCCGCTGCTCGGTCGTGATGTCGCGGTTGATGTCGCCTGCAAACCCGACACGGTAGAGTGGCGTCGGCATGGCTGCCAGCACGAACTCGATTTCCTGCTGGATCGTGCTGACCGCGTCGGGGACTGAGCCCTCGATCTCCTTGATCTCGACCGGGACGTTCGTCCCCGAGACGGTCTCAGGGCTGTTGATGTCGAGATCGTTGCGGAGCTTCTTGGCGACCTCTTCGTCGTTCGTCTCGACCTTCGCGATGATGTTCGCGAACGCCGTGTTGAGGATCGCCTGATCGATGTGCTCGAGCTTGTTGTAGACGGCCTGGGCCCGATCGACCACAGGAGCGGAATCGGGACGACCGAACAGCTCGCCCGTATCAGCGTCGTACGGTGATACCGTGACGTCGTCAAGTGCGAACGGGATCTCGTCACGCTCATCGGTGCCGTAGACGTCGTCGAACTGGGCGAGTGCAGCCGTCTTGCCAGCTGGCGTCTTCGGTGCGGTCTCTCGCCCATGGTCAGAGAGGTCCTGGACGGCGACGGACTCGAACTCGTTCGGGTTATCGTCGGGCCGGAGGACGATCCCCTTCCCCTCCCGGGTGTAGGCCGTCATCGTCTCAGCCTTGATCGGACGGAGTGCGAGGATACGGTCCCGCTTCCGAGGGTCGTCGTACGCGTGCTCGACGACGGCCGTCCCGCGGCGACCACGGCGGTCCTTGATCACGGCCTCGAGCAGATCAGAGATGTCGGCATCGAAGTCCCAGCCGTCGACGTAGCAGTTGGCGAGCCACATCTCCAGCGCTGCATCGAGATCCTCCCCACGGTAGGCTTCGTTCGGGTAGTCCGAGGAGACCGTCGGGACGTCCACGTTGTCTGACTCCGTGTCGATCACGACCGAGGCGCCGGGTTCGGTGACGTCGCTCGCGAAGTTCTGGATCGGGACCCGAATCAGCGGGTTCTCGCGGTAGGCGTCCCGCCACTTCTTGATCTCTTCTCGGTCGGGCTCGTCACTGTGCTCGCGCCGTCCGATGACGATCGGCCGTTCGTCTCGAGCCTGAGGGCTCGGATCGCCGTCCTGTGATGGCGCGAGGAGTGCCCGCGCCGCAGCGCCGAACCGTTCTCGAACCGTCGTTGATGTGTCTTCTATCATATGTGTTAGAACACCACCGCGTTATCCGCTGAGAACTCGTCCGGGGTGCATTCGGCCGCCCACGCTGCCATCATCGCACCGTCGAGCAGGTCCGGCGATCGGCCGAGTCGCTCCTTGACAGCGTCCTTTGAGTTGACCGTCACGACCTCGGCGCCGTTCTCGCCACGGCTGCCGAGTGTGCGAGTATCGAACTCGATGCTCCGAGCGCCGGCAACCAGCTCCTCGCGAAGATCACCGTCACTGTACGCGAGCTCGTCGGGAAGCTTCCGACCAACCGCAGCGAGCGCCTCCGCCCGTTGGGACTTGTAGTTGATCAACCCGTACGGATTGTCGTCCTCAGTCCCGTCCGTCAGCGGTTTCTTGTCGGAACCGAAGCGGTAGAGGTTCGGGAGACGATCGTCGAGATAGTCGGCCAACCCGGACCCCTCACCGACGGCGTCAATGGCAACTGCGTGGTGACGGTCGCCACCGAGGCGAGAGTCGGCCATGAGCTCATCTTCCTGCGTCGGGTAGTCCGTGCCTCGAGAGGTGTAGCGAACTGTCCAGTTCCCAGTTGACCAGAGCGTGATGAGGACAGTGCGATCGCCCGACCGGGCCACGTCGATCCCGCTGCCAAGTGGATACCCGCGACCGGCGGTGATCGCCGTGTCGTAGGCCTCTTTCGCATCGGCTGCATCGTAGGGACGATGCTTGCTGGCGGTATCTGGTGGCATGACGCCAGCACGCCGGCGATACCAGCGCGTGTCGAGATCGTCGCGACGCTCGTGTGCAGTACGGGCCTTCTCGAGGCCGGGCCAGTCCTCGCCGTTGAAGCTCTTCCAGTCGTCCTGGATCTTCCCGAGCGTCGCGAGACCGTCGATCATTGGGCCGTCGACGGCGCCGGTCTCGACCTGGACGTTGTGGCTCTCGAACGAGGAGAGCTGAACAGTCTTCCACGTTGGATCGTCCATCAGATCCGAGGTGATGTTCGTCTCGTCGACGGGCGGGTTCGAGATCGCGATGAGTCGGTCCCGATCGTCCGTGACCAGGCTCGTCATCGCGTCGATGACGTCCCCATCGATCGCCTTCTTGTCGGCCTCCTCGATGATCCCAAGCGTGTACGCAGTGTGGACACCCTCGAGCTCGCCAGCGTCCTCCGGGCTGGCGGCCTCGAAGTAGTGCTCGGGCTCGCCATCGATCTCGATTCGTGGGGGTTGCTGTTTGTACTCCCCAGGGAGGCCAACGCCCTGCAGCGCGTTGTCGTGGAGCGCCTCGATCGGCTTGCAGAACGTCCGCTTGAGCTTCGCGTACGTTCCACTGGTACCGAACGCGATGGCAGGGTACTTCGTGAGCAGCCAGATGTTGACGATCGCCGCGAGGATGTAGGACTTCCCGAGACCGTTTGCGGTAACGACGACGACCTTCTCGTTGTTGACGAGCGTCCGGCAGATGCGTTGCTGGGCCCTGGTCACGGTGACGCCGAGGTAGTCCTCGATCGCATCCTCGAGCCACGTCTCGTCGCCACGCTGGGCACGGCGAGCATAGTGCTCGGGTGGCTGTACCGACGGTCTACTGGCGTCGGGACTGGATAGTGTACTACTCATCGTCCTCACCGTAGGCAGATTTCAAACTCTCGAGAAGCGCACCCTCGAGGTCGGTGTTCAGGTTGATGTCGGTCTCGTAGATGCCGAGGACATCCGCCTTCTCGCGGAGGTGCTCCGCTGCTTCCTGACGAGCGTAACTCCGGCCGACGCGATCGGGCTGATCACGCCGGAGACCGACGACTGCTTTCCGGTACTCGGGTCGGCGACCGCGCTCGGCGCCGGCGGGGTACGTCTCCCCCGGCTCGATGTGCCGGATGTCGTCGGTGAACGCGATCGGGACATCACGTTCACTTGCCCACTCGGGCCGCCGATCGTCGTCAGTCGGGATCTGCTCCCAGTCGGAGACACGGAGCTCGTCATCGCCCTCGTAGACCTCCATCTTCGGGACCATCGCGATGACCGGCTCGTCGTCGACGGCGAGTTCGTCGTGATCCTCGAGGGCCTGCTGGTACAGTTCCTCGAAGCGCTCGGCCGCTTGGAGCCGGACGTTCGCGTTCCGTTCCTCAATCGCCTGGATGACCTCCTCCTTTGGCTTCTCGTTGAGGTAGTCCCTGATCGTCGAGAGAGTGTAGTCACCGATCCCCTCGCGTTCGAAGCGGTCTCGAATCTCGTTTGGAGAGAGGTTGTCGAGATAGTGCCACTTGAGGGCGAGGTTCACACGGCGGTCACGGTTGGACATGAGGGTAAGAGTGTCGCGCAGCGTCGCGGTGGGACTTATACTTTAAGTACGAATTGCGGTGCCCGGACCGCTGCTCAGATCGGTTGGTGATTATGTGTCAGTTCCTCGAGTTAGACGTCTCGGGAACACAGTACTGGAGGAGGAATTCAGGCATGGTCAGTCGGCCTCCTGTGGATCCTCGTCGACGACGTCCTGAGCGGCCTCGCCGATCTCCTCGACACTGCGTTGGATGTCGTCGGCGAAGATCCAGACGAGTGTGACGCTCAGAGAATACGCTGCCCAGGACAGCGTCGGGCCGCCGGCGACAACCGTTTCGACAGTCTTGGTCAGGCCGAGCAGCGGGAGCGTCGGGCTCGAGGCGAGTTGCGTCGTCAGGCGCTTTACGCGCTGGCGAGTCTGTCCGCCGATCGAGAGCATGGTTACTCCTTGCCGTCGCGCCGGCTGCGCATCTCTTCGAATTCGACGAAGTCCTCGCGGACCAGCCACCACTCAACGACCTTCGGGCCGCTGATGATGACTGCCGCGATTAGAAGTGCGAGGACAGGTTCGGCACCTTCGGCGATCGCGTATCCTGCGAGGGCGAGAGCCCCTAAGGAGACGACCTGATCGAGTACTCTCCACATTTTTACTGAAATCCCCCAGGCCGCTCGGCAGGCGTGATCGACCTTCCGGTTGTGTTCTCGAAGCGATTCCCTGTATCGTGACTCAGACTTTTGCGTAGACATGACATCTCTCATCGGAGTTTCTCGAAGGCGACGATCGCCACGCCGACGCCGACGAACCACCAGGGCTCGCGGCGGATCGTTCTCCGGGCGATCGGCGACCAGATCAGCGCCAGTCCGAAGGCAGCCCCGAGGATCGCGCCGTGGGCCTCGTTGATCGTGACGTCGTCGAGCAGCGGCAGTCGAACGAGTGTCCGGTCACCGGCTCGGAGGCGGTCCTCGAGGGTTGCTGGCTGCATAGTGTGGAAAAGACGTCCGTGATCGGAGTCGAACCGATCCCGCACTCGAGTGGTGTGTCAATCGTATCCTGCCGTGTACCCCCACCAAAGGAACATGACAAGAGACGCGAGCACGGCCCGCCTACAGGACGGACACGTCGTGAAAGCAGTGCGCCGGGTCCCGTGGTGACGCGGGAAGCCTTCCCGGCCTGATCCCGGCGCGGTCGGGGCGGCCCGTTGCCGAGCGATAATCGCGGGATGGTACCCGCCCCGAAGCGAGGAGGTCAGCGGGAGCGATGACAGTCCCCTTCGGCCCGACGCAGTGGGGAGTGGGAAGCGCCGGGCCACATCGGGGACGTCATCGAGGTCGGACAGATGCTCGGCCGGTCGAGATCGTAGTGCCGTCGGCGTCGACGACGATCTCCGAGTGCTGGTTCGCCCAGGTCGGTGTCCATCTGACTTCGTCGACGACGCCCTCGAGGCGACGGCCGGCGAAGCGGACCTCGACCGGGACGCCCTCGTCGATCGGGTGGACCGTCATGGGACGACCTCGAGTTCGGTCGGTTTGACGCCTTCACCGATGTCGCCGCCAAACGCCCGGTTGTAGACTGTCGCAACGCGTTCGCGGATCTCGCCACCGACGAAGCGGCCGTCGCCGTAGCAGTCGTTGACGCACTTCGGGAGTGAGCCCCGGAGCGCGTCATACCACTGCAGTTGGCCACCGCAGTTCGGACAGACCTGATCGGCGTGGGCGTGCATCCAGTCGGTAGGCTCATCCTCCCGATCGAGGCGCTCGGCCAGCGCGAACCAGACCCACTCGTCGCGAGTACTGGATTCGCCGTCGGCCTCTGCTTTGAGCTTCCGGAGGTGGGTGGCGACGCGTCGGTACAGTTGGGCGACGCGGTCCTCGTCGATCCACCGCGTTCCGAAGTGCCGTTCGTGGCACTCCCGGAAGCGACTCATCAGCGCGATCTTGCTCGAGCATCGCGAGCCGGTTGTGAGGATGTACGAGTCATCGCCGTAGGCGTTGTCACCGGTCGAGTAGCGGAGTTCTTGGCCGTCCTCGGTGACGATTGTATCCTCCGAGAGCGACGCACCGGACTCTGGACAGAAGGCGTGTGTACCGTGCATAAGAAGACACTCTCCGCTGGTGGCCCCCGGTTCACCCGCCCCGATGGCGTCCCCAGTTTGGGCTTGCTATCAGGTATGGTTACAGATCAACTTAAGTGAACAGATAGATCGCTGCTTTTCCGGAATTATCCGTGGATAGTCACGTGATTTCTCTTATTAGGTGGATTTGACCGACTGTTCCTAAACCTCTATCTAAGTGTCTATTCTAGCATCTTTCAGAACTGTATATTGCACTGTAATTATCAAACCAGATTAAAGAGTCTGTAGTCAAGACCACTGCCATGGCTCGGCTCAAGGATCAGATCAAAGATCTACTGACTATTGACTATGAAAGAAGGGTGAAAGAATTGATTATATTCACTGATGTTTGGGATGTTGGCTTCATATTATTGGGATTAGCAATAATTTCGGCCATGTTTATTACCCCCGTTGTTACTGCTCAAAGAGTCCTTGTTATCGTGACTATGGGATATTCATTTCTGGTATTCAATCAAATGAAGCAGGAGCGATTTACAAATGAATATCCAGGTACCCTTTCTGTTAGGCCTCATTTCGGATTAGATGATGATAGGAATGATTTCCGTTTTGGAATGAAAAACTTCGGTAACGGCCCCGCCATCAATCTCAGAGGTTGTGTTATTGCACGAGAGGAAAACGGGGAAGATGCTCTTGATATTTGGAGAGATAATAAGAGTGAGTTCATTTGGACATTCTCATCAAGAGATCACCATCTCAGTTTGCTAGAGGGTGAACTCTTACCGCTGACAACAACTGCAGAAAATTTTCCCGAAAATCAAATTGATCTCATTAACGACATTTGGAATAGCGATGGGGAGATAAAAGAAATATATGATGGGAAACAACTCGAATTTCATTATACATTCGAGTCTAATAGGGGAATAGAGTATCCACAAGACTGGTATCAGCCTTCAAAAATGGATATGGAGACCGTGATTTCGAAATCATCGGATCCAAGAATAGTGGAATTTGAAGAGATGGATAACCGGTGTAAGTCGAAGAGAACCCTCGAAATTGGGCAATGATTTCTTTCGATACACTACTGTTCCGTGCGTCTATATTGTCCCTTTCTCGCGTCATGAGGGTGCGTCTCGATCTCGATAACACCCTTGTCTTCAAGTAGCCGACCAGAGTCTCGGATCGACTTCTTTGAGAGACCAGTGCAGTCGACGATCTCCTCAACGGTCATTGGTCTGTCCTCAAGGGCGAGGTAGACGAGTCGGGCAGCGGGCGGTTCATCGGCGACGTCTTTCGGGAGTTGTTCAGGCATCGGGATCACCTCGCTCGAAGTCGATCGCGACGACGCCGTTGGCCTCGAGGATCGTCATGTCCAGGCGGAGCGCGTCCGACCGGCAGATGTACGCGCTCCGATCGGCGCCGTCGATGACCGTGATCATGTCGTCGAACGGCCGGAACTCTTCGTGACCGTCGGGACTCAGCGAGTGCGCCTCGAGCTCGACCCAGCCCCGCGGGATCTCTCGGGCCATGTCGATCGAGATGACGAGGACGCCATCGCGAGGCTCGTTGCCCAGCTGCTCGAAGCGGTCGCGTGCCTCCTCGAGTGTCTCGATCGAGGCCGGACCGTCGACGGTCGCGACGTCGTCGTGCTCGAGGGCGTTTTGCCAGACCTCGAGGGTGTCTTCGAAGACGCTCATGCCGTCTCACCTCGGACTGCGCCACGGACCTTTCGCGAATCGGCCTTCGAGCAGTCGAAGCAGAGCATGTTGTGCGGATGATCGTGGCCGCGATCGACCGCGTAGAGTTCCCGTTCGACGGCTGTGGGATCGAACGTTTCACCGCAGTAGGTGACGCCAAGAAGGCTCTCGACGCAGTAGCCGTTGTGACCGTTATCGAGGTTCACCACGTAGCCGGTCGTCACGAGTTGTCACCCCCTTCGCTTCGCGTAGAGTTCTCAGACTGTGAGAGTGGCTGATCAGTTCTTAGGTCAACTGAACGCAGAGCGGTATATTCAGAAATTGTTGTTGTACAAACAATTACTTCCAATTGGTTCTGGTACGCTTTACCGGCCCCACAAAACAGGAGTTTCACTCCACCTTCACTCTCAGGGGCCGGAAGCGTATTTCGTGACCAGCTATCCCTTAAATTGGGATACTGGTACGTTTTCCAATCGTGGTAGTTGATTAGACTGCTGAAGTCACTCATCGGTTGGGCCACCCCCATCGTGTTCAGTGCCCGGTTGTAGTGATCGAATTCCAATGTCTGTATAAAGGTGCTGTGTATACAGCACCTCTCCACAACCGGATCCAGCCCCTCTCGTAGAGTAGCGGTCATCAACCGTTTCACTGACCCAACCACGTGACGGTTCGATGACCGCCGTTCCTTCATCACTAACAGTGCATTCAGTACCCGTCTGTAGTGATCGCTCTCTTCTATCAAATTTAGGACGGATATTAGGACGATGTGCCCCTTTTTCCGACCGAGTCCCCTGACTAGAGACGCGGCTGCCGGCTCTTTGGCCCAACCACAGTCCGGTAGTCCGCATCCATTCATTATTCCTACCGTGATCAGTCTCTGTGCCGCGTGACCGGACGAATTTGGATATCTCGTAAATGTTTGATGACCGAGCCTCCCAGTTATACGGCTGGATTCCCTGGATGACTCTGTGGGAGCGTAAACCGGGGTTGGGACGGTGATACAACTCCCACGCTAATTTAGGAACACCATTTCGTTCAGTACCGCCCGTGTACTTACCGCTCATCGTCGTCACCTCGCAGATGGTCGACCCGTTGATTCGCGATGTTGAGTCGGAGCGCCCCGCTGCGTGTCGTCCGTTCCGATCGGTCATGGTACTCGCGGATTTTACGCTCGAGGTCGTCCGCGTCGTCGACCCCTAAGTAGCGTCGCTCGTGTTCGCCCGAGTCGTCGACGAACCGGAAGAGGTCGTCCCGAGACGTGGCCGCCGCGATCGCCGACCGGACTCGGTTGGGGTGTTCGTCCGGGTAGTTCCAGGAGACGCTCGCAACGACTGGGGCTTCGTGGATCAGCGGGGGTTGGACGCCACCCGTGTTGTGCTTGACGTAGCCGACGACCGAGTCGTAGATCTCCTTCGCTGTGGCATCCGTGTCCTGCTTACTCATCGTCGATCGCCTCCGTTTTCAGTTCGTGTTCGCGTTCATCGATCGCCTCGAGGACGATGTCCCGACCGCCGAACTCGCGGATCTCCACGGCCCGGTACGCCGAGAGTAGGCCCTGGTCCTGGATGCCGCGGATCCGAGCCACCGGGAGGTAGTGCTCCGACGACGAGAGGAACCGGGCAGGATCCTTGCCCATGTCCGCGGCGATGTTCGGATACTGCGGCCGGTCCGAGAGCGCCGCCTGTTTCGGGACGCTCATGTTTTCTTGACCACTCCGTTGACGACATAGATCTCGCCACGAGCCTCGAGCTGATCGGTGACGTCCTCGACGAACTCCCGGTCGGCGTCCATCGCTTCCGTGACCGCATCGATCAGTTCCGTTCGTTCGCTGTTACTCTCCTCGAGCCGCGAGAGGAGAGCGTTCCGTGCATCGCGTGTCTGTGTTGGTACGTTCATCCCAGATTGGTTGGTTCGACAGATGCAGGTTCGCCAAGGGACTTGTTGGCCGCAAATCGGCGGCCAAGATCAGCAATCGCGACGCTTCGCGACGCTTCAGCCGATTTACCCTCAGCTAACCGTTTGTTACTTACACAACTACACTTGTACTGGACAACAGCGAAATTTAGGGAGGTGGGATCCCGCTGTGGAAGAAAATCATCCCTGATCCCCTCCTGCTCTGTTGTCACCAACAAGTCGCTTGGCGAGATCGTCTCGCTCCAAGTTGGCTTCGACGGCACGGGCGAGTGACTTCGAGATGTCCGATCTCGATACCGTCAGCGCTTGTGTCCCGTCTTTCGTGGTTTCGCGGAAGCACGGCCATTCCTCGCCAAGATCTGCCCAACCGTCTTTGACGGTCTGCCACTTGAGCTCGGTCTCTGGGCGGGCCATCTCTCTGACCTGGGTCGTCGTGATGGGGCGGTCTCGTGCAGGCCCACCCATCGCGGCCCGACGAACCAATTCGTTCCGCGTGAGTCGCTTTGCTCGTTCGACCTTCGACTCGCCGTCGGGATCGTGCCCAGCGCTCGCGACAACCATCGCTTGCTCGGCGATCGCCTCGAGCTCGTCAACGCGTTCGCGAAGCTGTTCGTTCTCGGCCTCGAGTTCGGCGATCCGCTCTTCGTGGTCTTCGGTCGTCGCCTCAAGGTCAACGATGTCCTCGAACAGGTGATCGACGCGGTCCTTGAGCTTCCCGAGGAACTCCCGAGCCTCTTCCGGAGAGTGAGGAATCGCGCTCATGCGACCACCCCCAGCTGCTCTGCCGCCGCATCGAGGTCCTCAAGAGAGATCGAGCCGAAGCCAGCGTCGAACGCTTCCCACAGAGCGGCGTTGGTCAGTTCCTCGAGGTCGTCGCGATCGTCGACGTCGTACCGCTCAGCACAGACGTCGGCGGTTACTTCGGGCTCGAGACGGACCGTCGCCTCGTCGAGACGCTCTTCCCAGACCGCTTCAGACATGGCGAAACACCTCGTGAGCGTCGAAGATCAGGCGACAGTATGGACACTCCCGACGGGATGGCTCGTGTTCGAGCCGTGTCGGCTCGCCGAGGATCCGACCGCACTCCGGACACGTCGGGAGCTGGTCGAAGTAGTCACTCTCGGCGCTCACGCTCCGACACCTCCGCTATTCGATGATAAATCAGATGACGCTGTAGAAACTGGAACTGATGTCTTCGGGGCTTCTACGCCGTTAGTCTGCGGTATAGACTGCCCACTACAGGGGGTTCTTACGTGGGCATGTAAAGAATTTGATGAGTGCCCGGGGAGGGCTCCGAACCCTCGATCTCCGCATGTCCCAGGTTCGAGGCTCGGCAGTCCTCGAGGGACACGGAGGCTTCCAAGGCGAAACCGCA
Organism: Natrinema amylolyticum; assembly: GCF_020515625.1. Lineage (NCBI taxonomy): Archaea > Methanobacteriati > Methanobacteriota > Halobacteria > Halobacteriales > Natrialbaceae > Natrinema > Natrinema amylolyticum. The sequence goes on from NZ_JAIWPJ010000001.1 coordinate 151,697, forward strand.
CCGAATCTCTGAACCCTATGAGTGCGGCGCTATGTCCAGCTAAGCCACCCGGGCTCGATTACGAGTAGTGGGGTGTGTTTCTTTAAGCTTTGTATTCGGAGTCGCCGTGCAACGCGGACCCACGGATTTATCACATGGTATTACGAAATCGGCTGCATGAGCGTTCCCGGTATCGTCCAGTCTACTCTCGATGGCGAGGAGATCGCGGCGCGCGTCTCTCTTGGCAGCGACGACGAGCTCTTCATCACTCCCACGAGGACGATCGTCTATCGCGCCGACGGACTCCTGAGCGACGAATCGGCAGACGAATTCCCTCACGATGCCGACCGGCTGACCATCTCCGAGGGCCGACGCAAGACGAAGTTCACGCTCGAGTACGCCCTCGACGGCGAGCGGTCCTTCACCGTGCCCGGCGGAAAGACCGACGATGTGCTCCACCCCGTTCTCGCCGGCGTGTTGACCGGGAACGGGATCACCGATCCGGGCGAGACGGTCGTCAAGACCTACCGATTCAGCGAGTTGACGCTCATCATCACGAGCGATCGACTCGTCAAGCACATCGGCGGTGCGGTCTGGGACGGGGATTACGAGGAGTATCACTTCGGTGACGTGACCAATCTGGACTTCGAGGACGGGAGCGTCGCCACGCAGATCGTCCTCACCGCCGACGGTCGACCGCAGCGGATCAAGGCACCGAACGAGCAGGCGAACGACCTCCGGGAACGGCTCAAGCGGGCGCTGTTCGACTACCACGACGTCGGCTCGCTCGAGGAACTCAACGAGGCGGTCGGCGAGGACGAGGAATCGACGGCCAGTGAGGGGGCGGTCGACTTCGGCGGCGGCGTGGATCCGCTCGATGCTGACCCACCGGAACCCGATGATCACGACGTGAGCACCGAGCCGACGACCGGGACGGGATCGACCGATCCGCTCGCGAGCGATAGCAGGGACGATACCGCGACCGCCGATACCGGTTCGGCGACGGCGAGAGCCGCCGGGAGCGATAGTCAATCGACCCAGTCGACGTCGGGGGCGGCGTCGGCGACCGACGATCGCGCACCCGATCGCGACGGCACGGCGGACGTCGCGGAGGCAGAGACGGGATCGGTTTTCGAGGCCGCCGATACGAATGCGTCGCCCGCTGGCGATGCCGTCGCGGCGGACTCCGAACCAGACGGGGCGACGGTCACGGCCGAGACCGATCCCGAACTCCTCGAGCGACTCGACGCGCTCGAGGCCGCGGTCGACCGCCAGAGCGAACTCATCGAGCGACAACAGCAGACGATCGAGCAGTTGATCGCGGAACTCCGGCAGGGTCGGTAACGCTAGCCGTCCCGGCCGGTCACTTTTCGAATACACGAGGAGCCGAAGGGGCCGAGTTCGCCGGCCTCGAGATCGATGAAGTGGCCCGTCGAGAGCCCGGAGCCACAGCGTCGACAGGAGAACTCGCCTTCCTTCGTGATGACGTCCCGCTCGAAGCGGACGTACCGGCGACTCTTCGGCCGGATGATCCCGTCGTCGCGCTCGATGATCCCGCGGAGTTCGGCCTCGTCGAGGATCGTCCGCGTCACCGTCGGATCGGACGTGACCGTCTCGATCCGGTCGACGGCGTCGGCGAGCGAGAGCGATTCGTGCTCGAGGCGAGCGAGCAGCGCCAGGCCGAGCGCGACGCGGTCGTCGTCGGCCTCGAGGACGGGGTCGCCGTCGGATCCGTCGCCTCCGTTCCGATCACCGTCGTGAGCCATCGGTCTGTGCTGTCGGCTCGGTGCGAATAAACGTTGTCGCTCTCGCGGTCGATCGAGGTGACTCCGAGAGAAAAGAACGCCGACGGCCGTTCCCACGCCGTGGGAATCCGCCGGCCGTTGATACCTTCGCTCCACTCCTATCCAAGCGAAGGCATCACACGGCCGGAGCATGACTCCGGCGGAGAGAGACCAATGAGTCAGACGACCGTCGATACGGCTGCCGAGGGATCGACCCGGAACGGAGAGCGCGAGATCACCCCCGAGCGGCGGGGGTCGGAGTGTCCGGAATGTACAGGCTCGATCCGCCGCGACGAGGAACACGGCGAACGAGCGTGTACGGAGTGCGGGCTCGTCCTCGACGCGGACGCGATCGATTACGGCCCCGAGTGGCGGCACCTCGACGACGACGGAGAGGACCGACGACGGGTCGGTCCGCCGATGTCGTCGATCAGACACGATAAGGGTCTGAGTACGACGATCGGCTGGCGAGACGAGGACGCGTACGGCAACCGGGTTTCGGAACGTAAGCGCGAACGGCTCCAGCGGTTGCGGACCTGGAACGAGCGGTTCACCTCGAAGAACGCACAGGAACGGAACCTGAAGCAGGCCTTCGGCGAGATCGAACGCATGGCGTCGGCGCTCGGCCTGCCGGAGCCGTGTCGCGAAACCGCCGGCGTCCTGTACCGTCGCGCCGTCGAGGAGGAGCTACTTCCCGGACGATCGATCGAGGCGATGGCGACCGCCTGTCTGTACGCGGCCGCTCGGCGACACGGCACCCCCCGAACGCTCGTCGCATTCGAATCGGTGAGCCGCGTCGAGAAGCTCCCAGTCCAGCGCGCGTATCGGTATCTCTCGAGCGAGCTCGGATTACGGATCGAACCCGCCGATCCGATTCACTACCTCCCCCAGTACGTGTCGGCGCTCGCGGTCAGCGACGACGCCGAGCGGCTGGCTCGGGAGATCCTCGAGGCGGCCAAGGCCCGCGACCTCCACAGCGGGCGGAGTCCGGCCGGGCTGGCGGCGGCGGCGATCTACGGTGCGGCGCGGCTGACGAACGAACGAGTCACGCAGGCGACCGTCGGCGAGGAGACCGGCGTCAGTTCGGTGACGGTCAGGAACCGGTATCGAGAGCTCTTGGACGCCTACGAAGAGGTTCGGGACCGTAGATGAGCCGCGAGGAACTCGAACGGTCGATTCTCGAGGTGCTCGCCGACGAGGGTCCGTCCTACGTCGTCGATCTCGCCGCGGCGATCGACGAACACCCGGTCGCGGTCGATCACGCCTGCGAACGGCTCCGCGATGAGGAAGCGGTTCGATCGATCGGCTGCCGGCGGTACGAGGTCACTGCCGCCGGGAATCGACGACTCGACGTGCGACCGGCGACCGGCGGCGCAGATAGCCGGCCGGAGACGGAAGGACGGATCTGATATCACCGCGACTGCGGGCGGCAGTAGTCAGGATACGTATACCGGTCGTCGTGTTCCAGTGGATCGCCGTGTCGCCGTCCGATCGGACGGAATCCCGCCGTGAGATTTGTTTTCGTTCGATTCCGGTCCGAGCTCAGTCCTCGTAGCCGGCGTACTCCATGAGGTCGGCGAAGACGTCGGTGTCCATCGCATCGCGGTAGACGATGCCGTTGACCATTCCGCCGGGATAGGACTCCCCGTTCATCGCGTGACTGACCTTGTGGCAGTGCATGAGGTAGATGCCGGGGTCGGCATTGGCCTCGAACTCGACGGTGTGCCGTTCCGCGGGCGCGATGTTCGTGACGTCCTGTTCGTACTGGGCCGCCTCGGGGATCTGCCCGCCGTCTTTCTCGACGAGGCGGAACCGGTGGTTGTGCGTGTGCATCGGGTGGGACATGTAGCCCGCGTTGACCATGTGAAGGCGGACGGTGTCGCCGTGGTCGACGATGATCGGCGATCCCTCTTCGGGGTGGAGCGTCCGCGGGAGGCTCTTCCCGTTGATCGTGAACACGTCGGGGTTGCGGTTGCGAGGACTGTAGTCGACGTCTTCGCCCGCGATCTGCCGGTTCACGCGGGAGTCCCAGTCCTTTAGGGTGAAGAAATACTCCTTGTCCGCGGGCTCGTATCCCTTTGGATCGACGCGGAAGATGCCGTACATCCCCATGTCGATGTGTCGGTGGGTCTGGTAGTGACAGTGGTAGAGGTGGGTCCCCGGGACGTTCGCCGGAATCGTGTAGGTGTGTTTCTCGCCGGGGTTGACCGTGATGCCCGTCGTCGTGGGCACGCCGTCGTTCTCCCAGGTCTTCTGTGCGCCGTGGAAGTGCAGCGTGTGGGGGTGGTCGTTGCCCGTGTTGTCGAGCGTCACCTCGATATCGTTGCCCTCGGTCGTCCGGAGGATCGGCCCGGGAACGCTCGGTTGTCCGTCGTCTGCCTTGAACGCCCAGACCTGCGGGAGTTCCACCGGACCGCCCATCGAATCCATCGGATGGACGGCGTGCTGGGCCGTCACCGACTGCAGCGTCACGCTGCCGCCCTGCTCGTCGACCTGGACGACCTCCGGAGCGCTCGTCCACGGGAGTTCGGGTTCCGACGAGTCCGACGCCCCCTCGGACGACTCAGCCGGCTGCGTGTCCTGCTTGGTTCCCTGACTCGTACAACCGGCCAGGCCGGTCAGTGCCGCTACCCCGCCGGTCGCAGCAACGAATTCGCGTCGCGATAGCCCCAGTCCGGGAGCGCCGATTCGATCACTCATGACAACTGGTCCTAAGAAGAGCCGACGTATAACGGGGCGAGCCGGTTCTTACGAATCGGGAAGTCCCGAGAACATGTTCTCCGTTACTACTTAAACGACCCCGCATGCGACCACTGACAGCGAGGCTCAAACGGGGCGGATTCCGATGCGAGAATCGACGGCGTCTATCGGTATGGTTCACATCGAGGACACTATACCCGGTCGGTGTAGCGGTACTCTCTCGAGACCGTGTCCGGGTAATGAACTCGAGTATGCCCGTGCCAGCCCGACATTGGCTCCCCGAACCGGTTCGTCCTCAGGTACAAGTCCGCGACCCGTCTCCATTTCGGTATGCCCGACGTCACGTCCATCGACGGTCTCGAGGAAGCGCCCCACGCCGAGGTGTTCGAAGAACACAGCCCCCGAACGGTCCGCTTGCAACTCGCGGCGGACGAGCGCGTTCCCGAACACCGCCATCCGGAGTCGAACGTCGTTCTATACGTCCACAGCGGTGCCATCGAACTCACGCTCGGCGACGAGGTCTACGATCTCGAGCCGGGGGACGTCGTTCAGTTCGACGGCGATCAGGACGTCTCTCCCTACGCGGTCGACGACAGTACGGCGCTGGTCGTCTTCGCGCCGAAAGAAGCGTCGTAGCGCGCCGGCCGATCAGCCCACCGTCGTCGCGACGCCTTTCGTCTGCCGGTAATCGCTCGCGAGCACCGCCTCAAGCTTCGAGACGATGGCGTCGCGGTCGCCGTCGACCCACTCGACCGGTTCCTGAATCGGGACTACCATGAATCCCCGCCCGCGGATGTCGCGGGCGTGGAGCGACGCCATGTCGAGGTCGAACCGACGGCGTTGGGTCGTGTACTCCCGGAGGACGTGATCGGTCGCGCGAGCGCCGACCGGCAGCAGGATGTGAGCGTTGATCGCCCGGAGTTCGGCGTCGAAGAAGCGCTCGAGGTCGGCGTACTCCTCGTCGGTCGGTGACCGTCCCGCCGGGAGCGCGCACATGTGAACGTAGCTCCAGAAGCAGTTCTCGAGGACGGGCCCGTCCTGCGGTCCGCTCGCGAAGCCGAGTTCACGAAAGACCGCTTGGATCCCGAGTCCGTCTTCGGTTTCGGTGAACGGAACGCCGGTGGTTTCGCCGCCGTGGACGCCGGGATAGTCGCCGACAACGTGGAAGTCGGCGTTGGCGTCACCGTAGCCGAAGACGGCCGCCCGGTCGCCGGGGTCGGAGCGGTCGAACGGCGGTCGCAGCCCGAACGGATTACTCGTCCTGTCGGTGACGTTTTGCACGCACGGAGGGAAGCGATCCGTGATCAAAACTCCGACGGTCGCGGCGGACCGACCGGAGCGTCCCGTCCTCGCTTCGCTCGGCCGGTCGTTCGGGGCAGTGAAGTGAATGGCGGTGGGTTTATAATTCACCTCGCAGTTCATGTTACACATGTATCAGGTGGGGCACTACGGTGGTGCACTCCTGGCGTACGCGCCGGTCGGCACCGCCGTTTCACTGGTGGGTCACGCGGAGGTCGCGATCGTCAGCGGCCTCGTCTGCGTGGGTCTGTCGACGCTTCCCGACTGCGATCACCGACTGCCGCTGATCGACCACCGCGGTCCGACCCACACGGCCCCGTTCGCGCTGCTCGTCGGTGCCGGACTCGCCGCCCTGGCCGCCGTCCTCGTCGATGCCCCCTCCGCGTTCGCCGACGCGGGCTTCGTCTCCCTCGCGTTTCTCGTCGGCGTCGTCTCGATCGGCTCCCACCTCCTCGTCGACGCACTGACGCCGATGGGAATCCGGCCGTTCTGGCCGCTCTCGCGCCGGCGCTACTCCGCCGACCTGACGACGGCGGCGAACCCGATCGCCAACTACGGGCTGTTCGGTCTCGGTCTCGTCGCTGTCCTCACCGGGACCGCGCTCGTCGTCACGCTCGGCTGAGTCTCACCTGCGAGTTCGGCCGAATCGAATCTCGGCGGCCCGGCGCTACCGCGAGAGCGCGTCGGCCGTCCCGCTCGAGGCACTTTCGCCGCGAGTGAGCGCGAGTCCGGCGACGAACGTCACGAAGAGCGCGGCGGCGGCCACGAGATAGGGGACCTCGAGCGCCGGGTTGACCGCCTGACGGCCGAAAAAGAGGACACCGATTACGAGCGGCGGTGCCGCGAGCAACGGCGCGAGGGCACGACCGGTAAAGCGACGGCGACCGACCATCGTCGCGACGATGGCCGCACCCAACAGCGTCAGCGTTACGCCGTACTGTGCCATCTGCATCGTCGGCGAGTACGTGGAGATTTCGGAGCCGACGACCGGACTGAGGACGACGTGTGCGGGCAGCGCGACGATTCCGAGCGCGAGCGCGCCAGTGACGTGCGTTCCCGTCAGTCGCGGTGCCCAGACCAGAACGGTGGCGACGAGGAACAGCGTGAAGATGAGGACGGCCGTCCAGAAGTGCAGCGAGAGGATGTTCATCGTGTACTGCTGGACGGTTTCGCGGCCGAGCGCGACCTGAATCGGTGTCAGCACCATCCCGAGGACGACCAGTCCGGCGATGCGGCGGTCGACGTCGGGCAGTCGCCAGGCCGCGAGCGCGGAGCCGATGATAGCGAAGCCGGCGAACATCGCCACGAAGCGGTGGAACCACTCGTAGAAACTCGGCAGACTCCCCGGCAACAAGTTGTACGGCCCGGCGTCGCACTGCGGCCAGTTGGCCTCACAGGCCAGCCCGGAGCCCGTCGCCTTCGCCGCGATACCGAGCAAGATCGTCGCCGCGACCAGGATGAGCGTCGCACTCAGTAGGTGGGGAAAACCGAACCGATCGATCAGCGACCGAAACCTCGAGTCGGGCGTGTGATTATCGTACGACACGGGCGTTCTGTCGGAGGTTGGGACGGCCCGTACTTATGTTGACCGAGTTATGCAGTGTGACGGGAATCGCGACCTCGTCGCCCTCGCGGACGGTCGTATCGCAGGCAGTGCTCGAGTGACGGGTGGCCCAGAGAAAAAATACCACACGAGGCGGGTGCGTGTCTCTATTCGACGATGAAGCCGCTCGCCAGTTCCAGGACCTCCGAGCGGGATCGCGGCTGGTCGAAGGCCATCGGGAAGCCGATTTCGCCGTTCAGTTCCCGCAGGAACGAGGCGTGTCGTGCCTCGACGCTGTGGATGCTGAGCGCCGGTGGGACGAGTTCGACCGTTTCGATATACGGTGCCGCCCCGGCGTACGCCGAGACGCCGACGTCCTCGAGCGTGGCGGCAGTGGCGATGAACTCCGCCGGGTCTTGCACGGCCGTTCCGAAGTCGAACTCCGGACTCTGGACCGGGTCCCCGCCCAGCGACTCTATCGTCTGTCGGAGGGTTTCCACGTGCGTTATTTCGTGGTCTCGAACGACGCGGAGCCGGTTCATGACCTGATCCTGAATCGGCCCCCACCCCTCGAACTGCTGTTCGAGGGCCGCCTCGTCGATGTTGCGAATGCCGCGCGTGTAGAACACCGCTTCCAGGTACTCCAGCGTGAGCGCGTAATTGAGGATCTCAATGTCGTTTTCGAATTCGTTAGGGACCGCTTCAGGCGGTGCATCCGCCGGCTCGTCTCGGACTGCATCGTCGTCGGTTCCGTCGTGTTGATCGCCGCCCGCCGCCGCGGTTCCGACGGCACCCGTTGCCAATGCTCCGGCGAGCCCACCGAGGACGGGTCGCCGACCGAGGTCGAATCGATCTGAATTGTCGTCAGTCATATTGTGGGTAGTACCCGTCTCCGACTTCCGCGAATCAGCGCTAAACATCGGGGAATCGTTTCGGTGTCCAACGTACACTTTCGTATTCAGATTTATTTTCCCGTTAGGCAGAGTATTTATGTGGAGTGAATGGGAGAAATAGGCCGTCTCGGGTCCGCTGAGATCCCCTCTATCTTGCGGAGGTCGTGGCGACGTGACCGTCTGAAAGTTGTCCGTACTCTGGTCAGTCGGATGGGTGACACTTGTAGCGAAGCGATAGGACCCCTGTAGACCGGCTGAAGGGCCAGTTCGTCACGATTCGGAGGACGGTACCGACTGCGCGATGAGCGGTGAGTCGAACCCATCGGTGCCACGCGAGTTCGAAACGACCGCGAGTAAGAGAGACGTACGGCCGCCGAACCGATCCCGGCAGACGGTCGATCACGGACGTTCCCCTCGATAGTCACGACGATCGACGACTCGGCGTTCGCCGCTTTCAAGACCCGCCCTCGCCAGCACCTGACATGGACAAACGCGAGCGACTCGAGGCCACCCTCGAGTCTCACGATCTCGATTCGGTCTGGTTCGCCCGGCCGAACTCGTTTGCGTGGCTCACCGGCGGGAATAGCGTCATCGACCGCGAGAGCGAGACCGGCGTCGCTGCGGTGGGGTACGACGGCGACGACGTGACCCTCGTGACGAACTCTATCGAAGCCGACCGCATCGTCACGGAGGAACTTCCCGACCTCGAGGCGAGCGAGGTCTCGGTGGAGCAGTTCCCCTGGTACGCGTCGTCGCTGGCCGAGGCTGTCGCCGACTCCGTCGGGAGCGACGAGCGAGCCGCCGCCGATATTGACGTCCCCGGCCTCGAGCGCGTCGATCCGACGCCGTTGCGCCAGCCGCTGACCGAGTGCGATCGCGAGCGGTACCGCGAGCTCGGCGAACAGACGGCGGCCGCCGTCGAGTCCGTCTGTCGGGAACTACAGTCCGGCGATACGGAACACGAGGTCGCGTCGGCGCTGCGGATCGCCCTCTCCGCTCGAGAGATCGAGGCCCCCGTCGTGCTCGTCGGCGGCTCGGAGCGGGTCCAGCAATATCGCCACTACACCCCGACCGAGGCCGAACTCGGCGACTACGCGCTCGTCTCCGTCACCGCCGAGCGGGCCGGCCTCCACGCGAGCTGTACCCGGACCGTCGCGTTCGATCCCCCGTCGTGGCTGACGGAGCGCCACGAGGCTGCGGCTCGCGTCGAAACGACGGCGCTCGCGGCGACGCGAGCCGCGGCCGCGAACGGCGACGACGGGGGCGACAGCGCCGGAACCGCCGGCGACGTCTTCGCCGCCGTCCAGGACGCCTACGGCGCGGTCGGCTACGAGGGCGAGTGGGAGAACCACCATCAGGGCGGTGCGGCCGGGTTCGCCGGGCGAGAGTGGATCGCCACGCCGGGCCACGACGCGCCGGTCGAAGCGCCGATGGCCTACGCGTGGAACCCGACGGTACAGGGCGCGAAAAGCGAAGATACGGTGCTCGTCACTGACGACGACAGCGAGGTGCTGACGACCACGGGGCGCTGGCCGACGACGACCGTCGACGCGGTCGAGTACGATCTCGAGCTCGAGCGACACGGTATCCTCGAACTCGACGAGTGACGAAAACGGACGACTGACGCGGCCTACTCGTCGTCCGGTCGCGCGTCGGAATCGTCGCCGTCGCCGTCCGCTTCCTCCTCGTCGACCGTATCGATCTGCATGTCGTCCTCGAACTCGATGACGTCGGCGTCGTCGTCGGTGTCGGGCTCCTCGTCCGGTTTGGATTCGTCGCCCCTCGTCGGTGCCGTGTCGTCGACGGTGATCTTGACCGGTTCGACGTCGTCGTCGAACTCGGTGCTGGGCTCGCGTTCGGCCTCGCGGTCGAGGACCCGATCGAGCGTGAAGATGGTGTTCAGTTCCCGCTGGACCTGATCGACGACGCCGCCGACGAGGTCACTGGGCTGGATCGCCGTGTACTCGTAGGGGTTGTTTCCGGCACCCTCGTTCGCCCGTTTCTCTCGGGTGACGCGCTCCTCCTCGTGGAGTTCCGCGAGCGCCTCGCGGACGGTGCTGGGATAGAGGCCGGTCCCCTTCGCGACCTCCTCGGAGGTGCTGCCGGGGTTCGCCAACAGGTACACGTAGATCTTCGCGCGGGTCTCCGTGTCCAGGATCCATGAGAGCAGGTCGACGATCCGCTGGTCGAGCTCCTCGACGGTCGGGCTGCGACCCACGGTGTCCCCGTCGTGGTCGACGAACTCGTCCGGTCCCTCGAGCGATTCGTCTCGATCGTCCGTACCGTCGACCGGGCCCTCGTCAGTGTCATCGGAACTCATGTGTCTACTCGTACAGGATGAGGCCTCGAGCGGAGTTAAACCTTTGTGGGGTGGTGACGGTATCGGAGCGATCGACTCGGTCGATCGAGGACGGTCGGTGAGAATCAGCGTTCGTGTTCCAAGCGCAGCGATTCGCACAGCGCGTCGGGCCCCTCGTCCTCGAGCAGGCGGCGCTGTCGATCCGCGCCGCTCTCCCGCTCGTAGACGTCTCTGATGCCGTCGATGCCCAACCGCTCGCACTCCCGGTCGACGAGTTCGCCGAGGTCGACGGTTCCCTCGAGGTCGCGGTCAATGAACGAGGCGTTCTGACCGTAGCGGATGGCCCGCCACTTGTTCTCGTCGAGCAGTTCCCGGCGGTGGCGGTGGCCGTTCGTACCGTCCTCGTACGCCTCCGCGAGGGCCTCGACGAGCGCGTGAGCGTACTCGACGAACGCGAGCACGATCTCGGGGTCCGCCTGGCCGTCCGGGGTGCGGAGTTCGACGGTACCGTGGGCCGTGTGCGGGCGGACGTCGTACCAGAGTTCGCCGCGGTCGTTGATCGACTCGGTCTCGAGCATCCGCCGCTCGAACCGGTCGAACGCCTCGAAGTCCTCGAAGTAGGTCGGCATGCCTGTGTTCGGCAGCGCCTCGAAGATCTTCGCGCGGGCGGACTGGAGGCCCGTGTCGAACCCGTTCCAGTACGGCGAGTTCGCCGACAGCGCGAGCATGATCGGTACGTACCACCGCAGTTCGTTGGCGATCCAGACCGCCTTGTCGGCGTCGTCGACGCCGACGTGAACGTGGACCCCCGCGGTCGTGTTCCGGTGCTGGGGGTACTGAATGCGGTCGAGTTGCGAGCGGTACCGGGGTTTCTCCGCGTGCTCGAGTTCGCGCCACTTCGCGAGCGGGTGGAGGCCGGCGGCGGCGATGTGGTAGCCGTGAGCCTCGGCGTGCTCGACCAGCGCCTTCCGGATCTCGAGCAGCGAGTCGCGGGCGTCGTCGGGAGTCTCGATCAGCGGCGTCTGGGTCTCGATGACGAACTTGAACAGTTCGTGGTCCAGGCGGCCCTCGAGGATCTCGGGGGGGTCGTGTTCGTAGACGAGTTCGTCGGTCCCGCTGGTGGGGCGACCGTCGTCGTCGACGACGAAACACTCCTCCTCGATCCCCAGCGTACCCATGCGCGTAAACGATTCTCGCGACCCGCGTTCCATCGTGACGTGCTTTCGTCGCCGATAGTAAATACGGTTTGGAGTCGGAACCGCTCGTCCGAACCCCGGATCGATTGCCGTTCGCGGACGATCCGGCCGGTTATGCGGGCGTCTACCGGACACTGCGTCTCGAAACCCGTTCGTACTGACGAGCGCTCGACACAGTCTATTTCCCGCTGGGTCCGTACTCGCGTTCGGTATCTCTGACGTCGAACGGGAGCGTTCGGCCGCGGCGATCGGTTTCGGAATCGCGACATCGGATACCCCTCACGCGGCGGGGGACACGATTAGCGCCCGAGTCTCGAGCGGTCCGCGGCTCTTTCACCCGGCACGGCTTCGTCTTCGTCGGCACCCTTTCGACTCCCGGATTCGATCGGTTCGAGTTCGCGAAATACGCCGGTGTCGTCACGCCATCCGTCTCTACAGTCGTGTCGGTCTCCGGTGCTCCTCTGAGCGACCGCTCGAGAGTCGGCCGACCGATCGGTGTCGCGATTCCCGTCGCGCGACGCCGCCGATCCCGATTTCGCCCCTGCCGCGACAGTCATCGCGATACTCTGTTCGACCGAGGCCGACTCGATCGTTCCTATGTATGCCATATTATAATCACAATCCGGTTGTACCACCCACGAAAGATAATCGAGAATTCGGCGGTCGGAGGGCGAGATACGAACGGCTGTAAACGCTGTACCGCGGATCGATGGGTATTTTCCGACGGAGCCGACAATCCAAGATAGCCGCGAAATGGACGCACAAATCATCGAACTTCTGAAACGGGACGGTCCCCTCCACACGGGGACCATCGCCGAACGAACCGATGCTCACCCCTACCGGATCGAACAGTGTTGTACGCGCCTGTTCCGACGGGGATACGTTACGACCGAGAGCTGTGGAGTGTATCGACTCACGCCGAGCGGTCGTCGGTATCTGGGAGCCGGCGGTTCCCCGAGTCCGGCCGATTGATCGCCCGCCGGACCGGGAGCGTCCCGCGAGGAGATCGGAGACCCAGTTGTCGAGCGGTCGTGGATAACGACACCGACGGATTACTTCAGTCGCGCGACGATCTCGGGGTGGTCCGCGGCGGTCATCGGACCCCACGTCGGTGGCGTTCAGGACGCGACCGTTTCGGACTCGGGCTCGAGGCCCGCCTCGTCCTCGCGGAGCTTGAACTTCTGGATCTTGCCGCTGGGGTTCTTGGGGAGTTCGTCGACGAAGTAGTAGGTTCGGGGCCGCTTGAAGTCGGCGAGCCGGTCGCTCTCGAGGACGAACGAGTCGAGGTCGGTCGCGTCGACGTCCTCGCCGGCGACGACGTAGGCGACGACCTGTTCGCCCCACTCGTCGTCGGGTTCGCCGACGACGGCCGCCTCTTCGACGGCGTCGTGTGCGAACAGCGCGTCCTCGACCTCGGCGGGGTAGACGTTCTCGCCGCCGGAGACGATCATGTCGTCCTTCCGGTCGACGACGTAGAGGTAGCCGTCGTCGTCGCGGTAGCCCAGATCGCCCGTGTAGTACCAGGTCGTCCCGTCGGCCTCGCGCAGCGACTCCGCGGTCGCCTCGGGACGGTTCCAGTACTCCCGCATCGTACACGGGCTGGCGAGCAGGATTTCGCCGATCTCACCGTCCTCGACCTCCCGGTCCGGCTCCGCGTCGGGTTCGACGATGCGAAGGCGGTGATTGAGTCCGGGCAGTCCGGCCGATCCCTGTTTCGGGAGCTGGTCGGCCGCCGACTGGAAGACGGCGGCGGGCCCGAGTTCGGTCATCCCGTACGCCTGGACGTAGTCCTCGCAGAGGTGTTCCATGCAGTTCTCGAGTACCTGTTCGGGCATCGGGGCCGCGCCGTAGAGTCCGAGCCGGAGCGAGGAGACGTCGGCGGCCGACTCGGCGGCGGTCATCGAGAGCGCGTTCCAGGCCGTCGGAGCCGCGAAGAGGACCGTCACGCCGTGGTCCTCGACCGCCTCAAGCACCGCCTCGGGTTCGAACTCGTGATGGATGACGTTCGCCGCGCCGCGATGGACTCGCGCGAACAGGTTACAGTGGAGTTCGGCGCAGTGATACAGCGGCATCATCGACAGCCCGACGTCGTCGCGGGTGAGGTTCATCTCCGCGATACACAGGAGGTTGTGTTCCACCATGTTCCGGTGCTCGTGGACGACCCCCTTCGGCCGGCCCGTCGTCCCCGACGTGTATATGAAGGCGTACACGTCGTCCTCGTCGACGCGAACGTCCGGTCGGTCGGCCGAGCCCGACTCGAGCAGCTCGTAGAATCCCGTCGCGTACTCGGGTCCCTCCTCGCGGTCGTCGTCGATATAGACGTACTCCGAGACTGTCTCGAGGCTCGGGCGGGCCCCCTCGACCGCCTCCCGCGTGTCGGACTCGAAGAGCACCATCTTGGCCTCGGCGTCGTTGACGATGTACTCGATCTCGCCCGACGGCAACCGGAAGTTCAGCGGGGTGAAGACGGCACCGATCTTCGCGCACGCGTAGACGGTGAGCGCCATCTCCGACCCGTTGTACAGCACCGTCGCGACCCTGTCTCCCGTCTCGATGCCGGCCTCGAGCAGGGCGTTGGCCAGCCGATTCACCCGCTCGTCGAACTCGGCGTAGGTCCACCGCTGGTCCTTGCGCGGATAGATTATCGCGTCGCGCTCGGGATGGCGATCGACCGTCCCCTCGAGGGTGTCGCCTATCGTGGGATGTTCTGACATACCGCGACAATCTACTACGGAGTAGTTTATATTTGTTATTGGACCAATTACCGTTCGCCATTGCGGCTCGACGGAATACTGTCGGTGTGTTCGACTCGGCGATGGACGCGAGCGGTGCCCCGAACCGTGTTTCGACGCCGACTGTGGGGAGCCACCGCTCGAGCCCCTCCGAACGACGCGATCTATCGAGCGGCGACGCAGCGTCCGGTTCGCCACGACTTGCTCTCCGCGACCGATCCGAAGGTGCTGTTACGTCGGATCGACGGCGACCACGTCCTCCGTGGAGTTGAAGTGGACGCGTCGCTCCGCGTCGACGGTGAGACTCACGCGCGCGAGTTCGAAGTTCTCCGGGCGTTCGACACGGACGACCGAGTGTCGCGCGGTGAGATCGTCCGTCCGTTCGTACGGCGTCGTGTGACACCCGTGGAGACGGACGCCGCGGTCGGTCGCCTCCGCGCGCTTCCAGTGGTGGGTGACCGATCCCGAGCCGTAGCCGGACTCGACGACGAGCAGGACATTCTCCGCGAAGTCGATCGCGTCGATAGGTTCTTCGGGTTCCTCGCCGCTGCCGTCGCCGCCGTCGTCGCCACCGAGTTCGAAGACCTCGCGGACCTCCGCCGCGCTCGTGAGGGCGCGAACGGCGTACGCGTCGGTCTCGGCGTCGACGTTCGATAGCAAGAGATCGGCCCGCGGAGCCGACACCATCTGGAACTCGAGGTCGGAGTCCGCCGACATGTTCTCACAGAGAGACAGTTGGTTCCACTCGTCGCGGTCGTTGGGTTGCTCCTTGATCTCGTACGGCGGCTCGTCCACGCGAGGGTCTTCGGGAATCGCGGTCGTCGGTTCCGAATCGCCGTTGCCGTTCCCGTTCCCATTTCCGCTCTCGCTCTCGTCATCGGCCTGGAGACAGCCGGCCGATGCGATCGTTGTGAGAGCGGTGCCGGCGAGGAACCGTCGTCGATCGATTCTCATCCCTTCTTCCCTACAGCGGGATTTTGTAAAGTTCTTCTAGTGGGTGAAAGACGCACTTGAGCTACGGAGCCGCCGCGATTCCTCGTTTCCGGACGGGACAGTGTGCTCGACCGCCGTCCCCGTCGTACGAGTCCCGACTCCGGGACGTCCTGACGCCGCGCTCTCTCGGCTGTCACGGGGTCGATCGACGCTCTCGAGAGTTCCACTGGTGGACACCTCACACGCCGGTACCGTCTCGAACGCTACTGGGCTCGGTGACTCCCTCGAGACGCTCCCTCAGAAGAACGATATTACGCTACTGATGGTGGTCGGAATAGCTCTCTTACCCCGTGCGTCCGTTACGGCGAATTCGGATGTTTCTAGTCTCGAAACGCTCGAACGAAACTCCCGATTTTTGTCGAACTGTGACGGGACCATCGATGGGTATGATGCCACGTACAAGAACCGTCGGCGTCGCAGTCATCGCGGCGCTCGTCCTCCTCTCGGGGGCGAGCATCGCGTTCGCCGCGACCGACGCCGGAACGGCCCAAGACAACGAGACGGAGAACGAAACGGCGACAGTGACGTTCGAGAACCAGACGTCGAACGGGACGGCGGTCGTAGTCAATAACACGACGCTACCCGAGGGCGGCTTCGCCGTCATCCACGCGGCCGTACCCGTCGACGGGGACAACATGACGGATAACGCCACCGACGACGAGAACGGAGACAACGCGACGGCGGACGAGAACGAGACCGTCACCAACATGTCCGAGGAGTACGAGGCCGGTGAAGTTCTGGGTAACTCCACCCACTTAGAGTCCGGCGACCACGAAAACGTGACCGTCGAACTCAACAAGTCCCTCGAGGAGAGCCAAGTCCTGATCGCGATGGCCCATCAGGACACCAACGACAATCAGACGTACGACTTCCCCGAGGCCGACGACCCGTATATCACTGACGGCGAGCCAGTGATCGACGACGCGCTGATCACGCTCGAGGACGAGATGAACGAGACGGCCGCGAACGAGACGATGGATGACGATATGGAGGACAACGAGTCGGAGCCGTAGCGACCGCTGTCCGCTTTTTCTACCAGTTCGTGCGTCTCGAGTGATCGTCTCAGGTGATCCGCTCGCCATCGTCGGCGACCGCGAGCGCGCAGTCGTCACAGAGCCACCAGCCGATCAGCGGATCGCATTCGGGGATCACCGTTCCGCAGTCGGGACACCGCGGGGGCTCCGTACTTCGGCCCCTCGTCATCCGTCGTTGATTTCTCGAGTCGGTGTGCCGTCGGTGCGGTCGACAATGATGAGTCCGCAGGCATCGGCGAGGTATTCGATGCGCGCCCGTAGGAGAGCCCAGCCGGCGTCGGTGGTCTCGTACACACGGCCCCGAGATTCTAATTGTCTCGACTCATTGAGTGGGTGATTTTGACCCTACACTGGAGACCCGTGTCTGCTCGCTCGAGAAGAGATCCGTTTCAAATAGTGGATAGCCGAGATATGCACACGGGAGTTCACATCTCGTGTGCATATTCGAGGATCAGATTCTGTCGGTGTACGACCCCAGGCAGTTGAGCCAGAGTGGCACTTCACCACCTTCTATTCACAGAGTGATTAGCCGAACGCCCTGATAACTACACGTGCGGACATACCGCTGAGTTACCTTGTCAGCAATCCTCACAACCGAGTGTTTATACTGTGCTAAACGCGCATGGCACACATGACCGGGAGCGGCACTGTCGAACGGATTTTTATCGCACCTGAAGCCGAAGCGGAGATGGAAGAACAGACCGGTGTTGAAGCAGTTGCTGGAAAGGGACTCCGAGGTGATCGCTACTTTAGCGAGATAGAGACGGGAACCTTCGTCGAGTGGGTGCCAGATGAGGAACGCCACGATGGGTACGATCTCACGTTGATTGAGCAAGAGGCTGTCACAGCAATCGAACGTGAAGCGGGAATCGAACTCGCACCGGGAGAACACCGACGAAACATCGAAACCCGTGATGTCGCACTCAATCATCTCGTTGGGCAACGATTCCGCGTCGGTGACGCCATCTGTCGAGGGGATCGGCTGTGTGAACCGTGTAATCATCTTCAGCGCATCACTCAGGACGGCGTATTGCAGGCACTCACTCACCGAGGTGGGCTCCGAGCGGACATTCTCGAAGATGGGATGATTCGCCCCGGAGATGTCATCGAACCGCTCGAATAATCTGCACTCGCACGTTTAGAAATAGTTAGTACTCCCGCTTGCGGCTGCTAGATCTGGTGGACAATCGACCCGCTTGCGGATCGAGACGGTCGAGAGGAAAGGGGAACGTGCGTCTACGGTAGCGCCTTCCGGAGGTCCTCGCAGAGGTCATCGGCGTCTTCGAGGCCAACGGATACCCGGACCAAC
The DNA here is from genome assembly GCF_020515625.1 of Natrinema amylolyticum. Taxonomy (NCBI): domain Archaea; kingdom Methanobacteriati; phylum Methanobacteriota; class Halobacteria; order Halobacteriales; family Natrialbaceae; genus Natrinema; species Natrinema amylolyticum. Next base: position 169,458 of record NZ_JAIWPJ010000001.1, read on the forward strand.
GTCTCGGGAATCTCCGCTGACTCCTCACTACGACTGAACTCGTCGGGGATCATTAGTGACGGGACCTCAACAAGGCTCTCGATCCCACCGAGACTAGCTCCCGGCGTGAATACCTCAAGCCCCTCGATGAACGCCTCAAGTTCAATGAGTGTGCCGTCAAACTCGAAGGACAGCATCCCGCTGTACCCCGACATCTGCTCACTCGCAAGCTCGTGTTGCGGGTGGCTCTCAAGACCCGGATAGTGGACACGAGCGACCCGATCGTGGCTCTCGAGGAACCGGGCAACCGCCATCGCGTTCTTCTCGTGATGTTCCATCCGCGCGGGCAGCGTCTTGATGCCTCGGGCAACGAGATAGCAGTCGAACGGCGAAAGCATATTCCCAAGCCCAACCCGCTGCGCGAACGCTAATTGCTCGAAAACCCCACTGTCGTCGGTGATAACGGCACCGCCGATCGAGTCGGAGTGTCCGTTGAGATACTTGGTGGTGCTGTGAACGACCACATCAGCACCCAGTTCGAGTGGGGATTGGTAGTACGGACTCGCAAAGGTACTGTCCACGCCGAACAGAGCATCATGGTCATCGGCGATGTCGGCTATCGTTTGGATATCACACAACCTAATCAAGGGGTTTGACGGTGTTTCTGCCCAGATCAAGTCAGTGTCCGCGTTGACTGCATCGGCGACGTTGTCGGGGTCACGGGCGTCAACAAAGTCAATGTCAACGCCAAGATGTCCGGCCATGTGTTCGGTGAGCAGTTTTTCGGTTCCGCTATAGGTGGTGTCCGAGGAGACGACGTGGCCTCCCGGGGGGACCAGCGATAGCATCGTCGTCGATGTGGCGGCCATCCCGGAGGCGAACGCCAATCCATGCTCACCGCCTTCGAGGCGGGCTAACTGCGCTTCGAGGGCTGCCCGTGTCGGATTGCTCTCGCGCGAATAGTCGTGTTCATTGGCATCCTCCCCGCTGGCCCACTCGAACGTAGTCGAAAGGTGGATCGGCGGGACGACGTCGTTCGTTCCATTTCTGTGAGGATGCGTTTCGGTTTCAGCTGCGCCGACTGCGATGGTTGCGAATCGATTCCTGTCGGACTGGCTATTGTGTCGTGTCATCAGAGACTCACCATGAGATCCACTCGAACCCAATTTAGAGGGGTGTTCATAGGAATGTTCTCAGTTGCGAAGAATAGGTGTGAAGTTCCCGGCGAGAGTGGTCAGAAACCCAGATCCCACTTAGTGAATGTTGAAGATTCTTGTTGACGTGCTGGACTCAGGTGCTGATCAATGACGACTGAGGCGACGGGAAGAATACTCGCCATATGATGTTGGGCCGCAACAGCGCTGTGGGCGGCTGCTCTAACCGGAGCACACGGTTGAAGGCCTCACTCAATACTTTGTCGGAGTGAGCCTGGCGGGTGAGACGCCCCATGTACCAGCCGAACAGATCGGTGCCGGGGGGCTTTGGGCCGGTCGTCTGCGGATAAGCAAAATCGGACCCGACCCCCAATCTCCAGACGGTGTTGATGACCTCGGCCGTCCGCTCGAAGAATCGGGGGCCGAGGTTCTTACCTCCGCCATCGGCGAGGCAATGATGGAGAACCAGAGCATCGAGTGCTGCAACCGACATCCCTTGTCCGTAGACCGGATTGAAGCTAGCGAGTGCATCACCGGTAACGACTAAGCCACTCGGGAATTCGTCGAGTTGCTCGTAGTGTCGCCAGCGACTCGTCGGGTACGGATAATGGTGAATTTCATCGGAGACCCACGATTGGGATTTCACTAACTCACCCAATTCGTCCATAGGAAGGCTCTCAGCGAACTCGACGAACTCCTCTTCGTCTGTCGGGGCGACGTCACCGTGGACGCCGATCATAATCACGTCCCAGCGGTTCCCCTCAATGGGATTGATTGCACTTCCCCTCGTGCGAGGTGCGCGGGGAAAGGCAGCGAACCCCCGACGGTCATCCGGTGGTCGCTCGATCTGAATTGAACTGTAAGTCAGGTCAACCTCTACCTCGTCGACGGGCGGCGCTTCGTAGCCGTGATCATTCAGCCACTGTGGCGTACGGCTCGTCCGGCCGGTGGCATCGACAACGAGATCAGCGGTGAGCGTCGTCTCCGCGTCGTGCTCATCACGGAACGTCACGCCAGTTACTGTCGTTTCGCTATCATCGAGGAGATAATTGACGAACTGGCATCCATCTCGCAAGGAAACGTTCTCAATTCGAGTTATGTGCCAGCGCACCACCCATTCGAGGAGGGCCCGGCTCGAACCGTACATCGGGAGTCGGCTCTCCGGAGTGGCGGCGAACCCTCCCTTCTCATACGACTTCATTTCGGTGCTGCCATCGATCAACAGGCCGCCTTCCGAGAGTAGTTTTTCGCCGAAGCCGGGAAAGAAGTCCTCTAAAGTGGCTCGCCCTGCCTCTTGCATGAGGTGTGGATGACTCGTTTGGGGCGCTCCGTCGCGTGTAATCGGTTCGTCGGACAGCGAATCACGCTCGATGACCACCACTTCTTCGAATCCATCGGCGAGCACTCGGGCCGCACAAAGGCCGGCCATACTCCCACCGACCACTACCGCTCGGTCGCCGATGGACGAAACCTGCTCTGGGTCGTACCGATCTACAGTTGCGAGGGTCATAGATTGAGCTCTCCGTTTTGGGTATCCTTATCGTCACGTCTAACGATGCTTTCACGGTCTGCGTCGAGGGCGGTGTTATGGAACTCTTCATGTTCCTCGACGGCATAATGATAGGCTTTGAACTTCTCTACTTCAATATCGATCGGCACCGATGCGTCCATGATCTCCTTCACAGTTATGAGTGAGGACCGACGGTGAACGTGTGTTTGGCCTAACTCATTGTGGTGTTTATAAGTACCGTTCGTCAATGACGATAGTATGCCGAATGAGTCTGTCCTGCGCCCGGCGAAGGCGTTCAGAAACTGATGGTGCGGATACGCCGAGTTCAGCTCCGATCTCCTCTAAGGAGCCAGTTCGAGGAATTTCGAAATAGCCTGCTTCATGGGCAGCAAGCAACGTTTCGCGCTGCTTTTGCGTGAGTCCATATCTGTCGTCGGCCTCGGGTGGGGCTTCGAATATCTGGTCCAACTGCAACTCAATATCGTACTTTTCACATGCGCCGTGGAATTCGGCGAGTGTCTCACGGTCGGCAAATCGGGCATGGGATCGGAACCCCGTCGGCGTGATCGTCGTATTGATTGGGACGATCTCCAATTGAACGAACTCAGTGTAGCTGGTTGGCGATTGGTCAGATAACTCCACGCGATAGAGACGTCGATTCCCTCTCGTTCCGAGAATACTGTACGTCGCCACCATCGCTTCGTCAAGCGCCGTTTCCAGTGTATCGAATGTCTCGCTTTCTGCCCAGAAAATGACTACCAGCCGGCTGTGCTCGGAGGCCAGAATATCCTCAACTCGAAGAACTGAGTCTGAAGCAGTAGCGGCAACCGTTGTTAGCGGGATTTCCTCTGAGAACAGCTCGAACTTGACATCGAGAGTCATTGGTATTCGAGAGAAGAGCAAGCCTCTTCAGTTATAAAAGTGCCTGCGTGATACGAGATGTTCGATTCATGCGACACAAGCATCCGCGACCGTTATGTTCGAATGGGTCGTCGGGCTTTAGCTTCATTTATTACGGTTATTTCCGGTCTCTTCCGCGAGTGGGACTGTAAATGAGAACGTTGTTCCCTCACCGGGGCTGGACTCAACCCCGATCTCCCCGCCATGACGCTCAACGATCCTACGACAGAAGGCAAGCCCGATTCCCGTGCCAGAAGTGTTCGCCGACGATTTCTGATTCTTCGTAACCCTTGATTCGTTCGGCCCCCTCGTTCCAGCTAATGACGGTGCCGTCGGAATCAAGCATGAAGATGGCGTAGTCTTCGACCGCATCGACGAAGGCGGTGAACTCTTCTCGATCGGGCTGTCGACCGACTGCCGTGCTCCCATCTGTACGCCATCAGACCCGTGTCGCACTGTCGATCTGTTTCGACCGCAATTTATCGCGCTCTGCAAGTTTCGTTAAAACGTTCCGTGCGGTAGGACGAGGACAGTCCAGCGTAGTAGCAACTTCGTCGGCAGTAACTGGCGTGCATGGGTGGTCCACCTGTGTAAAAAGTTCCCAGACATCCTCCCGAGTTACATCCGGTGTTGACCCAGCCATAGCGTCTAGCATGAGGGAGAATCTACAAATGGTTGGTGTTCGCAAAGACCCACATTCCGTTCCATTCGCATGCGGTACTTACCGCTCGGCCATAGCCTAACCACTCCCTCCTAAGTGGATTCGACAACACTCATTATCGAGGACCCATCCTCTCCTACTGGTGGAGCAGCACCGTTGTACCGTCTTGAATCGGCCGACCTGACTTTTCGCTAGCGCGGCGCGCAGAGCGCGCGCCGCGCAATTGCCTTGCCCCCTTAGGGGCACCACAGATTGCGTGCGATCGCGCCGATAATTATTGCAATTACTACATCCGATCGGCCCAGTGCACCCAGACCGAATTGTGGTGAATCTCGATCAAAGCGGCCGCGCGATGATCCCGAGATGGTCCGCATGATAGCTCTCGAGCCGTCGCGTCTCCACAATCTCGTACCCCTCCTCCAGTTCCTCTCGAACGTCCTCGAACACGGCAGTCGGTTCTCGAGTCACGTCCTCACTCCGCGCCTTCACAGCCAGTAATAGCCGCCCGTCGTCGGCCAGGAACTGCCGGTTCTCGAGCGCTACGCGGGCCTGCCCGCGGGTCGCCACGTCTTGGACGATCACGTCCACGTCCGACTCCACGACGTGGGCGTAGCTCTCTGGCTTCCGGGCGTCTTTCAGCAGCGGAAAGAGCCGCTCGCGGCTCTCGGCGGCCTCGAGCAGGTCTCGGACCGGCCGCGCGGCGAACTCGACGGCATAGGTCGGGCCAGCGAAATCCGCGACGTGGCTCACCGTCGTCCCGCTCGCGGCACCCAGATAGAGCACGGTTTCACCGCCCGCGAGCCCGGTGTTCATCCCCAGCTCGAGCATCGCGCCGAGCTTGGATCGGTTCGGGTTCCAGGCGCGCCATTCGCCGTCCGTCGGCTCGCCGTAGACGGGCTCGCCTCGAGTCGCGAGTCGCTCGGTCCCGTCGAATTCGCGGCGCTCGACACCTGCGGGAAGGGCCTCACTCATCGGCGGCACCTCCGTCGGTCGCGGTGTCGTCGTCCGTCGTCCGGGCCTGAATCGTCTCGATCCGCTCGGCCAGTTCCGCCTCGAGTTCGGGCTTTACCTCCCCCGAGTAGTGATCGACGCGGGCGGCGATAGCGAGTTTGCCCGCCACCGCACGCGCCGCGGAGCCCCGGTTCTCGGGGTGGGTCCCCCGCACCGCGTCGTGCGTGTAGATGATCCCGTGTTTGGGCGACGGCGCGTGTCCCCGCAGGTGGGCGAACAGCGCGTCTTCCGCGCCCAGCACCTGCACCGTCCCACTGGGTTTCTTCGCGAGGTCCTCCAGGCCGCCGGCCAGCGCGATCAGCCGGGCCGCGAGGACGGGCTCGGCCAGCGTCGAGAGGTTCGGCGCGACGGTCGGGGTCTGGCGTTCGACGAACTCTCGCAGGTCGTCGGCCTCGTCGGCGAGGTCGGCGACCCGTTCCGCGAGCGACCGGATCGCGGGCTCCTCGAGTCCGTCGTCGGTCTCTCCGCGTGCGATCGCTCTGGCGTACGCCACGCCGGTCCCCGCCTCGGGATCGACGGTCCCGGCCCACTCCGCGAGCCGCTCGGCGAGTTCGTTGGCCGTCCGATTACAGTCGTCCATCGCCCGGATCGCGTGGACCAGTTGTCGGTCGTCGGCCCGCTCGCGTTCGGTCACCGCCGCTCGAGTCGCCGCGGTCGTCGCCTCGCGGAGGGCGTCGTAGTACGCGTCCTCGTCGTCGGCGAACCCCGACTCGACCGCGCGGGCGGGCCAGTCGTCCGGCTCGGCGGCCCGTCCCGTTCGGATCGACTCGGCGGCTCCGTCGGTGTCGCCCGATTCCACGTCCGCAAACCAGCCCGATTTCGCGGGGTCGGTCCCGTCGCTCATTGTCTGGCGTTTGTCCCCCGGCTTGTATATGCGTTCCCGAAGCGGTCTTCCCGGTCTCGAGACAGCGCAGCTATTCCTTCGGGCGGTCATCCGTCAGTAGCGCTTGCTCGACGAGCGCGTCCGTCGCCCGTCGGATGCGCTGGGACAGCGCGCTGTCGCTGATCTCGACGGTGTCGGCGAGTTCGGTGAGCGTCGCCCGTCGCGGGACCTCGAAATACCCCTCTCGATACGCCGTCAGCAACGCGTCGCGCTGTTCGGCCGAAAGCGTCGGTTCTTCATCCGGAAGCGTGGGATTATAGATGTGACGCAGCGTCACGGGAATGTCGTTCTCGGTCAGCGCCACGTTGAACGCCGACAACTCCTCGTGAGACGAAAAGCGCAACCGGAAGTCCCAGGTGTCGGCGGTTCCGGTGGCCTCGAGAACTTTCGCACGCGCGTCGATGAGCGCCTGGATGAGGCCGTTGATGTCCGGCCCCCAGTGGACCTCGAACAGCGTCCGGTCCTCGGCGGACGTGAGCTGCTCGACCGTCTCCGTCTCGGAATGCTCGCGCAACATCGTCTCGATCTCGGACGGATCGTCGCCGGAGATCCAGAACAGCGGGATAATAGCCTCCTGAAGCGGGACGATTCGCTCGAGTTCGATTTCGAGCTCCGGAACGTTGTCCAAGACGCGGCCGAGCGGGAACGCGTCCGCCGGAACGGTGATATCGGCGATGACGGTCATCGGTTCGTCTCCTGCCGGCACATCACACTGATCATGGTATTGTGACGGTATCGCCTTTCGAGGCCGAACACCAAAACGCTCCGGGCGCGATCGTCGCCGTTCGATCTCGAAGTGCGCCCCGCTCGTCCGTGGCTCTTCGAAGTTCGACACCGCAGCCGGCGGGTAGCGACGTTCGAATCGACACTGAAGGCAACCCTTGTGGCCGTGCCCGATATACGTTCTCCGGAGAGGAGACCCATGACGACGCCAACCGAACCAACGACGGCAGACGCGATGGGTACTGCCGAACGCGTTCCGAGAGAACAACTCGGAGAACGGATCCGAAACGTCGACCGAGACTGGAGCACGCAACGGGAGCGAGACCGATCGGCGAACGGTCCGTCGCGAGTCCTAGTCCCGTTCGACGCCTCCGAACCCGCTTGCAGCGCGCTCGAGTACGCCTTCGAGCTGTTTCCGGACGTCGATGTCACCGCGTTACTGATCGTCGAGGATTCGACGATCGCCTACATTCCGGACCTGTCGACCGGCCCGTACGCGGGTACCGAGCGCGACCTCCTCGAGGGCGTTCCGACGGAACTCGAGCGCGCGATCGAAATCGCCGAGAGCCGCGACGAACGCCTCCGAACGGCGGGACGGGTCGGACCGCCGACCCAGGGGATTCTCGAGTACCTGGAGCGCGAATCCGTCGATCACGTCGTCATCGGAAGTCACTGCCGGTCCGGCCTCGCTCGGGTCCTCCGGGGTAGCGTCGCCGAGAGCGTCGTCCGTCGCTCGCCGGTACCGGTCACCGTGATCCGATCCGGATCCGAGTGGGGTGACTGACCGTGCCGACTGTGACCTGCAGTGAGGGAATCCACCGTCGAGAACGGACGGAGATCGAGTCGACGCGTGTCGAATCGGCGACCCGCGAGGTGGACCGATGGAAGTGACCGAGGAACGGCAGAAAGGCGTCGCGATCTGCGGACGCTGTCGGAGGGTCTACTCCGTGTGGATCCGTCCCGACGGTCGGGTGTATCCGATCAGTTCGCACAACGGCTGTTCGTGCGACGAGCGCAACAGACGGATCGTCGACGACGTGTAACCGAGCGTCGCCTGGAATGCCGAACTGGGTCGGTCACACGCCGAAGGTCGCCCGCAGCATGTCGCGAGTTCCGGGACCCAGGCCGACGGCGACGACGGTGATCATGAGCAGGATGGCGTAGCGGGGGCTGTCCTCGAAGACCGTCTCGTCGAAGATCCAGATGACGAAGACGGCGGCGGCGACTTTCACGAGCAGGAACGGCCAGGCCGAACCGGTAACGGCGACGATATTGGCCGGTAGTACGTCCGCCGTTGTGTTCGCGATCGCCCGATTGATCGGGTGTTTCGGGACGAGGTTGGCCGGCAGTCCGAGGTTCGTCGCCCAGTCGAGTCCGATGACGTTCGCGACCCCGTCGACCGCATGGGCCCAGATGACGACGATCCCCATCGACTCGGTACCGCGGTTCAGTTCGGGGGCGAAGCGCTCGAGTGCGACCCACGTGATCGCCGTCGTGAGCGTTGCACCGACGAGGATCACGAGCGGAATAAGCGGGTGGAAATCCGCGTAGGGTTCCGTCGCGGCGACGTACGCCAGATATGCGATCGTGATCGTCAGCGCGGCCGTCCCGATGCCAGCCAGCGGGTACTCGTAACCCGAGACGTAGTCGTTGCGATCGAGCCAGATAGAGAATACCACTGCAAAGAGGGCGATGAAGAAGACGGTAAAGTAGATCAGCGGGCTGATGATGAACCCGGACCACGGTAGCTGGATGGCCATCTCGCCGGTCGTTTCGAAGGCCGTCGCGTTGACGTCCTCGACGACCCGCAGTGCGCCGCCGAAGAGCATGAACGGGAACAGAGCGAAAAAGCCCGCGCGATAGCGTTCGATCTCGAGGCGGCGAATGAGAAAGATGATCCCGACCAGCAACAGGACTAGCGTCGGGATATAGCCGGCGTAGGAGACGAACGTGTAGCCGGGCTCGGCGGTCGGTCCAGCACCGGAGCCGGCCTCGCTGCAGGGTATCTCCTCGCCGCCGGCCCAGGCGACACAGGTCCAACTGTGGGCGTCCGCGACGACTGGCCCCCAGAAGTACTGCCAGATGAACTCGACGTACACCCGCTGGGGGAACAGGACCGCACCGAGGACCACTGCGGCGGCGAGCGTCGCGACGGTCGCGGCCCAGACACGCTCGGCCCCGAACCGGTCGATGAAGTCGTCCATACCCGAATCCGATAGTGGTGGCCGCTTACCGTTTCCGGTTTCAACGCGCGGGACTATCCCGTTGACTGACCGCGAATCGCAGTCTCTCAGCCGTCGATCTCGCGGGCGGCAGCGAGTAACTCGTCGTGAATCCCGCCGTTCGAGGCCACCAAGCCGGTACTGTCGTGTCGCCACCGATCTCCCTCGAGGTCGGTGACGACCCCGCCGGCCGCGCGGACCAGCTGCACGCCGGCGACGGTGTCCCACGGGTTCGCCCGTAGGTTCGTCATCGTCCCCTCGAGCGCGCCGGCGGCGACCATCGCGAGCTCGAGCTGGGCGCAGCCGTACCGCCGCATGTCGCCGAATCGCTCGACGACCGCGCGGGTGGCCGCGGCGTACTGGTCGCGCTGGTCGAAGTCCCACCAGAAGGTCGGACAGACGGTGGCGGCCTCGGGGTCGGTTCGGTCGCTGACGGAGAGCGGCTCGTCGTTGCGATACGCGCCGTCCGGGCCGACGCGGTACGTGTCCGAAAGGGCGGGACAATCCGTTGCAGCGCCGACCGGCTCGCCGTCCACGACGGCCGCGACGGCGGTACCGAAGGCACGGGATTCGTTGACGTAGTTGTTCGTGCCGTCGATGGGGTCGACGATCCAGGCCGGTCCCGTCGCCGGGACCTCCTTTAGGGCGTCCTCCTCTTCGCCGACGATCGGATCGTCCGGGAACTCCGTCCGGATGGTCTCGATGACGGTCTCCTGTGCGTCTCGATCGACCTGCGTCACGACGTCGGTCTTCCCGTCTTTCTCTTCGACTGTGAGGTCGGTTCGAAACGAGTCCGCGGCGACGGCAGCGCCCTCGGCGGCTGCGAGCGCCGCGAGGGCGGCTCGATCGCGATCTGCTGTCTCGTCGTTCATACCTCGCCTTCGGCGGCGGGGACTGAAAAGAGATCGTCTCGTTCGCGTCGGTCGGTCTTCGGATAGATATCGAACGATATCGGATTCGATTCGAGAGATATGTTAGTATCCGGACGTTCGTGTGAAAACAAATTCAATTTTGCCATAATATACTTGTATCGGTACTCTCCATCTCGACTGTATGTTTCTCCGCCCTTCCGGGACCGGACGGCGAGTGCGGGCCGGTCTCGTTCTCGGTTTGCTCTTGTTCGTCGTCTGCGGTCTCATCGCGACGCCGGTCTCGACTGCTCCGGGTCCTGCCGTCAGTGAGGAACCGCCCACCGGTACCGCCGCTGAGAGCGGTATTTCGATCGATTCCGCGCTCGAGAGCGACACCGACTCGGAGACCGTCGACGTAATCGTTCGCCTCTCGGAAGCGAACGTCGCCGCGGCAGCGACGCGCGAGCGGACGACGGCCCGCCTCAAGCGACACGCCGAGCGGACGCAGGGACCGGTCGTGTCCTACGCGCGGTCGACCGAGGGCGTGACGGTTCGCAATCGGTTCTGGGTGACCAACGCCGTCCTGCTGTCGGTCGATACCAACCGCGTCGACCTTGAGTCGTTCGGTCGCTTCGACGAGGTCTCGACGCTGCACACGAACTTCGAAGTGGAAGTCGACGGAGCGGCGGCGACCGGGACGGCGGGGACGGGTTCGAACGGTAGTTCGTCGACCGAATCGACGACGACGAGGGCGACCGGGACGACCGACGGTCTCGACCAGATCAACGCTCCCGCGGTCTGGGACGAGTACGAAACGAACGGGACCGGCGCGAAAGTCGCGGTGCTCGATACGGGAGTCGACGCGGCCCATCCCGATATCGATCTCTACACCACTGATCCGTCGGACCCCACGTATCCCGGCGGGTGGGTCGAGTTCGATAGTGACGGAAACGTGGTGCCCGGTTCGACGCCGCGGGACTTCGGCGATCACGGCACCCACGTTAGCGGTACGGCCGCGGGCGGAGCCGCCAGTGGAACACATATCGGCGTCGCCCCCGGTGCCGATCTGATTCACGGGGCAGTCTTCACGGACTGCGATACGACGTGTCACGGGACGTACTCGCAGCTCTTGGAAGGGATGCAGTGGGCGATCGATCGGGACGCCGACGTCGTGAGCATGAGCCTGGGCGTCAGGGATTACGAGGAGCGATTCATCGAGCCGGTTCGAAACGCCCAAGCGGCGGGCACGGTCGTCGTATCGTCCGTCGGGAACAGCGGTGAGGGGACGAGCGGCTCCCCGGCGAACGTCTACGAAACGTTCGCGATCGGCGCGTCGACCCGATCCGGCGACATCGCGGAGTTCTCGGGCGGCGAGACCATCGTGACGGACGACGCCTGGTCCTCGCGGCCAGCCGACTGGCCGGACGCGTACACGGTCCCCGACGTCGCCGCGCCCGGGCTATGGGTCAACAGTTCGGCACCGAACGGCGGCTACCAGCGCAAGTCCGGAACGAGCATGGCAGCGCCCCACGTCGCGGGATCCGTCGCGTTGCTGCGATCGGTCGACGGGGAGTTGCGGCCCGGCGAGATCACGACCGCGCTCGAGGAGACGGCTCGAAAGCCGGACGGGGCGGACCCCGGACAGGACACCCGGTACGGCCACGGAATCGTCGACGTGAAAGGGGCGGCCGATGCGATCTCGACAGCGACGGTTACCGGAACCGTGACCGGCGGGGACGGCGACCCTATCGACGGCGCTACCGTCTCGGTCGACGGCGGCAGATGGACCGCGACGACCGACGGGAACGGACACTACGAACTGCGGGTCGCTCCCGGCGACCGGACGGTGACCGTCGCGGCTGCCAGCCACTATACGACCACTGAGACGCTCGAACTGTCTCGGAACGAGTCGGTGACCCGCGACGTATCGCTGGTTCCCACTGACTTCGTCGAGGGTCTCGCCGAGCAGGACCGTCCCAATCCCATCGAAGCCAATGGCTCCGTGACGACGACGTTCGACGTTACGGGGATCGATGCGCTCACAATAACGCCGACCGAGAACGCGACGATCGAGCCCGACGCACTCGAGTTCGCGGTCGACGGGACGCGCTTCGGGCCGAACGAGACCGTCACGTTCGAGCCGGCGGTCACTGACGACCGGTTTACCGTCACGACTCGCGTCGCGGCCGACCGGAACGGAACGCTCGAGTTCGACTACGAGTTCGGCCGCAGCGGGGAAACGCAGACGGTCAGTCCGGGCCCCACCCGGGTCGTCCCGGAATTCTACGACGTCGGCGTCGTCGCCGATCCCGGCGATGCCGCTGCCGAACGACTGCGGGCCGACCTCACTGACGAGTTACCGATCGCGTACCGGCCGACCCGAATCAATACCACCGACGCCGTGACCGCCGCCGAGTCCGGCGAATACGACGTCTTCGTCGCCCTCGAGCTGCCTGCAAACGGCGGCAATCGCACTACTCGGACGACTCGCGCGAACCTGACCGAGGCGTTCGTCGACGCGACGGCGGCGAACGACACCGGCGTGCTCTATCTCGGTGACGGCGTCGGCGACGACGCGCTGGCTCGACTCGCGACCGACACGTCCGTTGTCGACCGTCTCGAGACGCCGGGTCACGACGGACCGGACGAGGTGGTCCTCGAGCGGAATCACCCGCTCTTCGACGGCGTCGCGTTCCGTACCGACGCCGTCGCCGTGCGGGAGAACGCGACGAACCGAACGTGGTTCGACGCGGGCGAGACGCGGACGCTCGCGTCGGCGACCGACGACGGTGTCCTCGCCGACGGGACGGCTCTCGCGATCGACAGGCCCGACGACCGAATCGCGCTCGGCGTCACGCCGCAGACGGGACGGCTGACCGATGACGGACGGAGGATCGTGACTAACGCGGTCGAGTATCTCGGAGCGGGGCGATTCCACGTGCGCGACGACCTCGAGACGTACGGCGTCAGCAACGGATCCGCGGAGACGGCGACGTTCGCCGTCCCCGAGACGGGGACCGTCACCGTCGCTCTCGCTAACGGGACGACCGTCGAGTCAGCGAACGTCTCCCTCGCGGTGAACGGCAGCGATGTCGCTCCGGGCGACGAGATCGCGGTCGACCGAGACGCGGTCGCAGAGGGGATCGCGGTCGACGTGACCGTCGCCGACGGCGTGACCGGGACCGTCCGGCTCGCGGCCACCTTCGAGAACGAGACCGTGACGACGTCGCCGACCCGATTCGAGCGCGAGCCGCCGGCACGATACGCGGGAACCGTCGCCGTCAACGGCAAGCCGGCGCGGGACGGCCTCACCGTCCGGGCCGCGCACAACGGGACCGTCGTCGCGGAAACGGCGACGGAGAGCGGCCGGTTCGGTGTTCCGACCGCGGACGGTGGCGGTGGTGCATTCGAGGTGAACGCGTCGACCGTGCCGGAGAACGCGACGCTGACCCTTGCACTCGAGAACGCGACGACGAACGCGTCACCGACGTGGTCCGCTGGCGGGGAAACGAGAACGGACCTCGCTCTCGCGTACGACGACCCGTTCGATCGGACGACCGTCTCCGCCCATCGATGGACGTCGACCGGAGCGGCGAGTCCCGTCTCGATCGCGTTCGACGGCGAGACGGCGCAGTACTTCACCGATCGAACGTGGCTCGGTGAGTACGAGACCGTTCCCGCGGACCGCTGGAACGCGACTCGCACCTACGGGCCTGCCGACGAGGGCGTCGTTACGGTGAGCGCGCAGCTCACGGACCTGGCCGGCGAGACTCGAACGATATCGACGCGGACTCTCGTCATCGACGGCGAGATCGCATCGATCGACGGCCGGATCGGTCTCTCCGCGAGCGAGGGGACGCAGACCGACGGGAACGAGACCGACCTCGACGGCTCGGTCCTCCTGACGCCGGCCCACGGCAACTGGACCGATCGGCGATCGGTCGAGAACGGGACGTTCGAAGCCGCGACCGAGGCTACCGCGTTCACGCATGCCGTCTTCCTCGAGGCGTCGGGCGACTACCCGCGATATCGAACGCTCTTCGATCGCACGGTCGACGACAACGAGACCGTCGTCACCGAACTCGCCGAGGGCCACGAACTCGAGGTCGAGGTGACGAACTCGAGCGGTGTCGGCATTCCGAACGCGTCGGTCGCGGTCACCCCGGTCGGCGCGGCCGAGCGGGAGACGGCGGTCGTCACGCGTGAGACGACGACCGACGAATCGGGGCAGTGGACGGGTCCGAACGGTGACGGTCTGGGTGCGACGGTCGACGGACCGGTGACGGTCACGGTTACGCCGCCCGACGACGCCGGCTACGCCGAGGAACCGTCCGTCCGGACACTCACTGTCGACGAGCCGAGGACCGCCTCGTTCGAGTTGGCGGACCGAGCCGACGGTGATCGCGCCGGCGGCGACAACGAGAGTAGCGACGACGATACTGACAACGGGAGCGGCGATAGAGAGAGGAGCGCTGACGATGGGAGTACCGGTGGCAGTGGCAGTGGAGCGAGTAGCGGTGGAGGCGGTGGCAGCAGTGCGAGCGGTGGTAGTAGTGGCGGCGGAGCGAGTAGCGGCGGTAGCGGTAGCAGTGGTGGTGGTAGCATCGGTGGCGGGAGCGCCGCTCCCAGTGAGGACGGCGACCCGGCGAGCGATGAAATGCGGTTCACGTCGACGACGGGCGACGACGGCCGTGCACTGCTCGAGGCCAGCGGATCCCGGCGCAACCGCTCGGCCGAGACGTCGCTCACCGGCGTCGACGCGGACGGCGTCGCGTTCGAGCGTGTCGCGATCGTTCCGGCGACGAATCGGTCGAGCTACGCGTTCGCCCTGCGCCCCGGCCACCGCGGCAACGTCTCCCACCGCGACGGTGCGGTGGCCTACGCCGACTTCGACCACGACGACATCGCGGCGACGATCGGCTCGCTGACGATCGAGTTCACCGTCGCCGACGAGGCGATTCCGGACGGCACGGCCCCAGAGGACGTCGTCGTCGCGGCGTCCCGTGACGGGAGCTGGCGTGCGGTCGAGACGACCTACGACGCCGAAACGGGGACGCACTCTGCGACCGTTTCGGGTCTGCCTGCACTCGCGATCGGCGTCGACGGCGCTTCGCCCGAGTTCGCGGTCGTCGACTCGAGCCTCGAGCCGACCGAGACGCGAGCCGGGAGCCCGGTGGCGATCGAGGCGACGGTCGAGAACGTCGGTGCCGTCGCCGGGACCGACGACGTCACGATCGCCGCCGACGGTGCTCCCCTCGTCACCGAGCGGGTCGGTCTCGGTCCCGGAGAGCGGGAGACGATCGCAGTCGAAGCGACGTTCGACGCGTCCGCGACCATTACGGCGGCCGGATCGACGCTGGGGAACGTGACCGTCACCGACGACGCGGTCGCTGACGAACCGACGACCGGCGAGGGCACCTCCAACGACTCGACGGCCGACGGCTCCGCGACTGATAGCGCGGCGACGGACGAGGCGAGCGAGGAGTCGACGGCCGACAGCGTGGCGGCGGACGACTCGAGTTCCGCGTCCGACGACATTCCCGGCTTCGGCGGCCTCGTCGCCGTCAGTGCCATCGCGACGGTCCTGTTCGTCCGCGCTCGGTTCTCGGACTTCGACCGGTAACCGGTCGCGAATCGGCTGGGGAGACGTGGTAATTCCCCGTCGTCAGTGTCAGCCGGACACTCGTCGTCGTTCCCCTCCGTGACTATTCGATTGAGCCCGAGCCCCGACCTAGTCGGTTCGATCGCGCTCGATGAGCACGGGCGGCACCGAACAGCCACAGGGACTGGCCGATGCCGTCATGGGCCCGGAGACGGTGACGAAGCCGACCGGGTTGCCACAGCGCGGACAGTCGGGCGGCGACCACGAGTCGTCGCAGCCGTCGTCGTTCGCGTCGGGGTCGCTACGCATCCCGACCACGACTCGCTCTCCGCCGTGACGCCGAAATCGAAGCCGACGCTGGTCGTGTCGTACGATTCTGCGCTCGTGCGGGACGTTTATATCTCGGTAAAATGAACGTAATCATGGCAACCGAATCCCTGAGTGGGTTTGGAAGCCAGTCTCGGGTGTTCCCGCACCCGGGGCATTCGCGTGCTGCCCTCATTCTGAAGACCGACTTCCAGTCTAACAGTTGATCTATTGTCCCGTATATCTACTGCCGACTTCGCGGAGAATACCGACTCATACGTGAGAACGATCAGATGTCCGTGAGTCAGTGGCGCGTGCATACGAATCACGCGCCCACGCATTGACGAGCCAGTCGCTGATCGCAGTGGGACGGCATCAGAAGTTTGCGAGGGCAAGACGCTCCGTCTTGCCGCGCACTGTGGTCAGTGCGAGGGGAGGGGATCGAACCCACGAACTCCTACGAGAGCGGATCTTGAGTCCGCCGCCGTTGACCGCTTGGCTACCCTCGCACGCAGTTGCAGCTGAGGCTCTCATCGCGGTTAAATCGTCCGATTCCCATCTCGAGTCAGCCCTCGTGCGTCGGTCTGACGCGTCACCGACGGATGCAATCCATTATTCGAGCCACCGTCCTCGAGATCGGTCACGGCTCGTATCGCCGGACCAGTTCCGCGACGAACCAGAGTTTCAGTCCCATCGTCGCCGCGGTCGCGACGATCGTCGCGATCGGCCGCCGTTCGTACACGACGGAGACGTTGTACGCGAAGACGGGGAGCTGAACGAGGTTCAGCACCTGCGGGAAGCCGAGCCCGAAAAACGAGTTTCCCCGCTCGCTCCCTGCCGTTCGGCGCGGACGACGATGGACATCCAGTTGTCCGACGTCGACTCGGGTTCTGGAAACAGCAGTGGATTGACGAGGAGAAACAGTCCCGTTAGTGCGACCAGTCGCCACCGCCGGGCGAAGCCGGCGGCGATCAACACCGGATACGCGAGCAGCCGAGTCCACTCGCTCTTCGGGTTCGAATGCCGGTCCCAGACCGCGTCGGTAGCATATCTGCCTCTCGGCGGCCCCGCAGCAAAGCGATTCGGCTCCCGCACGAATGGCCGACGGCGCTCGAGCGCTCGGGGCGACGGGCCGGACTCGAGGCGATCAGGCCGTCTGATTCTCGAGGTCGGCCGCCGTGTACCGCCGATCACAGTTCAGACACTGGTAACCGCCCTCGATGTGGCCGTAGAGGCGTTCCCCGCAGTGCTGACAGCGGCCGTAAGGGTGAGCCATCTAGGCTGTATGACGGACTGAAACGGCATAAATTGGGTGCCTACAAACGATAGGGAGCGCATAACCGACGGAATTACCCGCGCGACGACCCTTCCCTCGGTTATGAACGATCACCCGCGACTCCGTCGTCGAGCCGCCGTCGGGAATCCGATGGGGCGGACCCCGTCCGCGGGTCGCTGGGACCACGCCGCGCTGTGCCGGGCGACCGTCCGCAGCGTTCGGCCGTTCGACGACGGCGCGGTCCGCGAGTCAGACGACCGTTTCGAGACGGATCGCTCGAGCGTCACTGATCCCTGCGAGCGTCACAGTGCCCATGGATGAGCATACCCGGGACCACACCGTCGGTCCGCCGACTTCGGGGAACCCGACCGGCTGGTGTCGAGAGCGAGCCGAATCGAACGGGTGGAACCACGGAACGCTTCGTCGAGCCGTGGTTCACGGCGTTGCGCTCTTCAATTCCGGTGCGTTCCACGAATCGCACGATTGCTTCGAAGCGGAATGGTATAACTACGGGCGCGGAACCACGGAGAGCGCGTTTCTGCACGGAATGGTGCAGGTCGCGGCGGGAGCCTACAAACACTTCGATTTCGAGAACGACGACGGGATGCGGAGCCTCTTCGAGACGGCGCGACAGTACCTACGGGACGTTCCGGACGACTACTACGGGATCGACGTCCGCGACGTCCGAACGACGATCACGAACGCACTGAACGATCCGACAGCGGTGCACGGCTGGCAGATCGAACTCGATGGAAACCGACCGGAAGCCACGGAGATCGATTTCGAGTACGTCCGAGCGCTCGAGTGAACGCCGACGGTCAGCGCGCGACTAGACGGTGAAGCCGAAGTTGAAGTCGTCCTGCCACTGTGACCGTTCGCCCTGGAATTTCGTCTCCCCGCGGTGGCGGTTGCCGACCCACAGGACGTTCTCGAGCGTCGTGCCGGCGTCGCTCATCACGAGCCCGTCGAAGAGCGAACTCTCGATGTTGTGAGCCCGACCGCTCTCGCCGAACCGAAGACTCGCGCCGTCCGGCTCTATCTGACTGTTCTGTAAGACGAGTCGATCGACGTCAGTGTCCGTTCGACGGCGGGTGCCAACCACTCGGACCATCGACGAGGAGTACGCCGACCGACTTGAGAACTGAGCGGACCGCGTCGTGATACGTCACGGCTGACAGGTCCGTCCCGATCGGGTCGCCGACGCCGCCCATAGTGGGTGACGTTGGCACGGTCGTAGTCGATTGATCACGACCGCTGACCGTTCGGTGCTGTGAGAGACCGAATCGCCTTTCACGCCGCGGCCCAACTATCACGTAATGAGAGTCGCACAGCTCGGGTCGGGAACGCCGGAGGTCGCAGTCGTCGCGGGCGTCCACGGGGACGAACCCTGTGGCGTCCGTGCCGTCGAGCGATTACTCGACGAACGCCCGACCGTCAATCGTCCCGTCAAGCTCATCGTCGCCAACGAGGCGGCGCTGGAACGACAGGTTCGCTTTCTCGACGAGGATCTCAATCGCGCGTTCCCTGGCGATCCAGACGCCAAGACGCACGAAGGACGGCTCGCGGCCGAACTCGTCTCGGAACTCGAGGGCTGTCTGACCTTCTCGATGCACTCCACGCAGAGCCACGCCGACCCCTTCGCGATCGTCAACGGGGTCAGCGAGACGGCGAAGGAAATCGTCCCGCAACTGCCCGTGGCAGCGATGGTCGAGACGAGCAACTTCGCGGAGGGACGGCTCTTCTCCGCCGTCGACACCGTCGAAGTCGAGTGTGGTCTGCAGGGCTCGGAGACGGCTGCCCAAAACGCCGACCGACTGACTCGCGCCTTCCTCACCGCAGTCGGCGCGTTACCCGGCGATACCGTCCACCGCGAACTCCCCGTCTATCGGCTCACCGACGTCATTCGGAAGGGGCAGGCCGATACCTACGAGGTCTTCGTCGAGAACTTCACGGAAGTCGAGGCGGGGGCTCCGTTCGCCGCCGCCGACGGCGACGAACAGGTCGCCGACGAACCGTTCTACCCCGTCCTCATGTCCTCGAACGGCTATCGAGACGTCTTCGGCTACGCCGCGGAGAAACTCGACGTCCTCGAGACGCCGACTGCAGCGGACTGACGGTTCGTCCCTGCGGTCTGACTCCCTCTTCCGTTTCCCGCGTGACCCCAGTTGCGGTCCGCTGTCGACGCACCCGGACTCGGGAGTGTGGATGACACAAGGCATATCCCCACCACCGCCGTACCAAGGGATATGGAGTTCCCACCGAACCAGGGTCTCGACCAGGAGGAAGTCAACGAGCAGGTCACCGAAGCCATCGAAGAGAACGAGGTCGTCCTCTTCATGAAGGGAACCGAGCTCATGCCCCAGTGTGGCTACTCCCGCAAGGCGCTCGGCCTGATCGACCAGTACCGCGACGACTACGAGACCGTCGACGTCCTCGAGTCGCTCGACGAGTTCCGGGCGGCGCTCAACGAGGAGAGCGGCTGGGAGACTATCCCACAGACGTTCGTCGACGGCGAGTTCGTCGGCGGCTCCGACATTCTCGAGGAACTCGAGGAACGCGACGAACTCGAAGCGAAACTCACCGACGAATAGTCGTCGCGACTGCGACATTAATTTATCTTCGTTGATATTTCACGGATTTAATAGCAGGTCATATAAGTCACGCGCTCGTACTAACGGATCACGACTATCGCCGTACACACCTTCCCACAATGTCAACAGAGGAATCCAGACACGTTTATCGGCTGCATTCGACGCTCGAACTGCCCCTCGAAGACCTTCGCGACCACATCGATGATGCGACCTTCCCCGAGGGAATCACCGACGTCGAGATCACACGGCGAAACAATACGTTGATCCTCAAAGCCGTCGCCGAGGATCAGTCAGTTAGCAAGTATACGCCGACGGCACAGCTCAAGGCCAGCGTTACCGAAAACCGGGTCTACGAGGAGGACCCCGACGAGCGCCGCCAGAAGTCCTTCAGTTGGGACGAGGAAGAGGAAGAAGAGATCGAGTCCGAACTCGTCGAGTTCGCCGCGTTCAAGGGCGACCGCGAGACCGTCCTCCAGAACTCGCTGTTGCAGTACCAGATGTTCCTCGTCCTCTGTGGAATCGCGGAAGCCGCCGAGAAAGGAACCCTGACGGCGATCTCGGATCGCGGCGGAGACCTCGAGGCGACCCGGATCGTCGACGGCGAACCCCGGCCGGCCGACATCGAAGTCGTCGAAGGCCCGCGCGACCACGGCTCGGGTCAGGGCGGCGTCAACTGGCGGGACAACAAGTTCATCACTGACTGAACGTCCCGAGAACGAACGGTCGACCGAGAGACGCTTCGACGAGGAGCGGCTGCCCTTCTGAGCCGCTATCGATTCGAGACAGTCTCCGCCAGGCCGAATGGGGTATTTGCTTCTCGCAGCCGTACGGGTAGTGCCGTGAAATCTCTCACCAGTCGACGGCGATTCCTGACGGTTGCAGCCGTCGGCGCGACGGCGGGATTCGCCGGGTCCGCATCGCGCTCGGCCGCCACACGCCCCCAGTCGTCCGCTGCTATCGACCGCCTGCCGGAGACGGTCGGTCTCGAGACAGTGATCGACGGACTCGAGTCGCCACTGGCCGTCGAATTCGCCGCCGCGGGCGATCGACGATACGTTGCGGAGCGAGACGGTCGTATTTACGTTCACGAGGCTGACGGGCTCCGCGACGATCCGTTTCTCGACTTGCGCGAGACGGTCGTGACCGATGGCGAACGGGGACTACTGGGCCTGACGTTGCATCCCGACTTCGCCGAGAATCGCCGGCTGTTCGTCCACTACAGCGCTCCGCGCCGATCGGGAACGCCGGCAGACTTCGACCACACGGGAGTGATCGCGACGTTCGAGGCGAGCGACGACGGCGAGCGGGCGAAACGGGACTCCGAACGCGTCGTTCTCGAGATTCCGCAACCGACGAACTACCACAACGGCGGTGACATGGCGTTCGGACCGGACGGCTATTTTCACGTCGGCATCGGTGCCGGCGGAGGCGGTGGCGGTGGCGGGCAGGACGTGACTCGAGATTTCTTGGGGAGTGTCCTGCGTCTCGATGTCGACGAGCGAACGGCCGAACAGGGGTACGCCGTCCCGGACACTAATCCACTGGTCGGTCGAACGGGACTCGACGAGTACTACGCGTGGGGCTTTCGGAACCCCTGGCGGTTATCGTTCGACGACGGCGACCTGTTCGTCGCGGACGTCGGCGAGAACGACTACGAGGAAGTTAACCTCGTGGAGAAGGGCGGGAACTACGGCTGGAACATCAAGGAGGGAACGCACTGCTATACCGAAGCCGATTGTCCCGACGAGACGCCCGAGCGGGTCCGAGGTGGGGAACCGCTCCGAGATCCGATCATCGAGTATCCGCGCGAGGCCGCGGAAACGGGTGTGAGCGGCGTTTCAGTCATCGGTGGCTACGTGTACAGGGGTACTGCACTGTCGGCGCTGAACGACGCCTATGTCTTCGGCGATTTCCTGGCAGCGGGACGGTTGTTCGCCGCCACCCGCCCCGAGGACGGGAACGGACTGTGGCCAACCACCGTCCTCGAGATCGACGACGGGGTACGACTCGAGCGCATCCTCTCGTTCGGTCGTGACGACGACGGAGAGGTGTACGTACTCGGAACGAGCGGCGACGGTGGTGGCCTCTACCGCGTGGTCCCCGCTGCGTGACCACCGCGCCGTCTTCCCGGATGACCGTTCGAGCACATCCGCGGAGACCGCCCGGCGATAGACGTTTGTAATCTCGATAGCGAACGTCGACTATGGACCAGCCGGGACCGTACGCGCTCCTCGGCCGCCTCGCCGTGGCAGCCTTCGTGATGATCGCACCGACGCTTTGCTTTCTGGGACTGGTCAGGGGACTCGAGCGGTTACGCGACGACGATATCATCAACGAGTGGGCCCAGCGGCGAGGCGGAGAGGGCCCTCACGACGATATCGACCACGACGTCCTCGCCGTGCTGGCGGACGAGATGGGCGTCGAGGCCGCCGACTCGTCGACGGTTCGGTGCCCCGCGTGCGGAGCGCCGAATCGGCCGAGCATGACGTACTGTCACGGCTGTCAGAACCGGTTGTCGTCGTGAGATCTGGCTTCCCAGTCGCTCGGCCGGCGGAGCGTACCGTCACTCGAGCCGGTCTTCCCACTCCGCGGTGGTCATCGACTCGCCGGTGACGCCGTCGGGGCCCTGCGCCGCGAGCAGCGCGGCGGCGTCGTCCATCACGTCGGGTTGCAGGATCTCCGCGCGCTCGTCCTCGGGGAGGTGGTCCCAGATCTGTGTGTTGACTCGCCCGCCGGGATCGATCGCGTTGACGTTGATTCCTTCATCTTCGACCTCGAGCGCGACCGCTCGGGTGAACCCCTCGAGGCCCCACTTCGACGTGACGTACGGCGCGGCGTTGGGGACCGCATACCTGCCGAGCCCCGAGGAGACGTTGAGGACGTTGCCCGAGTCCCGATCGGCCTCTACCATCGCCTCGAGCACCCGCTTCGTGAACAGATAGACGCCTTTGATGTTGATCTCCATGACGCGGTCCCACTCGTCCTCGTCCGTCTCGAGGAGAGAACCGCGGTCGTCGCCGAAGTGTTCCCCCGGAACGCCGGCGTTGTTGATCAGCGCGTCGGGGGTCCCGAAGCGATCGATCGTCGACCGGACGACGTCGTCGACGGCGTCGGCGTCGCGAACGTCCGCCGGCGCGACCAGCGTCTCGCCGTCGGCCTCGTCGGCGACGGCCGCGAGGGCGTCCTCGCTTCGGGCTACGAGGACGACGTTCGCACCGCGTTCCGAGAGGTGCAGCGCCATCGAACGGCCCAGTCCCTTGCTCGCGCCGGTCACGATGACGGTCTCGTCGCGTAGATCAGTCATACGAGCCACCCTTTCGGAGCCATCGAGTAATACGTTCGCTAGCCGGCCGACCGTGCCGATCGAATCGAGGCTCGGTGACCGGTCGGTCGCGTCCGCCTCAATCGCTACTGATCGGTCGAGCCCGCCGGACATCCCGCTCGAGGCGCTCGGCGTGCTCGAGTCGGAGTCGGCGCGCCTCTGCGGCGGTAACGGTCCCCTGACCGCCGATCTCGTGCGTTATCGGCTCGTAGGCCGCCACGTCGAACCCCATCCGCTCGAGATAGGCCCGGACGTCGTCCGACGCCAATCCCTCCCGGATCGCGGCGTTGACGTACTCGATGACGGCGTTGAACTCCGGCAGAACGATCTCGTCGTCGGTCACGCGTCCGGTTTCGCCCTCGATGCGAACGTCGGCCTCGCAGAGGCGCTCGACGGTCTCGGCGATCCGATCGGCCAGTCCGACGACCTGACTCGGGAGGGCCGTGTCGGGCGAGCGCCACTCGACGGTCGAAAACGTCTCCCGGAGCTGCACGGGCGTCCAGACGGCGCTCTCGGGATCGAAGTTCGACTGGATCGTCGCCCGGTCGACGCCCGCGTCGATCGCCGCCGTCACGAAGTCCTCGTATCGCCGCTCGAGTCGACGGGTCCACTCGTCGACGTCGTCGGCGTAGGGCCAGAGCCGGCCCTGATGGGGGACGCCGTCGTAGGCCATCCAGCGGTACAGCTTCGATCGCGCGCCGACGGCCAAGTTCCGACCCCGAAAGTACGGCGAGGAGTTGACCAGTGCCAGCGCCGGATCGAGCGCGATGAGGGCGTTCAACTGGTCGATCTCGCGACCCGGTTGCTGTTCGACGTGGATGTGGGTTCCCGCACAGTGGCGAACGTACTCGAAGTCTTCGCCGATGACCTGCTCCTGGACGCGCGTCCTGTCGCTGGCGCGATCCCTGACCTCGTCGTGATTGACCGGTGTCGCGAGCGGGACGAGTCCCCTGTTGAGCTCCTCGGCTCGCTCCAGGACGCTCTCGATCCGATCGAAGAGTTCCTCGCGGAGCTCCGCCGTCGTCTCACAGGGCGTCGTTTTGATCTCGAGCAGTGGTTCGACGAACTCCCGTTCGGCTCCCGGTGACGCCTCGACGAGCGCTCCTGGCTCGACCAGTCGCCCCTCGTCGTCGATGACCCAGTACTCGACTTCGATGCTCCGCCGTATCGGTTCAGATTCGTGTGTTGACACGGTTTCCTCGGTCGCGGGGTAGACGCAGGCGGTCCGCTCGTCCGCCGATCGTTATCGCCGCTCCGTTCTTTGATACTCGTTCACACTCCACTCTCTCGAGATCCGATAAGAGCGTTTCGCGACCGGAAATATTCGCGTCCACCCATTCGGAGCGGGCTCGAGGGGCCGAACGATGCAGATCGTCGCCGGTATGAGTGCGAAAATTGCCGGAACCTCCGACGCTTCGTCCCGCCGTTATGCGGGCAGGAGTTCCGCTGCCCGGCGAGGGCGATGCGATACGTGCTATCCGCTGTAGATGCGGTGTGACACCCGAACTGATCCGACGACGCTGGGTCCGTGATGCCGACAGGCCTTTCCGCCGACCCAAAGGATTTACACCTCCTAATTATATCTAATTACGAGATGGCCGAGAACTTTCCCGACTACGTAGACGTCGATTATTCCGACGGCGAAGGCGAAGACCCCGCCGACTATCCGCACATCCAGGACAAGATCGAGAAGGCGATCGAGGTCACCCGCGAGGGCTTAGAGGAGTACGAGAACCCGGCGGTCATGTGGACCGGCGGCAAGGACTCGACGCTCACTCTCTACTTCATCAAGGAGGTCGCCGACCGCTTCGATCTCGAGGTGCCCCCCGCGGTCTTCATCGACCACTACCAGCACTTCGACGAGATCCACGACTTCGTCGACCACTGGGCCGACGAGTGGGACCTCGAGGTCATCTACGCGCGCAACGAGGACGTCGGCGAGTACGTCGACGAACACGGTCTCGAGCCCGGCGACGACATCGACATCTCGGAGCTCTCCGAACACAACCAGCACCACGTCGAGGACATCCTCGAGTACGAGGAAGACGAGTTCCCGTTCCTGCTGGACACCTACGTCGGCAACCACCTGCTGAAGACGGTCGCCCTCAACGACGCGCTCGAGGAGTACGACATCGACGGCGTCATCTCCGGCGTCCGCTGGGACGAACAGGAGGCCCGCGCCGACGAGACGTTCTTCTCGCCGCGTCACGACCCCGACATCTACCCGCCCCACGACCGCATCCAGCCCATCCTGCAGTTCGACGAGGCCGCCGTCTGGGAGGCCTTCTGGAACTTCGTGGTGCCGGACACGGTCGAGAACTTCCCCGAGGAGGGCTACGTCCCCGAGGCCGACGACGACCTTCCCGAGGGCGTCGAGCAGTCCGACGTCCCGATCTCGCCGAAGTACTTCGCCGGCTTCCGCTCGCTCGGCAGTGAGATCAGCACCGAAAAGAACACCGAGGACCCCGCTTGGCTGCAGGACCTCGAGGGAACGACCGAGCGCGCCGGCCGCGCCCAGGACAAGGAGGACCTGATGGAGCGACTGCGCGATCTGGGTTACATGTAGGCCGACCGCCGTCGACTGCCGTCTCGTATACGAACGATCGATTGTTTCGATTGGATCCGCTCGAGGATCAGTAGCGGTGACTCGGTGCTGACTTTCGTTGCGATGCTATTCTATTCCGTCAGTCCGTGGGGTTCCGATAGCCGATACCGAGCGCTCAGTCCGTTTCTACCGGCCCGCCGCGCGGTACTCGCCGTGTTTGACGCCGAGTACGAGCATGATCAGCCCGAACGCGATCATCGACGGCGCGACCATCGTCAGCACGGTCCCTGTGCCCATCATCGGTGCGGCGAGCAACCCGCCGACGCCGAGTGCGATCACGACGAGAAACGCCACTGCCGTCTTCGCGAGGTCGAACTTCATATGCGGTCGTTAGGAGGGGAACTCCTAATGGTACCGGGAATCGGCAGTCCGTTCACGACCGTTGGTCGGAAAAGAAACGTCGGCTATTCCGAGGGTCGAACGAGGTTCGCCAGCGTGACGACGCTCCCGAGGAACCAGCCCACCGGGAACGAAAGTCCGAACCACATTCCGGCGTAGGCGGCTCCCTCGAGGGTGAAGGCACTGCGGAGGGAGTCGTTCAGGCCGCCGACGAACAACACGTTGTCGAGCACCCAGACGGCGAGGTCGTAGCTGGGATCGAGGACGTAGGGATGTAGCGACGGCGTCACGAGCGCGGCGACGACGGGCGGGAGGAACAGCGCCGTCATCGCGAACGGGTACGCGAGGGCGACCGTGGTTCCGCGGCCGCCGAACTTCGAGCACGTCGCCGCGAGGGCGGTCGAGACCGTCGCGACGCCGCTCGCGGCCGCGACCGCGAGGACCGCGTCGAGGGGGATCTCGACCTGTTCCATGTAGGACATCGCACCCCAGGCGACCGTCAGCAGTCCCCAGCCGAGCAGTGCGATGCCCGTAACGCCGACGATGCCGAGACGGGTCCGCGTCGAGTCGAGTTTCGCCGCGTAGTAGCGGGTTCCGAGGCCGATGACAGTAAGCGGATAGAGGACGAGCAAGCCGATGACGCCGAGGACGCTCCAACTGTGATAGCTGATCTTCTGAGGGAGCGTCTCGGGTTCCCACTTGCCCATGACGGAGTGGCCGCGGCCACGCTGCCGGGGGAAGACGATCTCCATCCAGGCCCCGTGTAACCGCCGAACGTCGGCTCTCACCGCACCGACGAGCCCACCACCGCCACCGCTTCGCGAGCGGGTAGACATACGCGAGCCAAAAAGCCGATGTACCGTAAACTTTCCTGCTTTTTCTTCGCCGTCGACAGGTCCGTTGATCCCCGTTCAGGTTCGTCTCTCGCGCCGAATAGAGTCGTCGGCCGGGCTCGAGCCGACGCCGCGGTTCGGTCCGGGAAGCACTCTCGCCGATCAGTTCCAGGGCGCGAAGCCGGGATCGATTTCGCGACTCGTCTCGTCGATCGCGTCGATCCGGTTGATATCCTCGCGGTCGAGATCCACCGTCAGCGACTCCCAGTTATCGCTGATGTGCACTTCACCGGTCGCTTTCGGAATCGCGGTGACGCCCTTCTCGCGCGCCCAGGCGAGACTGACCTGTGCCTCGCTGGCGTCGTGTTTCTCCGCGACCGTCTGAATTTCCGGCTGCTGGAAGACCTGTCCGCGCGCCAGCGGCGAGTAGCCCACGACCTCGATATCGTAGTTCTCACAGGCTTCTCGGATCTCTTCCTGTGGCAGCAGCGGATGTAACTCGACCTGGTTCGCGAAGATCGGCGCGTCACAGACGTCGACGGCCTCCTCGAGGTGTTCGGGCTGGAAGTTGCTCACCCCGACGTTCTCGATCAGGCCCTCGTCGGAGAGCTCCGAGAAGGCCGACAGCGTCTCCTCGGCGTCGTACTCCCCGGACGGCCAGTGGACGTACAGCAGGTCGACGGAGTCGACACCGAGGCGATCGAGACTGTCTCGAGTCGTCTCGAGGACGTCGTCGTGGGCGAGATTGGAGTACCAGACCTTGGTCGCGAGGAAGACGTCCTCGCGATCGACGTCGGCCCGTGCGATGCCCTCGCCGACGGCCGCCTCGTTGTCGTAGGCTTGGGCGGTGTCGATGTGTCGATAGCCCGTCTCGAGCGCCGTTCGGACGCTCTCGGCGCATTGCTCGGCGTCGTCGTTCTGCCAGGTACCGAGCCCGAGCATCGGCATGCCGTTTGCGGTCGGACACGTTCCGGGCGCAACAGTTTCGGCGTCTTCCGTTCCCATGTTCGGGGCAAGGGACAGAACGCGAAAAGGAGTTGCGTTTGCAGTAGCGCATTCCGGAACAACGGCGAGCGAATCGGTGGCGGGCTCACAGTGACGTCGAGCCGCTCGCGATGAAACTCGTCGGCTGCGAACGCGACGCGGATTCGCGTCGCTCCGAACGAGAGTAAAACATTTCAGGTATTACAAGAAAGAAATGGCGTGGACAGAGATACGGGTCGCGTCGTCCTGATCGCCCTCCTGTGCTGTCTCGCCGTCGTGCTCGCGGCGGCGACGTTACCGTCGATGGTCGAGAACGGTGGGGGCGGCGGCGGGTTCGGCGGTGCCGACGGCGGCGGCAGCGATACCGACGAACCGGACGACCCCTCCGATGTCGACGCCAATCCCGAGATGGACAGCGCCCTCAACGTCTCGGGGCTGTGCGTCGCGTTCCTCGACTCGGAGTTGGGGTTCCTCGGACTCGTTTTCGGGGCGGTCGGCGTCGCCGCGCTGGCGACGCGGTCGTACGATGCCAGACTGACGATCATGCTCTCGATCGCGTTGCTCCCGCTCGTCGTGCTCGTCTTCGCCGTCCTCACCGGCGGCTGTGGGACACTGGCCATCGAGCCGCCGGCTCCCCCGGCCGATGTGCAGCCCCCTACGTCAGAGAACGAATCCAGCGGCCCGCTCGGCGGCGACGGCGACGGGCCAGTTTCCGGGCCGACCCTGCCCTCGCTGCTCGTGCTGACTGTCCTGTTGGTGACGATCGTCGGGGCGTTCGCGGCGCTGTTTTACGGCGGCGACGGCGAGAGTCGAGACACGGCGGAATCGGCCGCTGAACCGGACGACACCGTTCGACGGGACGCTCTCGGCCGCGCGGCCGGGCAGGCCGCCGACCGGCTCGAGTCGGGCGACGACTTCGAGAACGACATCTATCGGGCGTGGCGCGAGATGACGGAGCCGCTCGCGGTCGACCGTCCCGACTCGAGCACCCCTGGAGAGTTCGCGGCCGCGGCGCGGGACGCGGGGCTGGATCCGTCCCACGTCGACGAGTTGCGGACGATGTTCGAGGACGTCCGCTACGGCGACCGCCCCGTCACGGACGACCGCGAGCGCCGCGCCGTCGAGCTACTGCGGCGGATCGAAGCGGCCTACGGAGACGACCACGACCTCGAGAACGGAGACACACGATGAACGACTCCCTATGAACAAGTACGCAATAGTCGGCGTCGGCCTGGTCCTAATCGGCCTGGCGTTCGTGGCAGTCCCGGAACTGACCGCTCCCTTCGGCCTCGGCGAGTCGATCGTGTCCGTGGTCGGCGTGATCGCGCTCTTGCAGGGGCTTCGAACGGTACAGGCTCGCCGACACACCGACGTTACGCAGACCGAACTCCCGGCCCCAGAACGGCCACAGGAGCTGCTGACCCCCGGCGAGGAGATCGACGCGGCGATCGAATCGGGACGCGTAGCGTACAGTCGAGAGGGGAAACAACTCCGTGAGCGGCTCGAGCGGGCCGCCACCGACGCGCTGGTGCTCGAGAGGGGCCTGACCGAGGACGAGGCTCGAGCGGCGCTCGAAAACGGGACCTGGACGGACGACCCGCTGGCGGCGGCGCAGTTCACGACGACCATCCCCGATTGGGCGCCGTGGCACGTTCGGTTTCGAGAGACGGTACGTCGCGACCGCCCCCGCCGCGCCGGACGTGCCGCAGCCGAAATCGCCCGAATTGCGGAGGTGACCGACGACGAATGACGGGACGTGACGACGACGGACGATCGACTGACGCCCGAAACGAGCGATTCGATGGCGGCGAGGCCGCCGCTATCGATACCGATACTCGTTCCGAAACCGGTACCGACGCCGGCACCGGTCGTCCAGACGACGGTCCCGAATCCGACACCGACGCCGTTACTAGCCACGACACTGACGCTGGGTCTGGTTCCGACACTGACGTCGATACCGAACCCGGAACCGACGGCGATACCGCGGACGCCGAGGATTCGGTCGTCGTCGACTCGAGTACCCACGAGACGAACCGCTTGGCCGGCATCGCCGCCGTCGCCTCGCTGTTCGGTGGCGTCGGCGCAATCGTCACGTCGCCGGCGCTGTTGCTGGCGTCGGTCGTCGGCATCGCGTACGCGGCCTACGCTCGAGTCGGTCGGCCGCCGACCCCGACGCTCTCGATCGCACGCGAACTCGAGGACGGCGACCTCGAACCGGGCGAGTCCGTTCGCGTGACGGTGCGCGTCCGCAACGACGGGGACGAGATCCTCCCGGATCTCCGTTTCGTCGACGGCGTCCCGGCGGAACTCGTTGTCACCGACGAATCCCCGAGACACGGGACCGCACTCCGGCCGGGCGAGACGGAGACGTTCTCCTACGCGGTGACCGCTCGACAGGGCGCCCATGCGTTCGAACCGGTGTCCGTCGTCGCGCGAGGGTTCACCGGTGCCGTCGAGCGAGTCCAGCGGATCCGCGTCGACACCGAACTCCGCTGTCCGCCCGCCGAGACGGAGACCGCCCTCCCGTTGCGGTCGCTGACGCTGCCGCTGACCGGTCGCGTCGAGACCGACGTCGGCGGCGAGGGCCTCGAGTTCCACGCGACGAGGGAGTACCGCCGCGGCGACCCCCTCTCGCGGATCGACTGGAACCGCCGGGCTCGCGGCGAGGATCTCGCGACGATAACGTTTCGCGAGGAGCGGTCGGCGACGGTGATGCTCGCCGTGGATACGCGCACGGACGCGTACCGTCGGCCCGACGAAACGGGCCGCAACGCGGTCGATCGCGGCATCGAGGCGGCCATCGCCGTACTCGACGCGCTGGACGCGGGCGGAAACAGCGTCGGTCTCGCCAGTTTCGGGCCGCACCAGCGGTGGCTGTCGCCGGGGTCGGGCCCCGACCATCGGGCGAGGGCCCGCCAACTGCTCGCGACCGATCCGGCGTTCGGGCTGTCCCCGCCGGAGTCGTCGAAATCGATGCTGTACGTCCAGCGTCAGCGGTTCCGATCGCGGATGCCGTCCGATTCGCAGGTGGTCCTCTTCACGCCGCTGTGTGACGACGACGTCGTTCGCATCGCGCAGTTGCTCGAGGCCGACGGCCATCTCGTGACGGTCGTCAGTCCCGATCCGACGGGGCGGGAGACGCCCGGCGAACGACTCGCGGCGGTCGAGCGAACGGTCCGCGTCTCGACGCTCAGAGGGGCGGGCATCAGGGTCGTCGACTGGCCGGCGGACGAATCGCTGGCGGCGACGCTCGAGCGCAGCCGACGGCGGTGGTCGGCGTGAGCGCCGACGTCGACGCGGTCGATCCCGACCACCGGCCCGCGATCCTGACCGGTGGGCTCTCGATCGTCGCGTTGTTCCTCGGAGTGATCTCGAGCGCCCTCTACTCCCCGTTCGTGCTCGCTGGCGGTACCGCCGCGCTGCTGATCGTCGGTGCCGGACTCTGGACGGGCTCGCGTCGGGCGGTCACGGTTGGCTGTGGTGTCGCACTCGCAGGGCTGCTCGCGGGCGGAATCCAGGGCGTTCCCCCGATACCGATGCTCGCGAGCGTCACCGCGACCGTGCTGGCCTGGGACGCCGGCCATCACGCGATCGGGATCGGAGAGCAGCTCGGACGGGAGGCGGCGACGGCCAGAGCGGAACTCCCCCACGTCGGCGCGACGGTCCTCGTCGGGCTGGTCGCCGCCAT
Source organism: Natrinema amylolyticum (assembly GCF_020515625.1). Lineage (NCBI taxonomy): Archaea > Methanobacteriati > Methanobacteriota > Halobacteria > Halobacteriales > Natrialbaceae > Natrinema > Natrinema amylolyticum. Next base: position 200,898 of record NZ_JAIWPJ010000001.1, read on the forward strand.
CGGGAGCTACGCGGTCTTCATCGCCGGTCCCAGCGGGCAGCCGGTCGCGGCCGTGATCGCCATGCTGTTCGGGGCGTTGCTCCTGCTGGCGGCGTTACAGCGCTAATCGGTTCTGCGACGGGAGTGGCGACGCCGGTTACCGGTCGCTCGAGACCCGTCGGAGCGGACGCTCGCTACTCGAGCGTCGGGACGGGAACCGAATCGAGCACCTCGTCGACGATCGCCGTCTTCGAAGCCCCGTCGACCGACGCGTCTGGGGTGAGAACGAGCCGATGGGCCAGCACGGGACCGGCCACGCGTTTGACGTCGTCGGGCGTCACGTAGTCGCGGCCGGCGACGACGGCGCGGGCCCGCGTCGCCTCGAGCAGGCGCTGGGTGCCCCGCGGCGAGACCCCGACGTCGATCTGGCTTCGAGTGCGCGTCCCGCGGGCGATCGCGGCGATATAGGACACGAGATCGTCGTCGACCCGGACCGATTCGGGGACTTCCCGGAGCGCGCGGACGCGGTCGCCGTCCAGCACCGGGTCGATGCTCGGACTCCGTTCGGTGCGGCCGAGTCGCCGCTGTAACAGCTCTCGTTCGCCGTCCTCGTCGGGATAGCCGATCGACTGTTTCACCAAGAAGCGATCGACTTGAGCCTCCGGCAGCGGGAAGGTGCCGGCCTGCTCGACGGGGTTCTGCGTCGCGATCACGAAAAACGGCTGCGGCAACTGATGCGTGTCGCCGTCGACGGTGACCTGGCCTTCCGCCATCGCCTCGAGCAGCGCAGCCTGGGTCTTCGGCGGCGCGCGGTTGATCTCGTCCGCGAGGACGACGTTCGCGAAGATCGGTCCCTCGGTGAAATCGAAGGTGCCCACCGACTCGTCGAACACGTGAGTTCCGGTCACGTCGGCCGGCAGCAGGTCCGGCGTGAACTGAATCCGGGAGAACGACAGCCCCAGCGCCGACGCCAGACTGTTCGCGGTCAGCGTCTTTCCGGTTCCGGGCACGTCCTCTAAGAGCACGTGACCGCGCGAGAGGACACCGAGCAGGACGGTCTCGAGGAACTCCCGGTCCGCGATGACGGTCTCGCCGACGGCGTCCAAGACGGCGTCACACTCCGCGCGGGCGTCGGTAATATCCATGCCCTACCCATACCGATACTTACATATAAACGACGGTGATCGATCGAGACCGCACTGCTATCGGTCAGCCCGACTCGCGCTCCCGAACGATGGGCCTGAACCGACCGATGCCGCCTCTGTCCCACCGCTCGACGCGGGAACCACGAGCGGCGGCTGAACGCGGTCGACTCGTCGCCGAAAGAGCGGAGCGAAACCGGACTCGATCGGTCCTGCCGGTCGACTATAGTAGCCACTGAAAGTCAGGGCACATCTGATCGTACGACAGCGTTGTGATCAGTATGTAAATCGTTTCAGTGGCTACTATACTCCGCGACGACGGCTTCGAGACGCTCCTGCGCCTCGGGGAACATGACGTTGTTCTCCTTGTGGATGTACAGATGCATGTCCTCCTCGAGGAGCTGCAGCCGGTCGAGCATGCTGCGATAGCTCGGACACGCATCCTCGGGGATCGCGTAGTCGTCGGTCAGCGAACGGAGCCGCTCGAGGTGGGCCGCGGCCGCGTCGTGTTCGTCCTCGAGGTGACCGATCGCCTTGCGGATCCGCGCCTCCTCGTCGGGCGTCAGCGACGGCTCGCCGTCGAGCCGTTCGAGTTCGGGGAAGACGTTCTCCTCCTCGTCCTCGATGTGGTGGGTGGCCTCGTCGGCGAGGTCGAGAAACGTCGATTCGACCTCGCGGAGTTCCGGATGGGCGTCGCCGTGGACGCGGACTACCTTTCGAACGGTTCGCTCGAGCGACGGCAACTCGTCGCGGAGGTAGTCGTGGTGGGTTTCGACGATGTCGTCAACGAGCGCCGATATCGAGTCCCGGTCGCTCGTTTCGCCGGCGTCTCCCGATCGGGCCTCGCGCAGTTTCTCGCGGACCGTCGCAACCTCGAGGTCGGCGTCGGCACAGGCCCGCGCGAGCGAGGCGTCGCCGCCACAGCAGTAGTCGATCCCGACGGACTCGAACACCGACGCGAATTCGGGATTGTCTCTGACGAGCGCACCGAGTCGCCGCTCCGGATCGATTTCGACGGTCATCGAGTCCGAGTGACGTCGGCGTGAGGTTCGAACGCGGTACCGTTTCGATCGACGCCGCCTGGCGCCTTCGGTGAAGCGTCGTCGCCGTCCGCCGGGCGTTTCGGTCTGCCGAAGCTCATGCGGTCGGAGAAAGCGACGCCGCGGCGAAGGACCTTCTCCCGAACCTGATCGGGTCGACCGTCGCGTCCTCGAGACGGCCGTTCGCGCGGGCCTGTGCCGACGCCGACCGCGTGGGCGATCTCCGTCGACTACTCGTAGAGGTGGGCCCACGGTCGCTCGCGCTCGAGCGCCGCGCTGGCCGTGAGGACGTCGTCGTCCCCGAACCGGGAGCCGACGAGTTGGAGGCCGACGGGATGGCCCCCGTCTGTCAGTCCGGCGGGCGCCGAGGCGACCGGGTGACTCGTCCAGTTGAACGGCCACGTGAGCGGCCACTCCCACGCGTCGGACTCGAGGTCCTCGCGCAGCCCGACGTCCGCTCGCGACAGCGTCGGCGTCACGAGGACGTCGTACTCGGCGAGGACGTCCTGCACGGCGTCGAAGACGCCAGTTCGAACGACGCCCGAGCGGGCGAGGTCTTCGGGCCCGTGCTGTTCGGCGATGTGGAGCATCGCGAGCAGGCTGTCCGACACCTCCTCGGGACGGTCCCGGAGGTCGATCCCGTGCTCCTCGTCGACGAGCGCCGCGGTCTCGAGGATCGACGTCATGTACGTCGCCATCACCGCCTCCTGCAGCTCGGCCATCGAGTAGCCGTGGCCGATCTCGATCTCGTCGACGGTCGCGCCGGCGTCCGCGAACGCGCCGACGGCGTCCTCGACGACCGCTCGCACCTCGTCGGTGATCGGAAAGACGTCGAGATCGGGGCTGTACGCGATCCGGTAGTCGTCGATCGACCGCTCGACGGCCCCGCGGTAGTCGATCTCCACGGGGACGCTCGAGGGATCGGCCGAGTGGGGGCCACTCGTGATCTCGAGCATGAGCGCGGCGTCCTCAACGGTTCGGGTCATCGGTCCCTTAGTGACGTGCTGGGTCTTTCGGCCGAAGGCGCTCGGCCGACCGTCGTCGGGCACCAACCCGAAGGTCGGTTTGAAGCCGTAAACCCCGCAGGCGGCCGCCGGAATCCGGAGCGAGCCGCCGGCGTCGCTGCCCGTTGCGAGCGGCGTCATTCCGGCGGCGAGTGCGGCCGCGGAGCCGCCGGAGGAGCCGCCGGCGTTGAGTGACGTATCGATCGGCGATGCCGTCGGTCCGACGAGTTCGTTGTCCGTCGTCCCCTTGTGCCCGAATTCGGGCGTATTGGTCTTCCCGATCACGACGGCGCCCGCGTCCTCGAGGCGCTCGACGATCGCCGATGTTTCGTCGGCGACGTTGTCCGCGAACAGCGCCGAGCCGTACGTGTGCCGCACCCCTTCCTTGAGCGCGCCGAGGTCCTTCAGTGCCAGCGGGACGCCGTGGAGCGGACCGATATCGTCGCCGTCCCGAAGTGCCCGGTCGGCCTCGGCGGCAGCCTCGCGGGCCGCCTCGTCGCAGACCGTCACGAAGGCGTTGATTTCGTCGTCGTCGCGGTCGATTCGCTCGAGGTGTGCCTCGAGGGCTTCGGTCGCGGTCGCGTCCCCGGTCCGAATCGCTGCCGCGAGTTCCGTCGCGGACAGCGCCGTGAGTTCCGTCTCCTCGGACATACCAGTAGCACCCGGCCGAAGTGTGATATAAGTTGTCGCGGTTCTCACGGCTCGCCGCCGCTTCTCCGAGACGAGGCGGCCGACGAGCGAGTCCGTCGTTCGGGAGAAGTGGGGATACCGCGGAAATTATTGATCACTGTGACGGATCGGTCACCGTCTCATCGGATAATACGACGCATACGTTCCTTTGAACGTTCTGTCGGCGGATCACAGAACGCTCGTGCGCAACAAACCCCGGTTCGGTTACGAATGCGGAATACTTATCCGTATATCTCGGTACCATTTGGTCGTAATGGCAAACGGCACGGTTGACTTCTTCAACGACACTGGCGGCTACGGATTCATCGAGACTGAGGACGCGGACGAGGACGTATTCTTCCACATGGAAGACGTCGGCGGCGAGGACCTCACGGAAGGGACGGAGATCGAATTCGACATCGAACAGGCCCCCAAGGGCCCGCGCGCGACGAACGTCGTTCGCGAGTAACAACGGGTTTGCAACGTCGTCGGAAGGCGACGTAACTGAACTCGCTTCTTCGACCATCGACTCGAGAGCGCCCGCTCCGGACACGCACGCGTCGAGCGATCGACGCGATATCACTGCTCGACGCGTTTCCGGTGACGACGCTCGAGAGAACGAGTCGCGATCGGGCGGCGATCGCTACTGATACATCCGCAGCGGCTGGGCCTGCGAACTCTCATCCTGACCGATCTGTTGCATCTGCTGGGCGAACTGCTCTCGCTTCTCTCGGATCTCCGCCGCGCGGTCGAGCAGTTCCTGTACGTCGACCTCGACGTCGGCGAGCCGACAGATGCCCTCCTCGAGGAGGACGCTCGCGGATTCGGGATCCGGGAACTGCGGGCTCGATTCGACGACGAGACCGACGCTGTCGTAGTCGCGCTGTGCGGCGCGGTTGATGAGCGCCCCCGTCGGTCCCGTGACGACGCCGTCTTCGGGCGGCGCGTCGATGTCGTGGCTCTCGAGTCGCTCGCCGGCGTCTCCGGTCCCGATGCCGTAGACGTCGGGTTCGTCCTCGCGCTCGGCGGGCAGCCCGCTGAGGTAGAGCGGAAGCGCGTCCTGCGCGACGATCCACTCGGTCAGACACTCGGCGACGGAGCCGACGGCATCAGAAGAGATCGGGACGTCGCTGCGAAGCGCGATAACGTCGTGCTCCTCGCTTGCGTAGAGCCGGACCGGCGGCTCTGCCGTTCGGTTGCCGCCGCGGTAGACGCCGACGCGAGGCAGCCCATCGCAATCGACGCTGGCGTAGTAGCGCATGTCGAGTTCCTCGATGAGGTGGTCGGTCGCGATCTTCCCGACGAGTCCGAGACCCGGAAACCCCTCGACGAGGACCGGCTCCTCGAGGTCGATCTCGGGGCCCTGCTGGCGGATTTGTGCCATACGCGAGACGTCTGTCGGCGCCCCCATAAAATCGAGGGCGGCGGCTACCGGGAGAATCCCCGTCGATCCGGCCGCGCCCGGCGCTTCGAAACGCACAAACGCGGGGCGTGCGAATCCGCGGCCGATGGAGCCACTCGAGCGGTATCGACCGATCATCGACGACTTCGACGCCTTCCTCGCGGCCTGCGAGCGGCCGCTCGGCAACGCCGTTCGCGTCAATACGATCAAGGCCACCGTCGAACGGACGCTCGCGGCCCTCGACGAGGCGGGCCTCGACTACGAGCAGGCCGACTGGAACCCGCGCGTCATCGACCTCGAGACCGATTCGCCGGGATCGACCTGGACCGCCTTTCACGGCTTCACGCACGGCCAAGAGGAGGTCTCGGCGGTGCCGCCGGTCGTCCTCGACCCCGAACCCGGCGAACGGGTCTGGGACTGCTGTGCCGCCCCCGGCGGGAAGGCGACTCAGATCGCGGCGCTGATGGACGACCGCGGAACGGTCGTCGCGAACGACAACAACCTCGGGCGCATCTCGGCGCTGCGGTTCAACGCCGAGCGACTCGGCGCGACCAGCCTCGCGGTCACGAACGCCGACGCGCGCAACTACTCGCTCGAGCGCTTCGACTTCGACGAGTTCGACCGTGCTCTCGTCGACGCTCCCTGTTCCTGCGAGGGGACGATCCGGAAGAACCCCGACGCGCTGGACAACTGGTCCGAGGGCCACATCTCCTCCGTCGCGGGCGTCCAGAAGGGGATCATCCGGCGATCGATCCAGGCCACCCGCGAGGGCGGGACTGTCGTCTACTCGACCTGCACTTTCGCGCCCGAGGAGAACGAGGCTATTGTCCAGCACGCGCTGGACACCGAGTCCTGTCGCGTCGTCGACTTCGATCTCGACCTCGAGCACTCGCCGGGACTGACCGAATGGGACGGCGACGAATTCGACTCCAGCCTCGAGAACGCGGCTCGAATCTATCCCCACCACAACGACACCGGCGGCTTCTTCGTCGCGAAACTGGAGGTGACCGCGTAATGGCCGACGGAAACGACGGCCAGCGGTTCGATCGGCTCCCCGCGACGCCGGCGGAGCGAACCGTCGAGGGCCGCGTCAGCCGCGAGGAAGTCGTCGACTACTTCGACGATCGGTTCGGCGTCCCGCCCGAAACGTTCGACGACTACACCTTCTGGGAGAAGGGGGCCGGCAAGATCTGGATCTACGGCGGCGAGGCACCGACGCCGCTGGAGATCGAAGCGATCGGGATGACCTGTCTCCGCACGCGACAGGAACACTGGAAGCCGACGACGGACTTCGTTCAGCGCTTTGGCGGTCACGCGACCGAGTGCGTTATCGACCTCGATCGCGAGCGAGCGCGGCGGTTCGCGGCCGGCGAGGATCAGGAACTCGAGCGATGGGACGGCGACTGGGGGTATCTGATCGCCGCCCACGAGGTCGGGGTCGGGCCGGAGGGCCGACCAGTACGAGACGGCGAAGCCGTCGAGCGAGGCGAGTCCGAAGCGATCGGCGTCGGCCTCTACGTCCACGGCGAACTCCGCTCGATGGTGCCGAAGGGACGACAGCGGGACCTCGAGTCGTAGCGATACCCGGTCGTCGGTCTACCGGGTCAGTTCGAGACGCTCGAGAGCGCTGCCATTCCGACACCGTTCGGTACGGGTGAAGCTGGTATCGAGTAACAGCGACTCTCGATCACGGTTCGAACGGAAGGTTTCCGAGGAACTCGTCGCTCTGGTAATCGAGGTGATCCAGCCGCGGACCGAGCAGTTCGCGGATGAGGACGACCAAGGGATTGGTCTTCCCGTCACCGATCATCGCGATCTCCCTTTTGGTCCCGTCGGCGTCTTCGTCCCATAGACCGACGGCGACCGTCTCCCGATCGGCGACGACGAGTCGACTCACCTTGGGGTAGCTCGACTGCTCGTACAACCAGTCCAGTTGCGGGTCCCATATCGTCGCTTCCGGAAGGTGATCCCGAAAGAACTCCCGAGCCGCTCGGTTTTTGGTTCCGGCGTGGAACGCGACGCCGCGCTCGATGGCGCGCTCTGCGTGCGGGAGACACGCCTCGTCGAGTAACTCGTCGGAGGCGTAGATCAGAAACAGTTCGTCCGTGGCTCTGTCGGCCAGTTTCCGGCAGTAGTCGTATACGTCCTCGTGCCCCTCGAGTCGCCCGACGGCGCTTTCATCCGTTCCGCGTCCCGTTCCGAACCGTGAGAACAGTTCGTCGAAGAGGTCGACGTCCATCCATTCGGCGTCGGCTACCGAGGTGGTCCCCTCGGTGACGACGTTTTCGTCGCGGTCGTACTCGATCAGTCCCGCTTCGTCGAGTCGGGGGAGGACCTTGTGATGAAGCGAGATGACCGTTCGCTCGAGTTCCGCCCCGTCCTCCGAACCGAGCCGTTCGGCGATTTCGGTCACGGAGAGTCCGTGAGACGCGTCATCGAGCACGGTTACGACTGCACGATTAGTGGCGTCCGTCAGTAGTCGAATGAGTTCCTCGTCCCGCGAATCCATTATCCGTGAATATCACCGAGAGGTAATAAGGAGACGGCCTCAGTTCGTATACACGGTTCTCGAATTGTAATGCATCAATTTTCGTTGGGGCTCTCGTCTTTCACCCACGGATATCAGTCGGACGACCCGATCGGATCCGCATCGGCTGCTCCGGTCACCATTCGGTGAGCGCGCCGGTCCCGTGGAACCACACCAGAATCACGAGGAACGCGCCGACGCCCGTCAGCGCGAACGCCCCACCGACGTAGAACACCGACGCCATACCGATCTCGTACATGAGCCAGCCGCCGAGCAGGGGCGCGACGACGCTCCCCGGCCGCCAGACGAGTTCGCGAATGCCGAAACTCGAGGCGACGCCGCCGTCTTCGGTCCCCTCGTCGGCGAACAGCGCCATGCTCGCTGGTTCGCGGAAACTGTCGGCGATTCCGAGCAGCCCGGAGAGCACGACGAGCGGGACGAACCCCGGCGAGACGCCGCCCAAGGGAGAGAGCCGACCGGGGACCGTCTCGAGCGGGATCCAGGCGGGGAACGCCGTCCCCGCGACGGCCGCCGGAACCGCGACGACGAGTTCAGACGGCGACCCGAGTGCGGTACCGACCGCCGGCGCGAACGGAATGCACAACGCGATCAGCCCGTACGCCGCCCCGCCGGCGAAGACGAACAGCGCGCGGCCGTAGCCGTCCGAGAGCCGACCCGTGAACGGCTGACAGCACATGTTGGTGAACTTCTCGGCGACGACGGTCAGCGAGACCGCGAGGCCGCCGTATGCCAGTCCACCCTGTGCCGCCGAAACGCCCGCGAAGATCGGGACCCACGTTCGAACGAGCGTGACCGAAAACGCGTACTGGAACCGAAAGCTCGAGAGGGTGAGGAGACGCCGGTTGAGCGCGAGGTCGGCGAACGGAAACCCACTGACGCGGGTCTCGTCGGCCTCGAGGTACCGAATCGTGCCGAGCCACGCGACGAGTATGATACAGACGATGACGGTGAAGATCGGCCCGAACCCGACCGCCTCGTAGAGCGTGCCCGCACTGAGGCTGCCGACGATCGACGCGGCGAAGTTCGCCGCGTTCGCCTTGCCGATGTAGTTCGCCCGAGCGCCGACGTCGGCGAGCTGGCCGACGAGCGATAGCGTCATCAGACCGGAGCCGGTGACGACGACCCCCTGTAGCGCTCGGATGGCGATAAAGGAGGCGCTCGAGTCGACGATCGGAAACAGCGCGTAGACACCGACGCCGGCCCCGAGGACGGCGAGTAAGACGAGTCGCTTGTCGAAGCGATCGCCGGCCCACGCCAGCGGGATGACGGCGACGGTCTGGGCGAAGGTAAAGCCAGTCGTGTAGAGCCCGACGACGAGGCCGGCGCTGACCGTCAACCCGAGGACCGTCGTTCCGGTCGGCTCGAGCGTCGTGATGTAGTACGGCAACAGCGTGATGAGCGTGATGAACCCGAACCCTTCCGCGAACCGAGCGAGATAGAGCGACCAGAACTGGAGACGGTCCTCGTTCACGGCGCTCCTTTCTGCGGTACCGGAAAACCGGTTTCGAAACGAATGTTGCCGATGGCCGGCGCTGTCACTGAGGATGCGATGACCGGCGCTATGGGATCGACGGACGACGGAGGAAGACGAGTCTTACGCGAGCGTCTCGCCGAGCGCCTCGAGTGCGGCCTCGCGGACCGCGTCGCGTTCGCCGGGCAGGAACTCGACGTGACCGTCCTTGCCGCCGACGACGCTGACGCCGCCGTTCGGAACCGCCTCGGCGATGTGATCGCCGAGGTCGCGGACGTTCACGGGTTCGGTCGCGCGGACGTGGAGTTCGTCGTCGCCGACGCCGAGCGTGACGTAGGGCGGGTCAGATCGGTCGCGTTCGCTGCGGTGGAGCGCGTCCAGCAGCAGGATCGTCGTCGGGAAGTTGTACCGATGCGTGAAGGCGTCCGTATCGAGCACGGAGACGGTGACGCCGTCGACGCCCTGCACCGTGAGGTTTTCGCGCGCCGTCTCGAGTTCGGTCTCGAGCTTGTCGCGGAACTGTTCGGAGACGTGGGCCGCGAGATCGCCGTCTCGAGGCCGCGCCGACTCGTCGTCGTCACCGAACAGCAGGTCGATAACGAGTTCGCGCTTGTCCTTGTAGGACTGGTAGTAGGCCTCGAGCGCGACGGCTTCGCGGCGCTCGGAGACGCCGGTCTCGTCGTAGCCGGCCTCGGTCGCGAGCTCGAGGTAGTCCTCGGGCGTGTCCTCCCAGTAGCTGACCGCGGGGAGGTGTTCGAGGTCGTCGCGAACGTCGTCGTTGACGTGGGCGGCGACGTTGGTCGCCAGCGCAGTCGAGGTGACGTCGGCGACATCAGCGCCGGCGAGCGACGGGGCGACGGCGACGTCGACGGCGTCGGCGACTTCCTCGTCGGCACGGCTGTCGTCGATGACGAGCGAATCGGCATCGTACAGCGAGAGGAACTCGTAGCCGTCGGTGGACTCGATCGTCGAGCCGGCGTCGACGAGGACGACGAGCGGGAGTTGCTCGCCGTGACGGTCGCGGGCCTCGAGCATCGAGGTGACGTCGCTGGTGGCGGCGTCCATGTCGTAGACGCGGCCGTCGAGCGGGCGGCGCTCGAAGTAGTGGTACTCCGCGTCCTCGCGGGTGTGCTTCTCGCGGATCAGCGGGAGCACGGCGCGTTCGATGGCGGCACCGGCGACGTAGCCGTCGGCGGTCGCGCCGTGTCGGACGACGACCGGTCGCGCTTCCATGACGGCGCGGCGGATAGCGGTCGCCGCGTCGGCGATGTTGTCCTCGACGGCCGCCACCGCGTCGTGATCGGCCAGCAGCGAGACGTCGGCCGGGCGGGCCTCGCGTTCGATCGCGCTCTCGAGGCGATCGACGACGGTCTCGCGCGCCTCGCCCTCGAGGATATCGAGGGATTCGGTCTCGACCTGCAGGTCGCCGTGGTGGTGTTCGACTTCGCCCTCCAGGGCGACGACGTCGTCGAGTTCGACGTCGGGGTAGGCGCGAACGCCGGCCTCCTCGAACGCCGCACACTCGACGGTCCCGGTCTCGTCGCGCAGTTCGAAGACGGTCGGGCCGCTGGTCTGGCGAACGCCGGTGATCTCGCCCTCGAGGCGGACGACGCTGCCGACCTGATTCTCGATTGCTTCGATGGTCGTTCGCTTGAGCGCGGGTTCGGACTCGGCGTCCGGTTCGGCGTCGGCCGCGTCGTCGGTGGCCGGCGTCGAGGCGGCCGCGGACTCGGTCGCAACGGAGCCGCTACTCGTGGCGGTGCCGGCGGTCTCCGCGACCGCGGGCTGCTCGTCGACGGAGTCCGTCTCCGTTTTGGACGCCGGTTCGGACTCGGTCTCCTCGGCGGCAGCCTGCAGTTCGCCGGCCTTCGCCGCTCGGTCGTCGGTGAGCTCCTCGCTCTCGTCGCTCGTCGCGGTCGAGGGCTCGTCGGGCGTGGCGGTTTCGTTCGTCGTTTCGGCGGACGACTCGTCGGCGTCGGCGTCGTCTTCGAACTCCTCGGGCTGGAACTCGTCGTCGCCCGTCTCGATCAGTTTGCCGCGGAACTCGCGTTCGCGCTGGCGGATCGACCAGCCGAGGTCGACGTTGCCGTTGTCTCGAACGTCGAGCACCTGGACGAAGACGTCGTCCCCTGGCTCCCAGTCGAGACTTTCGAGTCGTTGGTCGAGTTCGCTTCGATGCAACAGGCCGGTGACGTGGTCTCCGATGTCGACGAAGACACCGAAGTCGGCGTAGCCGTCGACGGTTCCCCGGTAGTAGCGACCGGGTGTGAGCTGCGAGGCAGACGTGCCGCGAAATTCGAAAACAGCATCCTCCTCGTGGCTCTCACAGATCTCGCCGTCAACGGGTGTGCCGCAGATGATACAGTTACCCATCTACTCGGACCAAGCGGTTTCGCCCTAAAACGGTTGTCGAAATGCGTTCGCGATGCGAGTCACGGTTACAACTGCGATACAGCCCCGCCGTCAGTCGAAAACGGGCGAATCGTCCTCGAGCGCCTCGATATCGTCGACGAGCTTCCGGACGTCCTCCGGAAACAGCGAAACCTGCACTTCGTTGTCGTCCTCGTCCTCGAAGACGAGTTTGATGCGCTTGTCGCCGAACTCCCTGGCCTCGGCAGAGTCCACGTCGAACAGTTTGACCGTCGCTTCCTTGTTGTTCGGTCCGACGTTCTTGATTGCACCGTCGTTCAACTCTACCATGAACTCCTCGAGCGTGAGTGCGAGCATAGTCGCCGTACGGCCCCCGGGTAAAAAACGCCACGGCATCGCCGCCCAGTGCGGTGACGCCCCGCGGAACGCCGCGGGACTCCGCAGTGGTGGGGTGCCGGATGGGTGGTAGTGAACCCGCTGGCGATCGCGACGGAACGGACGATCGCGCTGAACCGGCGACCGACCGGGATGCGACCCCAGACCGCATGCGTGGTGTGTCAGTTCGCTTGCGGCTTCCTATCCTTGCGAGACCGAACGTATAAGTATTGGTGATAGTACACGTTCTCCGCCGGCCGTAAAGCGGTCGTTGCGGGCCGGGCGGGACGAGCGGGAGTCCGCGAGCGGCGGAGAGGCATCCGCTGCTACCGACCCCGTCGGGCCTCGCCCACTTTTATTGTGTCTTCGCACGAATCGAGCAGTCGCTATGGAACTCACTTGGCACGGCCACTCGACGTGGTACGTCACCGTTGGGGAGACCGACCTACTGATCGATCCGTTCTTCGACAATCCGAAGACCGACCTCGAGCCGGCCGATATCGAGACGCCGGACTACGTCCTGTTGACGCACGGCCACGCGGACCACATCGCGCACGCGGGCGAGTTTTCGGACGCGACGCTGGTCGCGACGCCGGAGATCGTCTCCTACTGCGAAGACGAGTTCGGCTACGACGACGCCGTCGGGGGGATGGGGATGAACCTCGGCGGAACCGTCGAGTGCGGCGACGCCTACGTCACGATGACCCGCGCCGACCACACGAACGGGATCATGACCGAAAACGACGCGAGCGGCGGGATGCCCGCCGGCTTCGTCGTCTCGGACACTAAACCGACGCAGGTCAGCGACGAGGAGTCGACGACGTTCTACAATGCGGGCGACACGTCCCTCATGACCGAGATGCGCGAGGTCATCGGGCCGTATCTCGAGCCCGACGCCGCCGCGGTGCCGATCGGCGACCACTTCACGATGGGGCCGATGCAGGCCGCCATCGCCGTCGACTGGCTCGACGTCGACCACGCTTTCCCCCAACACTACGACACCTTCCCGCCGATCGAGCAGGATCCCGAGGACTTCGCCAGCGAGGTTCGCGGAACCGGCAGCGACGCCGAGGTCCACACGCTCGAGGCCGACGAGCCGTTCGAACTCGAGTCCTGAACGCCTGAACGGACGGAAGGGGGGAGGGGGGGGAACGTCGACGACCGAATCGATCACCGGCTCTCTTTTCTCGCCGTCGCGGACGACGCGGGCGCTCAGTCGTCGTCGCTCGCGCGATACTGAGACCCGTTGCCACCGATTCGGTAGCGGGTCTCGAGCGGATAGCGCTCGCGGCGGGCGAGTAGCAGGTGGAGCCCCGCGCCGGCGGCGAGCAGCCCGAAGTTCCAGAACGGCGACCCGTAGTAGATCACGTCGATGATCACCGGCTCCGAGTAGAGGGGCCAGAACGGCGAGAGCGGCGGCGCGATATCGGGGGCGGAGAGGAGATCGGCGAAGAGATGGCTGATGCCGCCGACGGTCAGTCCCGCCGTCGCGAAGACGAAGACGGTCTCGTTCGTGATTTCGGTGCTCCGGATCCTTCGATTGGCGTTGAACCAGTCGGTGAGGTATCGGGCGGCGACGGTTCCGGCGAGAACGCTCATCAGGACGACGAACAGGACGGTGTGGGTCACCCCGTGGTGGGTGATCGGGAGCACGTGCCGAAGTGCCAGGTCCGTATCGGGGAGCATCGCCGTCGCTACCGCGAAGGCCGTGAACCCGAGCGCACCGCGTCGGCCCCATACCATCCACGCCGGTGCGGCGAACAACAGCGCCATTCCGAGATGACCGGTAACGTCGACCATCGAGCACTCGAGCTATCGCAGCCGTCGAACGAGTCGGAGGAACAACGAAACGGCCGTTCCGATACCGGGGATTCGGGACGAAAGCGCGGCCGCGGCGAGGAGGAGGAGACCGCTCTTTCGACGCCCGCGTCGGAACGCCATCACGGCGTCGATCACCGTCGAAATGATGCTGAGCTTCTTCGCCGAGTTCCTGTTGAGAGTTGCCATAGTCCGTTCACGACCGTTGCGTCGCGACCGACAAATCGGCCCTCGCTGCAGACGCAGGGTGTCGACGCAATCGTCGCGTGCTACGGCCGTATTCGGCCGTGAGCGCGGCCTCGAGAGCGGTTCCCGAGCCGGAGACGCACGAACGGCGATCGGCACCAAACGTTTACAGCACCGCTCGTGGACGACTCGACTGCGATGGCGAAACAGGTCACCACGGTTTCCGACGAGGGGTACAGTGCATCGAACGAGATTCGGGACTTCGAGACGACGATCGACGCCAACGGGGAGGAGGCCCCCGACACGCTCGAGACTCTACTCGCCGCCTACGGCTCCTGTTACGTACCGGCGCTGCGCGTCGGCGGTCAGCAGCGCGGGGCCGACGACCTCGGGCGGATCGAGATCGAGACGAGCGGCGAACTCAACGACGACGACAAACTCGAGTCGGTCCAGTTCGACATCCGCGTCGAGGCGGACGTGGACGACGACACCGGCGACGAGATCATCGAGCGCGCCTTCGAACTCTGCAAGGTCCACGACGCGCTGAAGGACAGCCTGCACGCGGACACGAGTTTCGAGGGCGACGCGTTCTGAGATCGGCGACGCCGGAGCCACAGTCCGCGGCGCTCGCGATGGATTCGGGTGCTTCCGTGCGTTTTTCGATTATCCGACACGCCCGATCGAGTATCCGCCAGTGACGATCACCGGTTCGATCGCAACGTGTTAGAAATATCCACTTTCGGGCGCTCATGCAGCCAAAACGAACATACCCGCAGAGCGCATCGGACCGGAATACGATGCGACGAGCCGCGCTGGTCGTCGCGGTCGCCGGCCTGCTCGTCCTCGCGGGCTGTAGCAGCGGGATCGACGATATCGGCGGTCCCGACGGCACCGACGGGAGTTCTCCGAGCGACGTCAGCGGCGATCTCGAGATCCACCACATCGACGTCGGGCAGGCGGATTCGACGCTCATCGTCACGCCGTCGAACGAGACGATCCTGATCGACACGGGCGACTACCGCGACGACGGGGCGACCGTCATCGACTATCTCCGGGCCCACGACATCGAGCGCGTCGACCACCTCGTGGCGACTCACGGCCACGCCGACCACATCGGCGGCCATCCCGAGGTCATCGAATATCTCGAGGAGGAGGGCGACGGGGTCGGTGCGGCCTACGACTCCGGCGTGCCGCACACGACCGCGACCTACGATAGCTATCTCGACGCGATCGAGGAGTACGACGTGCGACTCTTCGAGGTCGCGGCCGGCGATACGCTGCCCCTCGAGGACGAGTCGCTCGCGGCCACCGTTCTGAACCCGCCCGAGAACGGGGGCGACGACGTCGACGCCAACGGCGTCGTGCTCGCGCTCGCGTTCGGCGACTTCTCGTACCTGACGACCGGCGATATCGAGGCCGGCACCGAACGCCGATTGGCCGAGGAGTACGGCGACGAACTCGGGGCCGACGCCTATCAGGCGGGCCACCACGGCTCGTCGACCTCCTCGAGCGGGCCGTTCCTCGATGCGGTCGACCCGAACACTGCGATCGTCTCGAGCGCTCTCGACTCCCGGTACGGTCACCCCCACGACGAGGTCCTGCAGGCCTTCGCCGACCGCGGGATCGAGACCTACTGGACCGGCGTCCACGGCGATATCGTGCTGACGACCGACGGAACCGAGAGCGCGATCGAGACGGAACGCGACGGCCCGACCGACCCGGACGCGCTGCTCGAGCGGAAGCGAGAGGCGCAGTCGGCGCTCGAGCGACCGCCGCTCGAGGAGGGGGAGCGCTCGCCGACTGCCGTCGATCGTCCGTCGATCGACGGCGGCGAACCACCGGGCGACGGCGGCCGACCGGCGATCGCCGGTGCGGACGTGTGAGTCGAGTTGTGGCGATTGCGACCGATCTGCGCCACACGCCGTCCGGGTGACTTTTAGCGACGCCGCGCCGACGGGAACTAGATGCTGACGAAGGACCTGCTCCGCGTCTCGCGGGCCGGTGGCGGCTACCATCCCCAGTTCGCAGACCGGAGCCACCGCCCGCTCGCGGCCCGCGTCATCGGCACGTATCAGGGTCACGTCGGCGAACCACGCGCCGCCCTCGAGACCGCGCTCACCGACCTCGAGCACGACGCCGAGGACTTCAAACTCGCGCGCGGCCTCTCGGCGCTGCTCGAGCGCGAGGCGACGTTCGAGACCGACGCGGCGGTCGAACCCGAACGCGCCCGGCGGGCCGCGTTCGAGGCCGCCGAGGCGGTCGGCGTCGTCACCGAGGACGAGCGAGCGATGGCGCTCATCCGCGCGAGCGAATCGCTCGACGTCTCGGCCGACGACCTCGAGACCGCCCTCTACGCCGATCTCGAGGAGCGCCAGATCCTGTCGGCGGTCGAACCCCGCTGGGATCCCGACGGGCTGGTCGCCCAGTACAACCTCTCGCTGGCACAGACGGCCCTGTTCGACGCGACCGAGCTGCGAGTCCGCTCGAGCGATCCGAAAGCGCTGATCTCGGCGATCAAGCGTCTGCGATTGATGTACGAGATCAGACGGCTCGATAGCGAGGCGACGGACGGGGGGTCAGAAATTTCGGACCGCGAGGTCGTCGTCACCGGCCCGACCCACCTCTTTCGCGCGACGCGGCGGTACGGGACCCGCTTCGCTCGACTCCTCCGAACGGTCGCGAAGAGCGAGCGGTGGTCGCTCGCGGCGACGATCGACGACCGCGGGACCGAACGGACGCTCTCGCTCTCCCACGAGGATCCGATCCGCGTTCCCGACGCCGAACCGGTGGCCGACGTCTCGTTCGACAGCGGCGTCGAAGCCGACTTCGCCGCCCGGTTCTCGACTCTCGACCTCGAGTGGGATCTCGTCCGCGAGCCGGAACCGCTCGCGACAGGAACGCGGGTAATGATTCCGGACTTCGCCTTCGAGTACGAGCACGGCGATTTCCGCCTCTTCTTCGAGATTATGGGGTTTTGGACGCCAGAATACGTCGAGAAGAAACTCTCGCAGCTGTCTGACCTCGAGGACGTAGACATGCTCGTCGCCGTCGACGAATCGCTGGGCGTGGGCGAGGAAATCGCCGCTCGCGACCACCGGGCGATTCCCTACTCGGGGACGGTCCGAGTCAAAGACGTCGCCGACGTCCTCCGGGAGTACGAACGGCAGTTGGTCGCCGAGAGCGCGGCCGCGCTTCCCGACGCGCTCCGGCCGGACGAGGCCGTTATCACGCTGGAGACGCTGGCGGCGCGCCACGGCGTGAGCGCGGACGCGCTCGCGGACAAGACTTTCCCCGAGCACGACCGGGTCGGGCGGACGCTGATTCGGCCCGCCGTGCTCGACGCGCTCGCCGACGAAATCGAATCCGGCATGGACCTCGCTGACGCCGAAGCGATCCTCGAGGACCACGAAATCTCCGACTCGAGTGCAGTCCTCTCGCGGCTCGACTATCGCGTTGAATGGGACGGACTGGCCGGCGGGACGATCACCGAACGAGAGTGACCGCTACTCGGTGGTAGCGTCGACCGACCGCCGGCGAGTCCTCCCCCGCTGCGCGAGCCGAACCTGCGCTGCTTCGGACGCGGTATCCAACGTGCTTTGCAGGCAGGCTTATACGTATAACGTTCCAGTAATCATACAGTGTCTCCCACCCCCTCCAGCGATCCCGTCTCTCTCTTGCTCGTCGAGGACAACCCCGGCGACGTTCGACTCATCGAGGAGGCCTTCAAATCGGCGGGGTTCGAAACGACGTTTCACACGGTCACCGACGGTGACGCCGCGCTCGAGTTCCTGCAAAACCGAGCCGCGACCGAGTCCGGCCCCGACATCGACCTCGTCTTACTGGACCTGAACCTGCCCAGAACGAGCGGGTTCGAAGTCCTCGAGACGATCAAGAACGATCCGGAACTGACGTCGTTGCCGGTGCTCGTGCTCACCAGTTCAGAGGCGACCGAAGACATCGTCAGGAGCTACGAACTGTGTGCCAACGCGTACCTCACGAAGCCGACCGACCCCGGCGAGTTCGCCGACATCGGTCGCGCGGTCGAAGCGTTCTGGTTCGACGAGGCGACGCTGCCGCCGGTCCCCTCGTAAGGTCTCTCTCCGGCACCCGGTAGGTGCGTACAACGCGGGGAACTCCGCTTTCCGTTTCACGTCTGTCCCTCATCCTCGGCGATCGCGCTCGAGCGTCCGCAACCGTTCGATCCGCGCCTCGGTCGGCGGGTGCGTCGGGGGTCGCCACGCGAGCGCTCGATGAACGCTCGTTTTTACCGGGGCGACGATCCGCTCGCGGAGCCACGTTTTCGCGCGCTCGCCGACCCGATCCAGGTATCCCGCTCCGTCGTCCGGCCCCTCCTCCTCCACTGTCTCCGCCGAGAACTGGTTGACGAACCATCGGTCGAACCAGTTCTCCTCGTCATCATCGTCTCGCTCGAACGACAACGCCCGTGACACGATCCCGAGCGTCGCACTCGCCTGGAGTCGAGCATCCCGCGTCGGGCGCTCGCTCTCGAGCGTCTCGAGTGCGCTCGCCAACGCGGCCGGGTCGCCAGTGAGTTCGCTCGCGCCGCGGTCGGCGGCGTACTCGCGCGTCTTCGCGAACAGCCCGAGCGCGATCGCGTTCACGCCGAGCAATCCCCGAGCGACGGCACTCACAACGAGGTATACCACCATGAGCGCGAGAATCGGGACTGCGAGGACGGCGAGACCGATGCCGGTGAACAGGGCCACTACCGCCATCCCCCAGAGCGTGCTCCGGAGCTTCCGCTCGCGCTCGAGCAACCGATCGCCGATCGCGACGGTCGCGGCGACGGCGGTAACGACCGGGAGGTCACGGTTCGCGACGTGGGCGACCTCGTGGGCGAGGGCCGCCTCGAGTTCGTCGTCGTCGAGTCGCTCGAGCAGGCCTGTGGTGACGACGATCGTCGGCGATCGGAGGGACCCGACGGTCAAGCAGCCCGGTTCGTCTCGATCGGCGACGGCCACCGATGGGATCGGGACGGCCGCCTGCGCCGCGAGACGTCGGACCCGCCCATCGACGTTTCGCCGACGCTCACTGTCGAGTTCGTCCGGGTCGAGTCCGGCGATAACGGTTCGCGAGCCGTATCGCGCTTGCAGGGCGACGAGACCGACCGCGCCGAGGAGGACCGCTCCGATAGTGAGCGGGAGACCGAACTCGGTCGACGTCGACCACCCGCTCGCAGCCGAAACGCGGCGGACGCTCCAGGCGAACACCGAGAGGACGAGCCCGTTGACGATCACCACCAGCGCGAGTGCGCCAGCGATTCGAATCCGGAGCCGTCTGTCCGGCGAGAGCGGCATGTCAATCCGTTCACTACGCATTTCTAACAAATTTTCGGACGACACCGGCCTGCGGTCACGGAGTGGTCGATTCGGCTCCGAGACCCGTCTAGGGAATTCCGTCCACCGCGCGGGTCGGTCCCGTCGTTCGGTAGCCGACCGACCGAGGCGGACGATCGCAGTCGTCGACACCTTGGACCGATAACGTATTTCCGACCCCGGCGCGAAGCGATCGTATGGATGCGATCGAGGGGAGCGGTCGCGAACGCACCGGGGAGACGCCGAGGAACCGCCTTCGCGAGAACGCGTCCGGCATCGCGTCGCTACTCGTAACGGCCATCTGGCTCGGTGCGATGTTCACCGACCAGGGGTGGTGGCTCGCGGCGTTGCTCGTTGGCTACGTCGCCGTCGTGCCGTTAGTCGCGATCCTGTTCGACGAAGACCCGGACGCGGGCGACCGGGAGTGGGACGACTCGAGCGCGGACGAGACGGAGCGGGAATCCGAACCGACGAGCGACGCCGCCACCGACACCGACGCGCGCGATGCGCTCGAGACGCTGCGCGAACGCTACGCCGCGGGCGAGTTGACCGACGCACAGTTCGAACGCAAGCTCAAGCGACTGCTGGACACGGAGACGCTCGAGGACGCACGGGCGCGGACTCGAGAGCGAAATCGGACGGACCGGACCGCCGACCGAGAACGGGACCGGGACCGGAACCGGGATCGAGAGCCCGAGTTCGAGCGCTGAGTCCTAGTCGTCGGTTGGCTCGGCCTCGTCGGAGCGCTCGCTGCGTTCGAGTCGCTCCGGTCGCTCGGGCCGCTCGATCGCCGACGGGTCGGGCCAGGTGACGCTGCCGAGGAAGGGGATGCCGATCCGCTCGGCGGCGCGGGCGATCATGTGCGCGCCCGTGGGAACCGTCAGGAAGAGGAAGACGATCCCGATGAGCGCGGTCAGCCCCTCCGAGCCGGGACCGAACTCGACGAAGCCGGCCAGGAAGATCGCGGCGGTGCCGAGCGTCGTGGGCTTGCTCGTGGCGTGCATCCGGTTGTAGACGTTGGGCAGCCGCAACAGGCCGATCGTGCCGACGAGTAGGAAGAAGACGCCGACGACGATCAGCGCGATGATGACGGCGGTGTGAATCATTCGATCACCTCGCCTTCGGTGACGAACTTGGCGACGGCGACGGTCGCGATGAAGCCGATGATCGCGAGCACGAGGCTCACGGTGATGAACAGTCCCCGTCCGGTCAGGAGGGCGAACAGGACCGCGATCGCCACGACGTTCGTCGCGATGGCGTCTAAGGCGACCACGCGGTCCGGGTTCGTCGGTCCGCGGATCACGCGGTAGCCACAGAGAACACAGAGTCCGCTAACGAGGACCAACGCGACTCTGATCGCCGTCTCGAGGACGGCCGGGGTTGACTCAGTCATCGCCGACACCTCCCGATTGGCGATCCGGCCCCCTGTCTCTTTCCCCGCCTGAGACGACGATTTCCGGCGGCGGATCCGACGGCGATGCCTCCTCGTCGAATAGCTCGAGGGCGTAGTCCTCCCAGTTTCGAATCGGTTCGGCGATCGCCTCGGGGTCGCGGCCGTTGACGCCGTGGACGTACAGTGCGTTGGTTTCCTCGTCGTAGTCCAGCGTCACCGTGCCGGGCGTGATCGTGATGCTGTTGGCGATGATCGTGATCGCGACGTCGGACTCGACCCGCAGCGGCACCAGGATCACTTCGGGCTCGATCGGCATCCCGGGCGAGAGCACCCGGTAGGCGACGTCGACGTTCGCCCGCAGGAGTTCCCAGGTGAACGCACCGAGATAGAGTCCGGCGTAGGGGAGCGCCCGAATCCCGCGTCCGAGATCAACGTGTTTGCCGTACAGCCGCCGGAAGACGTACGCCACCGGTAGGCCGACGACCAGTCCCGCGAGGAAGCCGCGGACGAGCGAGAGGGGGGTGAGCGGCTGTCCAACGACGAACACCCACAGGACCGCGAAGACGACGCCGACGACCGGCCAGGTCCGCACTCGCATCAGTGGTCACCCCCGTTCGAGCCGCCCAGTTCGCTCGCCGACTGTGGATCGACGGCGTCGACGTAGCCCTCGGTATCGAGCGCGGCCTCGGCGGCGGTCTCCGCGAACTGGTAGACGGGCTCGAAGCCGATACCGACCGCGATAATCGCGACCGCGAGGGCGACGAGGATCGCGACTTGGACGGAATCGACGGTCGCCGCTTCGACGGCGTCCGTCCGCGCCCCCCAGAAGCTCTGATTCCACAGCCGGGTCGCGTAGGCGATCGTCAACAGCGACCCGACGAGCAGGAGGACGAGGACGGATCCCGCCTCCGCTCGAGCGGCGGCGTCGAAGACGAGGAACTTGCCGAAGAAGCCCGACAGCGGCGGAATGCCGACGAGCGCGAGCGAGCCGACGAACACGGCGATCGCCAGTGGCGGCGACCGCCTGGCCAGTCCGCCGAGGTCGGCGAAGCGGCTCGTTCCCGTCGCGGACCTGACCGTTCCGACGGCGAGAAAGAGCAGTCCCTTCGCCAGCGTGTGGTTGAGCGCGTACACCAGCGCGGCGATGATCGCGAACTTGCGCAGCCCCGGGCCGGCTGCCGTCGCCGCGATCGCGACCGGGATAGCGATGAACCCGACCTGGCCGATGCTCGAGTAGGCGAAGACGCCCTCCATGGAGTCGCGGCCGACGGCCCCGATACCGCCCAAGAGGATGCTGCCGGCCGCCATGACGAACAGCGCCGCGCCGACGAACGGCAGCGGCGAGTCGCCCGCGATCGCGACGTCCAGGAACGGAAGCGGCAGATCGACGGCGATCTCCGCACCGGCGAAGATCGTAAAGGAGAGTCGGATGATGGCGTAGATTCCGACCTTTTTCGTCGCACCGGCGAGCAGGGCCGTGATCTGTGGTGGTGCGGCCCGGTAGGCGGTCGGGATCCAGAACTGGAAGGGGACGAGGCCGGCCTTGATCGCGAACACCGACAGCAACAGGCCCAGCAGGCCGACGACGGGGACGGGTTCGAGCCCGTAGGCCGCCGGGTCGGCGAGTCGCTGGGCCAGATCGGCCATGTTGAGCGTGCCGGTCGTCGCGTAGATACCGCCGACGCCGAGCAGGAAGACGGCGCTGGCCAGCAGATTGAGCGTGACGTACCAGAATGCGGCGCGGGTGTGCTGGGGGCCGCCGCTGTAGGCGACGAAGACGTAGCTGGCCATCAGCATCACCTCGAACCAGACGAAGAGGTTGAACAGATCGCCGGTGAGGAAAGCGCCGGTGACGCCCAGCGCGAGGAAGTGAAAGAGCGGGAAGTAGTAGCTGCGGCCCTCGCCGCCGGGGAGGTGTCTGGTCGAGAAGACGAGCGACGCGATCCCGAGGATCGCGACCATGGTGAGCATGAACGCCGACAGACCGTCGGCGACGAGCGTGATGCCGAAGGGGGCCGGCCAGTCGCCGACCTGATACGTTGCGATCCCCGGCGCGTCCGGCGCGAGGACGATATACCAGTCGATCGCCGCGACCGCGATCGCGTAGCCCGCGCCGCCGGCGAGGCTGACGGCCGCTCGAGCCCGCGGTCGTTGGCCGAGCAGCAGCGTGCCGACGGCCGCGACGAGGACGACCAGCATCGGTGCGATCACGAGCGCCGATTCCGTGCCGACGGGCGTCGCCGTCATCGGCGGTCACCCGTTGCCGTCAGTGTTCGTGGTTGGGTAGTCATCAGCACCGTCGTCACCGTTGTCATCGGCGTCATCATCGTCGCTGTCGCCGTCGTCATTCGCGATCACCGAGTTCCGTGACGTCGAGCGTGTCGTGTTCCTCGTAGACCCGATACGACAGCACGAGCGCGAACGCGGTCATCCCGAACCCGATCACGATCGCGGTCAACACGAGCGCCTGTACCAGCGGGTCGGCCGTCTGCGGGACGTGATCGCCGTGGCCGGCGAGGATCGGCACCGAGTCCGCGGTCGCCGGCGCGATCCCGCCCATCGCCAGCAGGTAGACGTTCGCGGCCTGACTGATGATCGCCAGCCCCCAGACGACTCGGATCAGGTCCCGCCGTAAGAGGAGGAAGGTCCCGAGGGCGAACAGCGCGCCGACCGTGGCCGCGAGCGCGACCCCGGTCATTCGGCTCCCACCACCGAGAGGATCGTGAGAAGGCCACCGACGACCACGCAATAGACCCCGAAGTCGAACGCCAGCGCGCTCGCGACCTCGAGGTGATCGTAGATCGGGATCCCCTCCAGAATCACGAACGTCTGCGTGAGGAACGGCTCGCCGAACAGCAGCGGTGCGAGCCCGCTGGCGACGGCGATCGCGAAGCCGTACGCGAAGAGGCGGCGATACGCCAGCACGACGCGATCCCGCGAGCGTTCCTTGCCGGGGTCGACGTCGCGTCCGAGGACTCCTCGCTCTAAGAAGTCCAGCCCGAAGGCCATGTAGACGATCGCGAAGGCCGTCACCGTGAGAACGCCGCCGATGAACCCGCCGCCGGGGAGGTTGTGTCCCTCGAAGAACAGCGAGATCGCGACGACCAGAACGATCGGGACGATCACTCGAGCGGTCGTACGCATGATGACCGTCGTCATTCGTCGTCACCCCCGGCGGATCCGCCGCCGTCGCGACGGGTTCCGGCCGGTCCGTTGTCCGTCAGCTCGCCGCCGGGTAGTTCGTCGTCGGCCGGCGTATCAGTGAGTGCGTCGCCCTCGTCGCGACCTCGCATGACGATCAGTGTCAGAATCGAGATCGCGGCGAGCGCGACCACGGCGAGTTCGCCGAGTGTGTCGAAGCCCCGGAAGTCGACGAGGGTCACGTTGACGATGTTCGTTCCGCCGCCCTGGGGAACGGCCTGCTCGGCGTAGGCGCGGGCGATCTCGCTCGAGCCGTCGGGGCGCGCGCCGGTCGTGACCAGCACCGTCACGAACGCGGTCGCGCCGACGGCGACGGAGAGGACGGCGTCGCGGGCGATCTTCCCGACCTCGATCTCGTAGTGTTCGGGGATCTCCTCGATCACGAGCAGGAAGATCACGAGCACGAGCGTCTCGACAACGAGCTGGGTCAGGGCGAGGTCGGGCGCGCTCGCGAGGATGTAGAAGATGGCGACCATGAACCCGAGGATCGAGAGTGTGAGGACGCCGGCGATGTGTGACTCGGAGGTGACGACGGCGACGCCGCCGATCACCGCGACGAGCAAGACGAGCGCGATGGCCATCGAGACCTCGAGGCCGAGTTCGGTCGGTGCGATGGCACCGGCCGCGACGAACCCGGTGAGAGCGAGCGCACAGGTCGCCGCGAGGGTCCACGTCGCGTAGGTCCGGAGCATGCCGTTGTGAACCGTTTCGGCGAACGCCCGTCCCTCGTCACTGAGACCGTCGACGACGGTATCGTACCACCAGTTCGCCCCGATCGGCGGCACCGCCCGTGGAACCGACCGAATCCCGTCGTGGAGCCGGCCGTAGGCCGGATACGCGACGAGTCCGACGCCGATCGTGACGGCGCTCATCCCCAGCGCGGGCGAGTACGACGTCGGGATGCCGGTGTGCATCTCGTGGGGGTCGACCGCCGTCGCCTCGAGGCCGGACTGGACGATGGCGTCGACGGCGAGTTGGGGGTCGACGCTGACAACCGCGGCGAGCAGCGCCAGCACGGTCGGCGGGATGAGGAGCGTGACGGGCGGACGGTGGACGTGGCCGAGCGCGTCGGGCCGGTCGCCGAAGAACAGCGAGAGGAATCGCAGCGAGTAGAGGACGGTGAAGATGCTTCCGAAGACGGCGACGGCGGGGTAGAGCCATCCTAGCAGACCGATATCGTGGTGGTGGCTCGCCTCGACGGCGGCCTCGAAGAGCAGTTCCTTCGAGTAGAAGCCGTTGAACGGCGGGATACCAGCCATGCTGAGCGCGACGACGGTCGTGATCGCCGCGGTCACCGGCAGATCGTGACGGAGCCCGCCGAGTTCGTCGATCTCTCGAGTGCCCGCTTCGTGGGCGACGATGCCGGCGACGAGGAACAGCGCGGCCTTGAACAGCGCGTGATTGAGCAGGTGGAAGACGCCGGTCTCAGCGCCGTAGACCGACGTGAAGCCGAACCCGGCGATCATCAGCCCGAGGTGACTCGCCGTCGAGTAGGCGAGCAGTTCCTTGATGTCCGTCGACGCGACGGCCATGATCGCACAGACGGTCATCGTCGTCAGGCCGAGCGTCGCGAAGAGAAACAGCCACTCGGCGCTCACGAGCATGGGGCGGACGCGCCCGATAAAGTAGACGCCGACCTTGACCATCGTCGCGGAGTGGAGGAAGGCCGAAACGGGCGTCGGGGCCGCCATCGCGTTCGGGAGCCAGAAGTGGAGCGGGACCTGCGCGGACTTGGTTCCCGCGCCGATCGCGAGCAGCCCCAGGACCGGCAGGAACAGCCCTCGCTCTCGCAGGGCGGATTGCATCGTCTCGGGACTCTCGAGCATCGCGGCGAGATTGAACGCGGCTCCGGGACCGAGGATATCGCTCGCGACCAGCGAGAGCAAGAGGAGGCCGACGAGCAGGAAGAGGCCGCCGCCGACAGTGATGAACATGGCCATCCGGGCGGCGTACTGTGAGGAGTCGTCGGCGGTGTAGTAGCCGATCAGGACGAACGACGCAAGACTGGTGAGTTCCCAGAAGAGGAAGATCGCGACCAGGTCGGCGGCGAGCGCGACGCCGACGATCGATCCCATGAAGGCGAGCAGGGCGGCGTAGTACCTGACCAGCCCCGACTCACCGTGCATGTACGCGGGCGAGTAGGTGAAGATGAGCGCACCGATTCCACACGCCAGCATCGCGAACAGCAGCGCCCAGCCGTCCACGTAGAACCGGAGCGCGATGTCGAGAGCGGGGACCCACTCGATCCCGACGGCCCCCTCTTCCCCGTACTGGGTCGCGAGGAGGCCGAACGAGGTGAGCGCCACGACGGTCCCGACGAATCCGGTTCCCTCTCCGAGGACGCGAAAGACTACCGGCGTGAGTGCTGCGACGACGAACGGTAACGCGACCGCGGCGATGACCATCGCCAGGTCGGGTGACATTCGGTACGCCGACGGTAGGGCGAGACCGCCCTTAAACGATTACCTTTCGGAAGCCGCGACTGTGTACGGAATCGACGGCGCGATCGTCCTCCGGGATCGGTGGGTCTCTGTCCCGGTCCGAGAGTCCGACACGCTTATTCGCGAACGGCGACGAAACACGTGTAGTGAGTACCGAGACGCCAGAACCGACCGAAACCGAAGCGTTCGAGCGGGTCTGTGAGACGCTCGTCGAACGGATCCTCGCCGGCGACGTCGAGCGCGACGAGGTCGAGAAGGCCAAGCTCGAGGCCTGTTCGGAACACTCGGCGCCCAAGGTGCCGAAGAACTCCGAGCTGCTGGATTACGCGCCCGAGGAGCACCGGGAGGACTTAGAGACCGTGCTCCAGCGCAAGCCGGTCCGGACGGCCTCCGGCGTCTCGCCGGTCGCGATCATGACGTCGCCCGAGCGGTGTCCCCACGGCAAGTGTCTCTACTGTCCCGGCGGCCCCGACTCCGAGTTCTCGTCGTCACAGAGCTATACGGGCGAGGAGCCCGCGGCCGCCCGCGGGGTCCAGAACGACTACGATCCCTACGGACAGGTGACGCTCCGGCTTGAGCAACTGCGCCAGATCGGCCACCCCGTCGACAAGGTCGAGCTCATCCTGATGGGCGGGACGATGACCGCCCGCAGCCACGACTATCAGGAGTGGTTCGTCAAGCGCGCGCTCGAGGCGATGAACGACTACGACGTCGACAAGGAGCCCGAACCGGCTCAGGGCGTCAGCTTCGCCGAGGATCCCGAGGAGTACGAGTTCGAGTACCTCGAGGACGTCATCGCGGAGAACGAGACCGCGGACATCCGCAACATCGGGACGACCTTCGAGACGAAGCCGGACTGGTGTGACCCGGAGCAGATCGATCGGATGCTCGACCTCGGCGGGACGAAAGTCGAGGTCGGCGTCCAGACGACCTACGAGCGGGTCAACCGCGATATGCACCGCGGCCACGGCGTTCAGGAGTCGATCGACGCTAACCAGCGATTGCGGGACTCGGCGTTCAAGGTCGGCTTCCACATGATGCCGGGCCAGCCCGGCATGTCGAAGGAGATGTGTCTCGAGGACTTCCGGCGGCTCTTCGAACAGGAACAGTGGAAGCCCGACTACCTGAAGATCTACCCGACGCTCGTGGTGCGGGGCACCGCGACCTACGACTGGTGGCACAAAGACGAGTACGAGCCGCTGTCGAACGATGAGGCCGCGGATCTAGTCGCGGAGATCAAGGACATGATCCCCCGATACACGCGGCTCCAGCGCGTCCAGCGGGACATCCCGGCGGACTTCATCGACGCCGGCGTCTGGAAGTCGAACCTCCGACAGCTCGCCCGCAAGCGCATGGACGAGCACGGCTGGACGTGTGACTGCATCCGCTGTCGCGAGGCCGGGATGCACGACGAGGAACCCGACGATGTCGAACTCGACGTGATGACCTACGAGGCCTGCGGCGGCACGGAGCACTTCATTTCCTTCGAGGACTTCGAGAAGGACCTGCTGGTCGGCTTCTGCCGACTCCGGTTCCCGAACGATCCCGTTCGGCCGGAGCTCGAGAACACGGCGCTGATCCGAGAGCTCCACGTCTACGGATCGGAGGTGTCGATGGGTGACGAGGGCGAGACCGACCAGCACCAGCATCAGGGCTACGGCCGCAGACTGATGAACCGCGCCGAGGAACTCGCGGCCGACGCCGGCTACGACAAACTGAGCGTGATCTCCGGTATCGGCGCGCGGGAGTACTACCGGAACAAACTCGGCTATCATCAGGACGGCCCCTACGTCAGCAAGCGCCTGTGAATCGCCACGAGTTGCGTTCTCTGTAGCAACCGCGGCCCCTCGGACATCGATCCGATGAGACGGGCGGTGGACGATCTGTCGCTTCCTGATACTCCGTGTCCGGTTTGTCGTCAGGGTATTTGCAGTATTATGTCCCTATTAGATTGAAAAAATTTATACTGTTAGTCGCGGTAGTATCTCGCGCCGATCACCGTCGGCACGCTGTCGACTCCCCCACTCCGACAGCACCACACTGCACTGTCCCGTTTGAGCGCGCCGCGACGGCCGTTCGATCCCTTGGAACGGCCGTCGCGGTGCGCTCGTCGTCCGGATCCCTTTTGCGCTCTCGGTTTCGCCGCAAAGCGGCGGCTCAGATCGAACGGCAGTTGAACGTGTGGCAGCGCTGTCCGTGGCTGAACCGGACACAATCTCGCGAGGCGCTCTCCTCAGTGAGTCGCGGTCCGACGCAGGTATCCCGCGCGGACCTCATAAGCGAGGAACGCGAGGAAGAAGCCGACACCGAGATTCCAGATGAGGCGCCGTTCCGGTTCGGTCCCGTTGAATCCGAACAGCGCGCACAGGCCGGCGCTGATCAGCAGGGCCGCTCGGATCCGTGTCGACGACGGCAGCTCGTCGTCACCGGTGGCCGCGAGGGAGAGCTGCGGTCCGAGAACCGGGATCACGATCAGTACGACGACCGCGTAGATCGGCCCCTCGAGTCCGAGGGCCGCACCGAGCAGAAACGCGGCGAGACAGAGAGCGAACGCGGCGGCGATGACGCTTTTTTCCCGGGAGACCATGGCATAGTATAATAGTATTCACCAATCTTTCTTTCGTGTTCTCGAGCGCTGTACGAGATTTCGCCTGCCGTCCGACTCAGACCGCGAGGACGGTATCGACGACGAGCATGATCGCGAACCCGACGACGAACGCCGCCGTCGCAGTGTCGGCGTAGCCGTGGCCGTGACTCGAGGGGATAAGTTCCCGGAAGACGACGGCGATCATCGCGCCGGCGGCGAAGCCGGCGGCGACGGGGAAGAGTCCGGAGACGACCGCGACGAGCGAGAAGCCAATGGCCGCGGCGATCGGTTCCGGAACGCCGCCCGAGAGGGTGGTATAGAGGAGCGTCTTGGGTGCGGAGACGCCCGCCCGAACGGCGGGGACCGCCATCGCGAACCCGTCGGGAACGTTCTGGACGGCGATCGCCGTCGCGATGGCGAGTCCGAGCGCTGTTTCGCCGCTGGCGAACGCGATGCCGACGGCCAGCCCCTCGGGGACGTTGTGGATGGTGACGGTGCCGCCGACGAGAGCGGCCCGTCGGAGGTCGTCGCCACCGTCGCGGATCGGTTCGGTGACGGCTCTCTCCTCGACCGACGGTAAGTCACCGGCGGGATCGAGTTCTCTCGTCCCTTCGACGCGTTCCCCGCGGAACAGGAGATGGAGGTGGGGGAAGACGGCGTTGACGGCGAGGAGGAAGCCGCCGCCCCCGAGGATACCGGCGACGACCTCGAGCGGCGACCCCATCTCGAGGCCGGGCAGGACGAGCGCGAAGACGGCAGCGCCGACCATGATTCCCGCCGCGAGTCCGAGCGAGCCGTCGTAGACGCGGTGGCTGATCCGGTCGGTGAGCAAGAGCGGAAGCGCGCCGATCCCCGTCGTACAGCCCGCGATCGTGGCGACGAGGATGACTTCGCCGAAGGGTGACATATCGTTCCCTTCGCCGCCGCTTCGAAAACGCTTGCGATCGGGGGAGACGCTGCCGGGCGCGAACGCTCAGTCGATGGAAACTTCGAGCTCGAGCAGGCCGAGATGGGCGGGTGCGCCGCCGCCGTTCGTCCGGAACTCCTCGGGCGTAGAGTTGACGACGTTGTAGAAATCGGACTGACTGGTGGGGACGAGCGTACTGCCGTCGTCGCGCTTGAGGAACGCCGGGGTGTCCGTGCCCTCGATGAGTTCGAGCTGTTCCTGCCAGTCCTCGTCGGCGTAGATGAAGGTGCCGAAGGAGAACCGGCCCGCGGCGAGGGCGTCGTGTTTCGACATGAACAGCCCGGCCTCTTCGGCGTTGTACTCCTCGTCGCTCACCCAGGCGATCGCCGCGATCCCCTCGGACTCGAGCAGGTAGAAGTCCCAGGAGAGCGTCGCGTCGAACACCGCCCAGACGCTGCGGGGGCCGACGGTGTGGAGTTCGACGCTGAACGCGGGCCGCAGTCGATCTCCTTCCGGTTCCGGGACGAAGGTGGCGTCGTAGCCCGGCGATCTGATGCCGCGGTCGTGGTAGACGACCCCGTCCATGTCGACATCCGCATCGATCCGGTCGACGATCCCGCTGACCGTCGCACCGCCTTGCTGCTCGAGGTGCTCGAGGAAGTCCGGGAACTGGGAGACGTTTTCCCACGGTTGGTCGTCGCCCGCGCTCATACGGCTCGCCCTCCCCGGGGGCCGCGCGATCGGTCTCGATGTCCGTCACGCGATACCGACTCGGCCGATTTGCAGGTGGCGTCACCGATAGCGTCGTTCATGGCTCCTACTGGGTGCCGGCGCGGATTAGGCTTTCCGACCTCCGACAGCGCCTGCTTTGCGAGTCAGCACCGATGGAGTCGGGCCATCTACTGACTCTCGAATTCTCCGGACCGATCTGACGACAGCCATAGATAGTCGGAAGGCACGATCCTCCCTCGCGACGCGATCGAACCGGAATCAGGGCGCTGGCGTCGGAGCGACACGTCTTTTTGACCGGACCGGCCACTTTCGGGTATGGATCCAAAGCGGGAGCTGACAAGCGTCGACCTCGCCGCCCTCGTCGGGGAATTCGGTGCCTACGAGGGGGCAAAGGTCGACAAAGCGTACCTCTACGGCGACGACCTCGTCCGGCTCAAGATGCGGGACTTCGATCGGGGCCGCATGGAACTGATCCTCGAGGTCGGCGAGGTCAAGCGGGCGCACACGGTCGCCCCCGAACGGGTTCCCGACGCCCCCGGCCGACCGCCGCAGTTCGCGATGATGCTCCGCAATCGGCTCTCCGGGGCCGACTTCGCCGGTGTCGAGCAGTACGAGTTCGACCGCATCCTCGAGTTCGTTTTCGAGCGCGACGACGGGACGACCCGGATTATCGTCGAACTGTTCGGCCAGGGCAACGTTGCGGTCACCGACGGCGAGTACGAGGTGATCGACTGCCTCGAGACCGTCCGCCTGAAGTCCCGGACCGTCGTCCCGGGCTCGCGCTACGAGTTCCCCGACACCCGGACGAACCCGCTGACCGTCTCGCGGGAGGCGTTCGACCACGAGATGGACGACTCCGATACGGACGTGGTTCGGACGCTCGCGACCCAACTGAACTTCGGCGGGCTCTACGCCGAGGAGGTGTGTACCCGCGCCGGCGTCGAGAAGGGGATGGACATCGACGACGCCGACGAGGACGTCTACGATCGGCTCTACGAGACGATCGAGCGCCTCGCGCTCGACATCCGGAACGGTAACTTCGATCCGCGGCTCTATCTCGAGACCGAGGACGAGGACGGCGACGATGCGGACGGTGACGAGGCGAACGGCGGGAGCGACGACCGCGTCGTCGACGTCACGCCGTTCCCGCTCGAGGAGCACGACGACCTCGATGGCGAACCCTACGACTCGTTCCTCTCCGCGCTGGACGACTACTTCTTCCGGCTGGAACTCGCGGAGGAAGAAGAGCCCGATCCGACCGATCAGCGGCCCGACTTCGAGTCGGAGATCGCCAAACACGAGCGCATTATCGAGCAACAGCAGGGGGCGATCGAGGGGTTCGAGGAGGAGGCCGACGCGCTGCGAGAGCAGGCCGAACTGCTCTACGCGGAGTACGGACTGGTCGACGATATCCTCTCGACGATTCAGGGGGCCCGCGAACGCGATCGCTCGTGGGAGGACATCAGAGAGCGATTCGAGGAGGGGGCCGAGCAGGGCATCGACGCCGCCGAGGCGGTCGTCGAGGTCGACGGCAGCGACGGGACGGTCACGGTCGAAATCGACGACGAACGGATCGATCTCGACGCCCAGCAGGGCGTCGAGCAGAACGCCGACCGGCTCTACACCGAGGCCAAGCGCGTCGAGGAGAAGAAAGAGGGCGCACTCGCGGCCATCGAGAACACCCGCGAAGACTTAGCGGACGCCGAGCGCCGCCGCGACGAGTGGGAGGCCGACGAGAGCGGCGGTGGGGACGGAGACGAGGACGACGAGGACGAGTCGGACCTCCCGCGCGACTGGCTCTCGGAACCGTCCATTCCGATCCGCGAGAACGAGCCCTGGTTCGACCGCTTCCGCTGGTTCCACACCAGCGACGGCTACCTCGTGATCGGCGGCCGCAACGCCGACCAGAACGAGGAGCTGGTAAAAAAATACCTCGAGCCCGGGGACAAGGTCCTCCACACGCAGGCCCACGGCGGTCCCGTCACCGTGTTGAAGGCGACCGACCCCAGCGAGGCCTCCTCGAGCGATATCGAACTGCCCGAATCGAGCGTCGAGGAGGCCGCTCAGTTTGCCGTCTCCTACTCGTCGGTCTGGAAGGACGGCCGCTACGCGGGCGACGTCTACGCCGTCGACTCCGATCAGGTCTCGAAGACCCCCGAGAGCGGCGAGTACCTGGAGAAGGGCGGGTTCGCGATTCGGGGCGACCGGACCTACTACCGAGACACGGCGGTCGGCGCGGCGGTCGGAATTCAGTGCGAGCCGTACACGCGAGTCATCGGCGGCCCGCCGTCGGCCATCGAAGACACGGCGGTGACGACGATCGAACTCGAGCCCGGGCGGTACGCCCAGGCCGACGCGGCCAAGCGGCTCTACCGCCGGTTCCGCGAGCGGTTCGAGGACGAGACGTTCGTCCGGAAGATCGCGAGCCCCGACCGGATTCAGCACTTCATGCCGCCGGGCGGGAGCCGAATCAAAGACGAGTAAACCGCGGCCCAGCAGCGGACGAGTGAACCGCGATTCGGTGACGACTGTCGCGGACCGGTGAGATCCGTTCGAACCGTCGTTTTCCGTCCGCTCGTCGGTCCGGCCGCGACCCCGATATGTACGGCTCAACGTTCTTCGGTGTCTCCGGACTAGCGCGGTCGATGATGCTCCCACTCGAGACGCTCGCGCCCGCCGTCCTCGGCGGACTCGACGGACCGGTCATCATCGGCTGGGGTATCGTCGCCGCGCTGGTGATCACCGTCGGGTTCGTCGTCTTTCTGGCGCTCGGGCCCGGGACGCAGCCGTATCAGGCGGAGAACGCCGAACCGACGCCGACGGACGATAGCGGTATCCGCGACGCCGCGGAGGATCGATCCGATTCCCGGAGCGAGTCCGGCTCCGACTGACGGGGACCGCAGGTCGGTCGCGGTCGGTCGATCACGACCGCCGGGCTCGAGCCGCGAGCGGGCTGCACCTGCCGGGCTCACAACTACACGGCGGATCGTGGACGCGACGACCATGGTGGACATCGATACCGACACCGATACCGAACCCGAACTCGGCACCGCGACCATCGTCTACGAAACGCCCGGCGAAACCGACGAACGAGCCACGGTCGACAACGATCGGATCGCCTACTTTCAGGATCACTGGCTGTTCGCGTACGGGACCGACGAGGACGGCAACGACGTCGTCCGCCGGGTCCCCAAGGAGCGCGTCCACTACGTCGAGCGCTCCGTCGAGGAGATCGAGGCGACCTTCGAGTCGGGCCTCGAGAAAGCGAAGGGGAAACTCGAGGAACTCAGGGACTGATCGTCGTCCGCGACTGCCTTCTATCGCCCGAACTGTGGGCCTCGACCGCGTACTACTCCCCTTTCTCCGTTTGCGCGGCGTTATCGATGGTGTCGCCGAATCGGTCTCGGAGCGGTTCGCCCGGGTCGGTGAACGGCTCGGTACTGCCGTCCTCGAGCGCGTCGAGACAGTCCTCGACGGTGTACGTGCGGTCGCCGTCCGAGCAGGGTGCGACGCACCGGAGATCATCGTCCTCGTAGACGGCGACGCAGATCGTCGGTACCTGAATTTCGGCGACGGGGCGGTGACCGAGCATCGATTCGGTCTCGTGCCGTTCGAACGCCGGGCGGAGCGTGTACCCCTCGCGGTCGGCCCAGGACTCGAACGCGTCGACGGTGAGCGACACCGACGGCCCGGCATCACTGAGTCTCTCGAGTGCGGGTCGCACCGACGTCCACGTCTCGACGCGCACGTCGGCCGCGATCGCTCGCTTCTCGAGACGCCGCGCTCGCGCAACGATCTCTCTGAGCGGTTCCACGACGGCCGCGGACGCGTTGTTTCGGAGAAACACCTCGATCCGAACCGTCTCGGTGGAAGCTGTGTTTGCGTCGATCATTATCGCTGTCCGGTGGGGGCCACACTCATCGGAGCCATCGGTCAGGAGTATAAAGCTAACAACGTCCGGTCGACGTCGACTGTCGGGTGCCGCGTCAGATCCGTCACCGTATTGCGATCGAGTGTCTCGGTGACCCGAACCGGGTCGTGGTTGTCACCCGTTTTTTCTGTACGGTCGAACGTGCGTCGTCCCGACATGTCGATTGAGCGCCCTGACGGCGGACTGACCGTGGCCGGCGTCGGAGCGCGGTCTTCGTTTCCGACGAACCGATGGCTCGCTATGCTCGCCGTCTCCGGGAGACTGGGTATCGTCGTCGAAGCGTCCGTGAGAATCGAGTCCGCCGCGCGATGTCACCGCCGTTTCGCGGCCGAGTCGTCCATGTGCATCTCGTGAATCGAGATCCGGCTGTCGGCGGCGTCGTCGAACTCGGTCGTCGGGGTGGTCGGCCGTTCCGACTCGAGACGCTCACCGTCGCGGTCGGCGTCGCGGGTCGCTTGGCGCTCGGCCGCGTCGTAGGACGACCCCATCGCGATCAGGAACCCGACCATCGCGGTGACGAGCGCGACGACGCCGATCGCGACGGCACCGATCGACGCTACCACGCCCGAGAGGACCTGTCCGGAGACCAGCAGCGAGGCCGCCGTCACGGCCGCGATCAACGTGAGTAGTCGCGCGAGCCGACCGGTATCCAGCCCGCGGTAGCTCTTCTCACCGGTCGTATCGAACAAGACCCCCAAGATCCCCTCGTAGGAATCGTCGGTCCGGGCGTTGCCGAGGGAGTGGGTCGACTGTGCGACCCACACGCCGGCGGTGAAGTTGAGGAACGCGACGAACGAGACGAGACCGATCTGTCCGTCGACGAACAGTCCCGTCGCGATCGCACCCGCAAACG
This sequence comes from Natrinema amylolyticum, assembly GCF_020515625.1. Classification (NCBI taxonomy): domain Archaea; kingdom Methanobacteriati; phylum Methanobacteriota; class Halobacteria; order Halobacteriales; family Natrialbaceae; genus Natrinema; species Natrinema amylolyticum. The sequence goes on from NZ_JAIWPJ010000001.1 coordinate 236,283, forward strand.
TCACCGCCATGATGGCGTGGGTGACGAGCGATCGGGTACCGAAGTCTTCGAGCCGGGAGAGATATCCGAGGTTCATACCTGATAGCGGAGCGCACCGGGGATAGCCTCGGTCCCTAACTATGTTTATTGTGGACAAGTAACACGAATTTTACCTTTCGCCGACGTGTTTCGTCCGTCTCCTCGTCGCGCGTCACCAGAGCAGTCATCGCGTCGCTGAACGGGCGCGCACCGATCGCAGTCCACTTACCGCCACCCCGCGAACGAACGCGCATGCAGATCAAAGACCGGGAGCAGGTCGAGGGCGGCCGCGAGCGGGTCACGGTCGTCCCCGAGAGCGTCGACGACCTCTGGCACCTGCAGTACGTCCTCGAGCCCGGCGACCGCGTCGCGGGCGATACGACTCGGCGAATCCAGCGCAACGACGACCAGATGCGGGACACGGGCGGCGAACGCGAGCACATGTGGGTCGCCATCGCCGTCGACGATGTCGAGTTCCACAAGTTCGCCAACCGGCTGCGGGTCGGCGGCGAGATCGTCGCCTCGTCCCGCGAGGACCAGTTGAACTTCCACCACACGCTCAACGTCGAGCCGCGCGACGAGATTTCGATCGAGAAGCGGTTCAAGCCCGATCAGGAGGCCCGCCTCGAGGAGGCCGAGGAGGCCACCGAGAACCCGGACGTCGCGATCGCGACCGTCGAGGAGGGACAGGCCCACGTCCACACGGTCGCCCAGTACGGCACCGAGGAGCGGGCGACGATCACTGGCACGACCGGCAAGGGCGAGTACGCCCGCGGCCGCTCGGAGCTGTTCGAAGAGCTCGCGACGGTCCTCAAACGCCTCGAGGTCGACGCGATCATCCTCGCCGGCCCGGGCTTTACGAAGCAAGACGCGTACAAGCACTTAGAGGAGAACGAGCCCGAGGTCGCCGAGTTGATCACGATGGTCGACACGGCGGCCGTCGGCGACCGCGGCGTCCACGAGGTGCTCAAGCGGGGCGCGGTCGCGGACGTCCAGGAGGAGACCCGCATCGAGAGCGAGGCCGAGTACATCGACGAGCTCACGCGGCGTATCGCCGACGGTGCCAAGGCGGCGTACGGCCCCGAACAGGTGAAAAAGGCAGCCGAGTTCGGCGCGATCGAACGCCTGCTCGTGCTCGACGATCGACTACAGAAGGAGCGCGGTCCCGACGGCGAGTGGGCGATCAGCGTCGACGAGATCGTCCGCACGACCGAGCAGAAAGGCGGCGACGTGACTGTTTTCTCGAGCGAGTTCCCGCCAGGTCAGCAGCTCTCGAACCTCGGCGGCATCGCGGCGCTGTTGCGATATCGCCTCGAGTGAGCGCGACGCGCTGCCGGTGGCCAGCGGCGCTCACTCGACGCGCATCTCGTCGCTGGCCTCGATCAGTTGGATGAGCACGGAGGCGAACAGCGAGCCCGAACTCCAGATCGCCGTCTCGCCGTCCTCGCCGCCGAGGACGCTCAACAGGATGCTATCGTCGTCGGCGATGACGATCCGCCCGGACCGCTCGTCGTCCGTCCGGTGGGCCGGCGGGCGCTCGACGGTGACGCCCTCGACGTCGGCGAACCGTTCCTGGACGGCCTCGGTTCGACTGACGACGACGACCGTGACGCCGGCCGCGACGCGCTCCGCGAGCGTCCGTTCGATCGGCGTCGTGACGAGTTCCGGAAGGCGGGTCCCGAAGACGATCCGGTCCTCGGCCTGCGAGAGAATATCGACCGTCCGATCGGCGACGCGGTCCCGGCCGCGAACCGTCCAGATGTCCTCTTGGGTTTCCTCGCCGTCCGGTTCCTTTCTGACGGTTTCGACGTACTCGAACGCCCGATCCTGCTCGCGCTCGAACTGTTCTCGGAGCGTCTCTCGAGCCTCCTCGACGCTGACCGGCCGGTACCGGATCGGGTTCGACTGCTGGACCTCGAGCAGGCCGCGGTCCTCCAAGCTTTCCGCGACGCTGTAGACCTGCGAGCGCGGCACGTCCGCGATGTCGGCGACGTCCCTGGCCGTGCCTGCGCTCAGCCGATGGAGCGCGATGAATACCTTGGCCTCGTAGCTGGTGAGGCCGAGCTGTTCGAAGGCGTCGACAGCCTCGGTTTCGTCGCCGCTCATTCGTCGTCACCCCGGTCGGGCTCGACCCCGCCGTCGCTGGCAGTGGGCGTCACCGTCCGCGCACCCGACGCGTCGAAGGAGACATCCGGTCCGAAGTACCGCGTCCAGAGGACCAGCAGCGTCGGGAGCACGACGACGCTGGCGAGGAACGCGTAGGTGATCGTCAGCCCGGTGATGATCCCGAACTGCCGCAGCGCGGGGAGGATCGCGAAGGCGAGCGTCCCGAAGCCGCCGACGGTCGTCGCGGCGCTGCCGAGCAGCGCCCCGCCGGTTCCGGTGACGGTCGTCCGCAGCGCCGACCAGACGTTGCCCTGGCGCTCGAGCTCGAGCGTGTAGCGGGCACTGACGTGGATGCTGTAGGCGACCCCGAGCCCGACGGTGAGGCTCGTGATCATCCCCGTCAGGACGTTGAAGGGCATGCCGATGAGGTACATCGTCCCCAGAATCCAGCTGACAGAGAACGCGACCGGCAGGAGGGTCACGGCACCCAGCGAGGCGCTGTTACCCGTCAGCCGGTAGGCGACGGTGAGGAACAGGAATACCGCCACGAGCGTGATAATCAGGCTCTCGAGGACGGTATCGAGCAGGTCCTGTTCGACGATGTAGCTGACGATGGGATCGCCGGTCGCGATGGCGCTCCAGCGGTCGTCGCTGCCGTCCTCGATCCCGCCGGCGACATCGCGCATTTCGCTGGTCGTCTCGGCGGACGTGGCGTCCCCTTGGACGGCGATGACCATCCGGGTCGACTGGTACTCACCGCTGTCAGTCCGGTGGACGACTTGACTCGCACTCTCCGCGTCGATCTCGAAGAGTTGGTCGTACAGTGCCGAGACGTTCTCGTCGGGAACGCCGTCGTCGTCGGTATCTGCAGCAGTGAACGACTCGTTGAAGGACTCGTTCTGTCCCGCGACCCGCTCCATCGTCGAGAGCGGGTCCTGTATGTCGGCCTCGCCGGTCGCGAGCGTGTACGCGACGCCGCTGTCGGCGGCGCTCTCCCGGGCGTCGTCGATTTCGTCGAGTACTGCGGGATCAGTGACGTTCCCCTCGACGAGTATCTGCGCCTGCCGGTCCTGGCGCTGGAAGTGCTCGTTGACGTACTCGAGGTCGTCTTTCGCGTGGTACTCGCCGGGAGCCATCCCGCCGGGAAGCTTCTGAGTCCACTCCGGGGGGCTGTCCGCGAGGAAGTCTTCCTCCTGGAAACTGGTGTCGACCTGCGTCGCGCCGTACGCGCCGCCGACGGTGAGCAGGGCGACGAGGAGGATGATGACCAGCGGAATCCGACGGGCGGCGGCCGAACCGACCGTCAGGATTTCGCTGAAGGGGCCACCCCCGGTTCCGAACGCGCGCTTTCGCCGATCGATCCCCCGAGCCTCGAGTAACTCGTCGATCTCGACCTTGGCGGCGGGGATCAGCGCGCCGAAGACGATCAGCGCGGCGACGATCCCGACGGAGCTGACGATGCCGAACTCCCGAATGGGGGCGATCGGGCTGACGAGGTTCGAGAGGAAGCCGATGACGGTCGTGGCCGTCACCCAGACGAGGGCGGCTCCGACGCCGGCCAGTGCGGTCGTCATCGAGCCGCGGACGGTTCCGCTGGTACCGTCGGTCTCGCGCTGTTCGCGATGTCGCATGAAGACGTGAATCGCGTAGTCGATCGAGAGCCCGATCAGGAGGACCGGTACCGCGACGAACATCTGGTTGAACGCGATGCCCGCCCAGCCCATGAAGCCGAACGTCCAGACGAGGACGGCGACGATGCCGACGACTCCGAGGACGATGTCAAGCGGGTCGCGGTACGCGACCAACAGTGCGGCGACGACGAACAGCAGGGCCAGCGGGCCGACGATGGCGAGGCTGTCGCCCATCGAGCGGTCGATCTCGTCGGTAATCAGCCCGCCGCCGAAGACGAGGTAGTCCTGCGTCTGCGTCTCCGCCAACTCGCGGATGTCGAGCTGGCTGTCGATGATCCGCTCGCTGACTGCGCCACCGCCCATCCCCTCGGCACTATCGCCGTCGGTCGCCTGAGTCACCGAGGTCATCCGGGCTTCGGCCGTGGTACTGCCCGGATCGTACGACGTCGGCATCAACGCGATCGCGAAGTTATCGTCGGAGTCGTTCGACGAAAGCGTCTCCTCGAGGGTTCGCTCGTACTCCTCGTCGCTCAGATCCTCGAGGGCCGCGATCTGCTCGTCGAGGGGCGGCTGCTCCTCGCTCTGCAACGCCGCGTACTCCGCTTCGAGGACGCCGGCCGTTCCGTTCCGATAGACGCCCTCGAGTCGCTCGGTGAGTCGCTGGTACTCGGGATCCTCGGTCGGATTCTCGGTCGCCGAGCGGATCTCGAAGCGCTGCGATTCGATTTCTCGAGCCTGCCGGACGGCCGACTCGTACTGGGCCGTCTGATTCGCGGTGAGTCCGTCGGTCGCGTTCTCGACGACGGCATCGAACTGCGCCTCGAGCTCGGCCGACCGAGCCCGATACTCGGACTGATTGATCGACCCGTTCTCGGACGACGCGTTCAACTGTTCGTACTGGCGCTGGAGCCCGACCGTCTCGTTGAGACCCGACTCGAGTCGCGCGCTCGTCTCGTTCAGTTCGGCCGCCTCCTCGCTTCTGATCGCGGAGATCGCGACGAGGTTCTCGACGCCGGTGATCGACTGATTCTCGGCGAGCGTCGAATTGACCGACTCGTTCGCCCGCAGTTCCTGCTGGAACTCGAGCGACGAGAGCAACGACTCTCTCGTGAGCACGTTATCGCCGCGTGCGATCACCTGGACGCGGGTCGTGTTTTCCTCCTGCTCGCTCGTGAAGTTCTCGTCGATGCGCTCGAGGGCTTTCGCCTCCTCGGATTCGCCCTCGAACTGGGAGAGCGAGGAGTCGTCGTCGACCATCGGCATTCCGGCTCCGACGAGTGCCGTCGAGAGCACGAGAACGACGAGTACGATACGTGTATGCGACGTGATGGCGTCCGCGAGCCGGTCGGGAACGCTCATTCGGTCACCTCGTCGGTCGTCCGCCACGAATCAGAGGGACACATTCTGTTGTTATGATCCTACAAACGCGATCGCATATACCTGTTTGGAACGCCTCTCAGTGAGGCATAAAATCCAATGAGAGTGCGTCACGAAGCCAATATAGCCACCGCTGTGGTTGATCGATATCGGTCGGACGGCGACGACTCGAGCGCGGATTCCACCGCCACTCGTCGCGGTACTATTCGATGGAGACCGTCTTGAGGTCCTCGGCGAACCGAACGTCGCCGTCGTAGTGAGCGCCGATCGACTCGAGCATCTCGTCGTGGCGGCCCTCGGTGTGGGGGTAGAGGTGAGTCAGGTAGACGCGTCCGATTTCGCGACCGGCGAGCGCCCGGCCGAGCGTGTCCGGCGTCGGATGATTCGAGACGTCGACGTCGTCGGGGAACGAGCAGTCGTGGGCCAGAATCGCCGAGCCCTCCGCGAAGTTCGCCAGTCCGGAAAACGCCTCGCTGTCACCGCTGAAGGTGAAGAGATCGCCGAATCGGTAGGCCAGACAGGGGAGCGAGTGACGCGTCTCGTAGGCCGAGACGTCGAAGCCGGCGACGGAGAACTCGCCGGCGACCACCTCCCTGACCTGTAACTCGATCTTGTCCTGCATGTACTCGTGGACCGAGAGCAGGTCGTCGATCAGCGCCTTCGTCCCCTGCGGGCCGACGATCTCGAGGTGGTCCTCGCCGGCGAGCCAGCGGGCTTTCATCAGCGGCAGCAGGTCGGCGACGTGATCGAGGTGGTGGTGGGTCAGGAGGACGGTCGAGACGTTCTCGTAGCCGACGCCGGACTGCTGGAGCCGCTGGAGCGCGCCGGCACCGCAGTCCAGCAGCAGCGTCCGGCCGTCGTCCTGCACGAGGATCCCCGCCTGAAAGCGTTCGCCGGTGGGCATCGCGCTGCCCGTGCCGAGAAAGGTAACGCGCATACGCGGCTTTGGAACGGCCGTCCCGATAACAGTTGTTATGGATCCGATCCGTCTGTCAGCAGTGCGCTCCGGTCGCTTCCCGTGCGATCGCCCTCGTAACTTTATATGGCTGGTTTCCCAAGTCGGAGCATGCGATTTTCTCACACACTACTGTCGGGTGAGCCCACGTGACAGGGTCGACCGACGACCTGCAATCCGTCTCGCTCGGAACCACAGGAGCCGATCTCGTCGTCGCGAACGGACGCGTACTGTTACCCGAACCCGGCGACCTGTACGACCGCGATGTCGTGGTCGCGGACGGCCGGATCGCAGCCGTCACCACCGACGCGAGCGACGTTACAGGGCCGGATACCGCGGTCGTCGACGCCGAGGGAAAGGTCGTCACACCCGGTTTCGTCAACGCACACGTCCACGTCGACTCGTTTCAGCCCTTCGAGCGGGCGTACCACCGGGTGCTCGCGACCGGAACCACGGCCGTCGTCACCGAGACCTGCGAGTTCGGGAGCTGTTTCGGCGCGGCCGGCGTCCGACAGCTCCTCGAGGCGACGAGCGAGCTGCCGATTCGGGTCTTCGGTACCGTGCCGCCACAGGCGTTCTTTGACGCGTTCTCCGTCGGCTACGACGGGTTCGACGACGCCGATCGCGAGGAACTGGCCGACCTGCTGGCGGACGACCATATCGTCGGCGTCGGCGAGATCCCCTGGGTACAGGTCGTCGGGCGGTCCTCCCCGGTCGAGTCGCTCGCGACGCGGGCTCGAGAACGCGGCGCGACGGTGAGCGGCCACGGGGCGGGCTGTTCCGGCCGCCGACTGGCCGCCTTCGCCGCGACGATCACCGACGACCACGAGATGGTCTCGAGCGATGAGGTCGCCGACCGCCTCGAGAACGGGATCCACGCGATCGGCCGCTACGGCACGTTCCGCGACGATATCGACGCGCTCGCCGACGCGTACGACCGGTTCGGAGCGGCCGAACTCTCCCTGTCGACGGACTGGATCTGGCCGACGGACATCGTCGACGAGGGGTACATGGACGCCGTCGTCCGGCGAGCGATCGAGGCGGGCATCGAGCCGGTCGACGCCGTCCGAATGGCCACGCTCAACCCGGCCCGTCACTTCGATCTGCCCGGCGTGGGGTCGCTGTCGCCCGGATCGCGCGCCGATATCGTCGTTCTCGACGACCTCGAGACCGTCGACGTCGAGACGGTGATCAGCGGCGGTGACGTCGTCGTCGACGGCGGGACACCGGTCGTCGAGCCCCGATCACGCGCGTATCCCGACTGGTTCCGCGACTCCCTGTCGCTGACGGTGGACGAGGCGGCGCTCCGAACGCCGACGACCGAGGGCGCTGACGGGACCGTGCGGGCGATCCACTGTGAGGGCGGGACGGTGACCAGCGAGACGACCGTCGACCCGGCGACCGCGGACGGTCAGTTCGTCGCGACGCCGGACCGCGACGCGCTCAAGGTCGCGCTCTTCGATCGCTCACCGGGCGATACCGGCGACGGGTTCACCGGATTTCTCTCGGGGTTCGGACTCGAGACGGGCGCGGTCGCCACGTCTCACACGTGGCAGACGCCCGGCGTGATCGCCGTCGGTGCCGACGAGGACGCGATGAGACGAGCGATCGACGACGTGGTCGACATGGGCGGCGGCTGGGTCGTCCGCGACGGGGAGACGACGCGGACCGCCTTCCCGACGCCGATCGGTGCCCGGTGTGCGGACGTCGATATCTCCGAGAGCGCCGAACGGCTGGCCGACGTGACCGCGACGCTCCGCGACCTGGGCTCGGATCTCGAGGAGCCGGCCCTCATCCTGCAGGCGCTGGCGTTCACGGGCGTTCCGTCGCTCAGACTGTCCTTTTCCGGATACGAGGACGTGTTCGCGCGGGAAACCGTCGGCCTCGATCCGACGGACTAGAGGAGGCGTTCGGCTCCCGCAGCACGCTCCCCGCGCCGGTCTGCCGCGGGGCGAATAGCTAACTCGCCGGCGGCCGACCCGGCCCGTATGCGCGCTGCAGTACTCGAGGCCTACGGCGAACCGCTCTCGATCGAGACGGTCGATCCGCCGCCGCTCGAGCCCCACGGCGTCGCGGTCGACGTCGAGGCCTGTGGCATCTGCCGGAGCGACTGGCACGCCTGGCAGGGCCACGGCGAGTGGGCGGACGATCGGGTGCCGCTCGGTCAGATCCTCGGCCACGAGCCGGCGGGCCGGATCGTCGAGGTCGGTGATCGCGTCGAGACGCTCGCGGTCGGTGATCGGGTCGTGATCCCGTTCAATCTCGGCGAGGGATCGTGCTACCAGTGCCGGAACGGGCACGGGAACGTGTGCGAGGACGGCTACGCGCTGGGGTTCGAACCGACCGTGCCCGGCGCGTTCGCCGAACGGGTCCACGTGCCTCACGCCGAGTTCAACGTCACGGCGCTCCCCGAGGGCGTCTCGGCGACCGAGGCAGCCGCGCTCGGCTGCCGATACGTCACCGCCTACCACGCGCTTGCCCACCGGGCCGACGTCGGGGGCGGTGACTGGGTCGCCGTCCACGGCTGCGGCGGACTCGGGTTGGCGGCCGTCCAGCTCGCGATCGCGCTCGGGGCCAGGGTGGTCGCGGTCGACGTCCGCGAGGAGCCGCTCTCGATGGCGACCGATCTCGGGGCCGACGCGACGATCGACGCGTCCGATACGGCGTCCGTTCCCGACGAAATCGAGGCCGTTACCGACAGAGGCGCACACGTCTCCGTCGACGCGCTCGGCCGCGCGGAGACCTGCCGGAACAGCCTCGACTGTCTCCGCGTCCGAGGCACCCACGTCCAGATCGGGCTGACGACCGACGCCGAGCGCGGCGAGGTGGCGCTCCCGATCGACGAGCTCACCCGATGGGACGTGACCGTCGTCGGCTCGCGCGGGATGCCGCCCTCGCGGTACGACGAACTCCTGCGGCTGCTCGAGGCCGGCCGCCTCGAGCCCGAGCGCCTGGTGACGCGTCGGGTGGCCCTCGACGACGTCTCGGATCGACTCGCCGCGATGACCGAGTACGGGACGAGCGGCATCGAGGTCGTGACCGAGTTCTGAGCGCCGAACGCCCGTAGGAGGCCCGTATCCGCCTCGGTTCAGCGATGGGGAGCGACGCAGCGTGGAGCGCCTACCGGGGCAGCGATCGCGCCGAACTCGCCCCGTGGGAGCCCGGCGACCGATCGGCGGATTTATCGCCGTCTCGCGCCGAGCGACGGATACGAATCGCATCCATGACTGTCGTTCTCGCCGGCGTCGGCGCTGACAGCACGAACGTCGGCGCGCTGGCACCCCTCTACGACGACGGCCGCTTCGAGTACGTGCCGATCCCGGAGAAAACGCGGGAGACGGCCGAGTCCGAAACGCTCGGTTCGTGGGAGCTGCGCGCTGGCGACGGCACTGCGGCTGACCTGACCACTCGTCTCACACCCCAACCGGTCCACGACGGGACCGAGACCGTCACCGGCGAGGCGCTCGAGTCCTGGCCCCTCCACCGCGATCCGAACTTCGAGGCGCTGACGTACGGCGAACACCGGACCAGCGGCTACGTCTCGCGGTTGCGCGCGCTCGAGCCGGGCGACGTCGTCGGGTTCTACGCGGGCCTGCGACGGCCCGACGGGGACCGCGCGCACCGCTACCTGATCGGGTACTTCACCGTCGACGAGGTGGCCGTCGTCGGCCCCGAGACGCCGCCGGCCGAGCGCGAGGCGATACTCGAGGCCCACTCGGCGAACGCCCACGCGAAACGCGCCCGGGACGGCGAGCTCTATCTCGAGAAGCCGGTCGTCATCGTCGACGGCCGTGAGCCCGGCGGTCTCTTCGAGCGCGATCCGATCCGGCTCAGCGACTACTACGTCAAGGAGGGGAACGAACGGGCGCAGTACTACCTTCGCGAGGAAATCGCGTCCGAGTGGGACGTTCGGGCCGGCGGCGCGAACATGATGTACAAGCCGGCCTACCGGTGTGGACTCTCGGGCGCTGCGTTCCGGGATCTGGTCGGTCTCCCCGGCGATCGCCCGGCCCCGCGGGACGGTCGCGTCTGAAGACTCGAGCCGTTATTCGACCGGATCGATATCGGCGTCTTCGAGCCGTGAGACGAACGGTTCGACCTCGTCGAAATTCGGTCCGATCGTCACGTCGTTCGCCGACCGATCGTAGTCGACGACGCCGTCCGCCGCCAGCCGCGGGAGGTGGTCGTGCACGAGTGTGACGTGGGCCTGTCGACGGGACTCGTGATGGCGGTCGCCGCCGTCGTTCGACGATGCGAGGTGAGCAGTCAGTTCCCGAACGGTCGCCTGCTCGACGTCAGAGAGGTACCACAGGAGAGACCGCTGCGTCGTATCCGAGAGGATGGTGAAGACGGTATCCATCTCGAGGATTCCGGACTGGGATTGTGCCATACGCGACGCTCGCTCCCGACCGGAACAGCAGTTCTCCCTCCATACGTAGGCCTTCGCTGTAGCCGCGGTTTCGACGGTCGACCCGTGATACGGTCCGGACTCAGCCCTGCGAAGCGAATTACCGCCGGCTATCGTGTGGATACACGGCCCGAAGCTTGAAACGTTCCGGATTCGACCCTCAGACCGGTGACCGAACGTGCTTGACAGATCGGTGATCGCTCGATCACCGGCTGCCATCGCCGCGAGCTATGCAGCGATCGGTACGCTCTGGATTCTCGGTTCCGACGCTCTCGTCTATCTCGTCGTCCGACGCCTGGGTGTCGCGATCTCGGTCCAGATGGTCAAGGGCTGGGTGTTCGTCGTCGGTTCGTCGATCGTCCTCTACGGTCTGGTGTCGTACGGCCAGCGCGACCTCGAGCGGACCAACGAGCAACTCGATCGCGCGCTCCAGCAGACGAGCATCCTCCAGCGGATCATCCGGCACAATCTCCGCAACACCTGCAACATCATCCGCGGCAACGCGGAACTGCTCGCCGCCGATCTCGCCGTCGACAGCGAGGGAGCAGACCGAGTCGAGACCATTACGACTCAGACGGATCGGCTCATCGAACTGAGCGAGAAGACTCACCTCCTCCGGGACGCACTCGTCGCCGATTCGACGACGATGAAGCAGGTCACCCTCTCGAAACTCCTCGAGTTACGGGTCGAGAAGGCTCGAATCCGGTATCCCGACGCGGCGATTCGAACCGAGATTCCGGCCGAGATCTGCCGCGAGACCGATCCGCGACTCGAGACGGCGATCGACGAACTCCTCGAGAACGCGGTCGAGCACAACGACGCGGCCGAGCCGGCCGTGGAGGTAGCCATGCGATCGGGCGACGACGGGCGCGTGATAATCGGCATTAGCGATACGGGTCCCGGGATGCCGGACATCGAGCGAACCGTCTTCGAGGAGGGGGTCGAGACGCCGCTGGCGCACTCGGAGGGCGTCGGCCTCTGGGTCACGCAGATGATTCTGACGCAACTCGGCGGGACGCTCGCGATCGGGGACAACGTGCCCCAAGGAACGACGGTCGAGTTGGTAATTCCATAGTCGGTCAGGAGGGCGACCGGGGAGCGCTCGTCGCGAAGCGGGACCCAGTTCCGCATCGATCGGTTTGATGTACCAACACGTCAAACGGGACAGCCAGTGAGGGCTTCCGACGAACCGACGCCGCGACACGACCACGTCGAGCGTCACGCGACGCCCGGGCCGCGAAACTCGCTGGCCCACTGGACCGCCGCTCGCAACCCGCTTCGGGTCGCGATCAACTACGTCGTCGTCTGGCTCGTCCGGATCTCGCCCAGCCTCAGACTCAAGCGCTGGCTCCTCCGCCGGATCGGCGTCACGGTCGGCGAGGGCGTTTCCTGGGGGCTCGAGGCCACGCCGGACGTCTTCTGGCCGGATCTGATCACCGTCGAGGCGGACGCAATCGTCGGCTACGACGCGACGCTTCTCTGTCACGAGTTCTTACAGGACGAGTACCGGACGGGCGAGGTCGTCGTCGGCGAGCAGGCGATGATCGGGGCCGGTGCGATTGTCCTCCCGGGCGTCGAGATCGGCGAGGGGGCCAGCGTCGCGGCGAACTCCCTCGTGACGCGCGATGTCCCGCCCGGAACGACGGTCGCGGGCGTCCCGGCCCGGCGGATGAGCGAGGAGAGCGACGACGAGGAGGGAATCTCGCCGGCGACGTAACGGATTCCCGTCGGTGACGTGACGGACTCCGTCTCGGTCGACTGGCCGCGGTCTCCTCAGTACACCTCCCGTCCACCTTCGTTCAACCGATGTAATTATAGAAAGCAGAATTATTATATCACCGTGAACGAATCCCCGTCCATGTCGTACTGTCACGACTGTGACGAGGAATTCGAACCGGGGACGATCCTCTGTCCGGAGTGCGGATCGAAACTGGCTGGGGGAAGCGACGGCACGGAATCGTCGTCCGGGTGGTCGAGCGACGGTTCTGCGGCTGACGACGCCGAGTGGTCGAGTGACGATTCCACGGCTGACGATACCGGGTGGTCGAACGACGGATCCGCGAGTACCGACGCGGCGTCCGGCTGGTCGAGCGACGACTCGAGCGGGGGAGAAGCCGGCTGGTCGAGCGGCGACTCCGCGGGGAGCAGCGGGGCAACGACAATTCAGCAGAATCCGATTCCAACGGCGTCGGAATCGGGGAGCAGCGACCCGTCGGAGCCGCGATACCACGATACGGATATCTTCGAGTTCTCGTTTGCGTTCCCGCTCGGGAAGGGCGGCAAGCCGTTACTGATCGACTCCGCCCTCGTCCTCTTCTCGTTTCTCCTCGTGACGCTGCCCTTCACCTACGGCTACTCCTACCGAGTCGGCCGCGCGGCGGCGCGGGGCGACGGCGAGGTCCCGTCGTTCGACGACTGGGGCGGGCTGGGAAGGGACGGACTGCTCCTCATCGGCGTCTACCTCGGCGTCGTGATCGGGCTCGGTGCGGTGACGGCCGCGTTCGTCGGCGCGATCGCTGCGGTCGGGGAGTCCTCGTCGCTCGTGTTGCCACTCATCGGAATCGCGACGCTGATCCTCTTGGCAGGCGTCTACGTCGCCGGCGCGATCGTCCCGGTACTGATCGGAACCGGTAGCGTCAGAGAAACGTTTTCGAACGGCCGCATCCTCGAGTTCGCGTTCTCGATCCACTATCTCAAGGGAGTGGTGCTCCTGTTGGTGTTCTCGACCGTGCTGTCGATCGCGGTCTGGATCGTCGCGGTGGTCCTCGTAATCACCGTCGTCGGTATCTTCCTGTTGATCCCGCTGTACTTCGTACTCTCGGCGTACATCGCGAACCTCACGTTCGCCATGTGGGGATATATCTACAACGACGCGGCGTCGGCCGGCGACGTCGAACCCGTTGAGCCCGACGCACCGCTGGGCCTGCAATAGCGGCCCGGCCCCGCCCTGCTCGAGTAGCGACGAACGCACGACCGGCCCATTTTAAGACGTGACCGACCGCGAGACAGCGGTTCCGATCGCACTGATCGGGACCACGATACGCTGACAAACGCGGTTCAGAAGAGAAAGAGACCTACAGCGACGACCAGGACTTCCGCGCTTCGTTCCAGGAAGTGATGTCGGCGATCCAGCGGGCGGCGATCATCTTCTTCAGGTTCTGTGCCGGGCGGCCGCCGAAGGTATCGACGGGCAGGGAAATCCCGAAGGCCGGCTTGACGTCGTGGGCGACCGCCTTTTCGCCGACGGAGATGACGGTCCCCTTGTCCTCGTGTTCCCAGGTCCGGAGCGGCCGGTTCTCGATCGCACGCGCGATGTTCTCGCCGGCGACGTCCGCGGCCTGCCAGGCGGCCTGTGCCGTCGGCGGTGCGGGCCGGTCGCCCTGGTCGATGATCGCCGAGTCACCGATCGCGAACACGCGCTCGTCGGAGGTCTGGAAGTTCGCGCCGGTGTTGACGCGGTTGTGTTCCTTCTCGAGGTCGGCATCGTCCATCGCGTCCCGGCCGGTGATGCCGCCGGTCCAGACGAGGACGTCGTAGTCGAGGGGTTCGCCCTCGTCGAACTCGATGTGGTCCGCGGTGGCCTCGGTGATCGGGTCGTCCGTGTGAATCTGGACGCCGGCTTCCTCGAGCAGGTCGCGCAGGGCCTGCTGGATCTCCGGATCGTTTCCGGGGAAGATCTCCTCGAGCGCCTCGACCAGGTGGATCTCGATGGGTGCGCGGTGTTCGTCGCGGAACTCGGCGATCTCGCCGGCGGTCTGGATACCGGAGAGGCCGGCACCGCCGATAACGACCTGTGCGGGCTCGCCGCGAGTCGCGTCCCGGCTGGCCTCGCTCACGGCCTCGTGAATCTCGAGAGCGTCGTCCAGGCTCTTCAGAGTCAGGGAGTGGTCCTCGAGACCGGGGATACCGTAGTAGGCGGTCTGGCTGCCGAGGCCGACGAGGACGTAATCGTATTCGACATCCTCGCCGTCCGCGAGTTCGACGAGCTGCTCGTCGACATCGAGACCGGTGACCTCGTCCTGAATGAAGCGGGTCGACGGGTCGGCGATCTGATTGACCGGGAACGTGATATCGGACCGAACGTCCGGATCCCGAATGACGCGGTGTGATTCGTGAAGTACGAGGTGATAGTCGACGTCTGCGATCCAGGTTATCCGCGCGTTGCCCCCGAGCTCCGACTGGAGCTTGTTGATTGCACCGGTACCGGCGTATCCAGCACCAAGCACGACGACGTTCTCAGTCATATCCCACACTGGGAAACACTATGATACAAAGCTGTTGAAACAGGAACCAGTGTGTTCACGGTTCTCATTCCGCCGGTCGGTCGCGAACTCGCGGTGAACTCGTCGTCGCACCGCTCAGAGGATCCGCTCGCCGAACGCGCTCGCCGTCAGTTCCGCCGCCAGCGTCGCCGTTTCGTTCGCTTCGTCCAAGATCGGATTCACCTCGACGACGTCCATCGATCGGAGAAGTCCCTCGGCCTCGTCGCGTCGGGAGAGCGCCTCGAGCGCGGCGTGGGCTTCCCGGTAGGTGACGCCACCGCGAACGGGGGTACCGACCCCCGGTGCCGTCTTCGGGTCGAGCCAGTCGAGGTCGAGGCTGACGTGGACGCCGTCGGTGCCGTCGGTCGCGACCGCGAGGGCGTCGTCGACGACCGCGGAAACCCCCTGCTGGTCGATATCGGACATGGTAAAGGCGGTCATGTCGCTCTCTCTGATCAGTTCGCGCTCGCGGTCGTCGATGCTCCGGAGGCCGACGTACGCGATCGACGACTCCCGGAGTCCGGGCGCAGGTGCCCATTCCGTCTCGCCGAACGCGCCGCGGCCGAGGGCCGCGGCCAGTGGCATTCCGTGGACGTTTCCGCTGGGAGACGTCTCGGGCGTATTGAGGTCGGCGTGAGCGTCGAACCAGATCGTACCGAGCTCGGCGTCGCGCGCCGAACCGCCGAGCGAGCCGATCGCGACCGAGTGGTCCCCGCCCAGAACGAGTGGGAACTCCCCGTCCGCGAGCGTCGCGGCGACCTGATCGCTCACCCGTTGACAGACGTCCTCGACCTCTCGGAGGAACTTCGCGTTCCCCCGGCTGGGCTGGTCGGCATCGGGATCTCGCTCTTCCGCTCGCGGCATCGTCAGGTCGCCGTCGTCGACCGGTTCGACACCCGCCCGCTCGAGGCCTTCGGCCAGATCGGCGTACCGAATCGCGGACGGCCCCATGTCGACGCCGCGGCGGTTCGCCCCGTAGTCCATCGGCGCACCGATGATTCTGACGGTCCGTTCCATACGTTCGATACGCGGTCGCTCCGTTTGGTCGTGGCGGTCGCAGCGCGGTCTCCCCGGCGACAGGTTTAGGGTTAGACCCGTCTAAATTCGGCACAGCATGATGCTGAGCGACGTGATGGAAGACTACCTCAAAGCGATCTACCAGCTCCAGCGCGAGACCGACGATCGGATCAAGACCTCCGAGATCGCTGACGAGCTGGACGTCACGTCGCCGACGGTCACCAGCATGCTCGACAAACTCGAGGAACGGGAACTGGTCGACCGCGAGAAGTATCGCGGCGTGACCCTGACCGACGAGGGTGAGACCGTCGCCCTCGAGATCGTCCGCCACCACCGACTGCTCGAGGCCTACCTCACCGAGCACCTCGATTACGACTGGTCGGAGGTCCACGCGGAGGCCGACCGACTCGAACACCACATCAGCGAGGACTTCGAGGCGCGCGTCGCCGACGCCCTCGGCGAACCGGACGTCGACCCGCACGGGTCGCCGATTCCGAGCGCCGATCTCGAGCCCCCCACGCGGCCCGACGGGAACTCGATCGCCGCGTTCGAAGCGGGCACCGTCGTGACCGTCGCCGAGGTCGCCGACCGTGATCCGGACGTCCTCTCCTATCTCGCCGACCACGGCGTCGAACCCGGCGTCGAACTCGAAATCCTTGAGGTCGCGCCCTTCGGGATGGTGACCGCGCGCTCGAGCGAGGCCGACGAACCCGTCTCACTGCCGGAATCGGTCGCGAACCACGTCTGGGTCGCAGCGCCCGCGGAACCCGGGCCGTAGCCGGTGCCCGTCTGCACTTCCGGCAGGGCGGCATACGCCCGAACGAGTTCGGCCGCGGTCACTGAACCGGTAGAAGACGGGGGTGAATGCGAAAACGCGACGCGCTCCGCAGAAACCGAAGAGAAACACCTTCCCGTACCCGACGCAAACGTCGCAACACTGGCGAAACTATCCGGCAGACCCGCCGGGTTTAAGGAATCCAAATACGAATAAATACCTATGTCATCCATCGAACTCACACCGAGTCAGAAGAAAATCCTCCGCGCGCTCACGAACCTCCACAAGGAGACCGAAGATGCCATCAAAGGCGAGGACATCGCCGAACAGGTCGACCGCAATCCGGGGACGATCCGCAACCAGATGCAGAGTCTCAAAGCCCTCCAACTGGTCGAGGGCGTACCGGGGCCGAAAGGCGGCTACAAACCGACGGCCGCCGCCTACGAGGCGCTCGAGATCCAGCAGATGGACGAGCCCGCGGCGGTTCCGATGCAACACGAGGGCGAACCGATCGACGACACGATCATCGAGGAGATCGACCTCTCGAGCGTCCACCATCCGGAACTCTGCCGCGCGGAGATCCACATTCAGGGCACGCTCAGCAACATTCACGAGGACGACTCCGTCACCGTCGGCCCGACGCCGCTCTCGAAACTCCTCATCGAAGGGACGGTCGACGGGAAAGACGACACGAACAACATCCTCATCCTGCGCATCGACGACATGATCGCGCCCGCCGAAGAACCGGCCCACTGATCGGACGATCGGCCGGGTTCTCTCCATCTTCTAGTCTTCGCTCTCACGGTCGTCGAACGAGTCGACCGCCGGCCTCGAGTGGTGGCGTCCGAACGGAACGCGTTACTCGGCTCCGGTTTCGGCTGCCTCGGGGGCCTCGTCGTCGGTCGTCGCCGACGCCGGAATGTCGTCGACCGCAGCGACCGCGTCGCCGTCTTCGACCTCCATGACGATCACGCCCATCGTGTTCCGGCCGACGGTCGAAATCTCGTCGACGCGGGTCCGGACGATCTGGCCCCGCTCGCTCATCATCACGAGCTGATCGTCGTCGGAGACCGCCTTGACGGCCGTCACGGGACCGTTTCGCTCGCCGGTCTTGATGTCGATCAGTCCCTTCCCGTACCGGGACTGCGTGCGATACTCGGAGAGCAGCGTCCGCTTGCCGTAGCCGTTCTCCGTGACCGTCAACAGCGCCTGTTCGTCGCCCTCGTCGGTCGCGACCAGCCCTGCTACAGCGTCGTCTTCTTGCAGTTTAATGCCGTTAACGCCGCGGGCGTTCCGCCCCATCGAACGGACTTCGTCCTCGTCGAAGCGGATGGTCATCCCGCCCTCGGTCGCGATGACGAGGTCCTGCGAGCCGTCGGTGACCTCGACGTCGACGAGCTCGTCACCCTCCTCGAGATCGGCGGCGATGATCCCCGTCGAGAGGATGTTGTCGAACTCCTCGCCGGCGGTGCGCTTGACGTAGCCGTTCCGGGTGGCCATCGTCACGAACTCGTCGTCGCCGAAGGCGTCGGTGTCGACGATGGCCGTGATGTCCTCGCCGGGGTCGAGATCGAGGATGTTGACCGCGGACTTCCCGCGCGCGGTCCGGCCCATCTCCGGGATCTCGTAGGTCTTGAGCCGGTAGACCTCGCCCTGATTCGTAAAGCAGAGCAGGTAGTCGTGAGTATTAGCCCGGAAGACAGTCGAGACGCGGTCGTCTTCCTTGACGTCAGCGCCGATGATGCCCTTGCCGCCGCGACCCTGGGGATCGAAGTTCTCGATCGGCATCCGCTTGACGTAGTCGTCCTCCGTCATGACGACGAAGACCTCCTCTTCGGGGATGAGGTCCTCGTGCGTGACCGTTCCCTGATCTTCGATGATCGAGGTCCGGCGGTCGTCGCCGTACTCGTCTTTGATCTCGCGGAGTTCGTCCTTGATCACCGAGAGGAGTTCCGACTCGCTCTCGAGGATCGCGGTCAGTCGCTCGATTTCGGCCTGGACGTCCTCGTACTCCTCGTTGATCTCGGCGGCTTCCATCGAGGTGAGGCTGCCGAGTTGCATTCGGACGATGTGGGTCGCCTGCTCTTCCGAGAACTCGTAGGCCTCCTGTAGCGCCGCTTTCGCGGCCGATCGGTCCTCGCTGTTGCGGATCAGTTCGACGACGTCCTCGGCGTTCTCGACGGCCGTCAGCCGGCCCTCGAGGATGTGGGCGCGGTCCTCGGCCTCCTCGAGATCGTACTCGCTGCGCCGACGGACGACCTCGCGGCGGTGGGAGATGTACTCCGCTAAGGTCTCCTTGAGCGAGAGCACTCGCGGTTGGCCGTCGACCAGCGCGAGGTTGATGACGCCGAACGTTCGCTCTAAGTGATTCTCGAGCAGTTTGTTTTTGACGACCTCGGCGTTCGCGCCGCGCTTGAGTTCGACGACGATGCGGACGCCGTTGCGGTCGGACTCGTCGCGTAGGTCGGAGATGCCCTCGATCTCGCCCTCGTTGACGTCCTCGGCGATCCGCTCGACGAGGCGGGCCTTGTTGGCCTGGAAGGGGAGTTCGGTGATGACGATCCGCTCGCGGTTCGATTTCCACTCCTCGACCTCGAACTCGGCGCGGACGCGGATGCGGCCGCGGCCGGTCTTGTATGCCGAGTAGATGGCGTCCCTGCCGACGATATTCGCACCGGTCGGGAAGTCCGGGCCCTTGACGTGTTCCATCAGGTCGTCGACGGTCGCGTCGGGAGTATCGATCAGCTCGATCGTCGCGTCGATGACCTCGCCCAAGTTATGCGGCGGGATGTTCGTCGACATCCCGACTGCGATCCCCGAGGAACCGTTCACGAGGAGGTTCGGGAACGCCGCCGGGAGCACGTCCGGCTCTCGCAGGCGGTCGTCGTAGTTCGCCGAGAAGTCGACCGTGTCCTTGTCGATGTCCTCGAGTAACTCCTCAGCGACGGGGGCCATCCGCGCCTCAGTGTATCGGGGCGCGGCGGCCGGATCGCCGTCCATCGAGCCGAAGTTTCCCTGACCGTCGACCAGCGGATACCGCATCGAGAAGTCCTGGGCCAGCCGGACCAGGGTGTCGTAGATCGCGCTGTCGCCGTGGGGGTGGTAGTCACCCATCGTCTCCCCGACGATCGAGGAGGACTTGCGGTGGCTCGAGCCGCTCGAGACGCCCATCTCGTGCATCGCGTACAAGATGCGCCGGTGGACGGGCTTGAGCCCGTCGCGGGCGTCCGGGAGGGCGCGACCCGCGATGACGCTCATCGCGTAGTCGATATAACTCTGCTCCATCTCGTCTTCGATACGGACGTTTTCGACTGACCGTGCCTCTACGTCCGTCGGTTCGGGTACGTCTGAACTCATGTAGCTATCTGTTCTATATTATATGTCGATCCACTCGGCTTCGGGCGCGTGGTCCTTGATGAACTGCTTGCGGGGTTCGACGGCGTCGCCCATCAGGACGGAGAACATCTTGTCCGCCGCGGCCGCATCCTCGATCGTGATCTGCTTGAGGATGCGGTTGTCGGGGTTCATCGTCGTCTCCCAGAGCTGTTCGGGGTTCATCTCGCCAAGTCCCTTGAACCGCTGGACCTGCGAGGGGTTGCCGTTGCACTTCTCCTCGACGATCCGATCGCGTTCGGCCTCCGTCATCGCGTCGTAGGTCTCACCGCGATATCGGATGCGGTACAGCGGCGGCTGGGTCGCATAGACGTAGCCGCCCTCGAGCAGTGGCCGCATGTGCCGGTAGAAGAACGTCAACAGGAGCGTCCGGATGTGGGCCCCGTCGACGTCGGCGTCGGTCGCCATGATGATCTTCTTGTAGCGGACGTCGTCGACGTCGAACTCGTCGCCGATCCCCGCACCGATCGCGGTGATCATGTTCCGGATCTCGTCGTTCTCGAGGATGCGATCCAAGCGATGTTTCTCGACGTTCAGAATCTTCCCCTTGATCGGCAGGATGGCCTGGAAGTCCGGATTTCGGGCCTGTTTCGCGCTGCCGCCCGCGGAGTCACCCTCCGCGATGAACAGTTCGGCCTCCTCGGGGTCTTTGGTCTGGCAGTCCGCCAGCTTCCCGGGGAGGGAAGTGGACTCGAGGGCGGACTTCCGTCGCGTCAGCTCCTCGGCCTTCTGGGCGGCCATCCGGGCCTTCGCGGCCTCGACGGCCTTGGCGACGATGGCCTCGGCGGTGTCGGGGTGTTCCTCGAAGTAGGTGCCGAGTCCCTCGTGCATCGCGCTCTCGACGATCCCGCGAACTTCCGAGTTGCCGAGTTTGGTCTTCGTCTGGCCCTCGAACTGGGGATCGGGGTGTTTGATCGAGATGACCGCGGTGAGCCCCTCGCGGATGTCCTCGCCCGAGAGGTTGTTGTCGAGGTCGGAGAGCAGGTCGTTTTCGTTCGCGTAATCGTTGACCGTTCGCGTCAACGCGGTCTTGAACCCGGTGAGGTGGGTGCCGCCCTCGCGGGTATTGATGTTGTTCGCGAAGGCGTGGATCGATCCCTGCAGTTCCTGGGTGGCCTGCATCGCGACCTCGATCTGGATGTTCTGTTCTTCGTCCTCGAAGTAGATGACGTCCTCGTGCATCGCCGAGCGCGTCTCGTTCAGATAGTTGACGAACTCGCGGATGCCGCCTTCGTACTCGTAGGTCTCGGCGACGGGCTCACCCTCGTCGTCGTTCTTGCGCTCGTCGCGGAGCGTAATGCGGACGCCGGAGTTGAGGAAGGCCAGTTCCCGAAGCCGGTTCGACAGCGTCGAGAACGAGACCTCGCCCGTCTCGAAGATGCCCGTATCGGGCCAGAAACGGACCTGCGTGCCGGTCTCCTCGTCCGGCTTCATGTCGCGGACGCGCTCCATGTCGCCGACGGGTTCGCCGCCCTCGAACGCGTGGCGGAAGACGCCGCCGTCGCGTTTGACCTCGGCCTCGAGGCGCTCGGAGAGGGCGTTGACGACGCTGACGCCGACGCCGTGGAGGCCGCCGGAGACCTGATAGGACTTGTTGTCGAACTTGCCGCCGGCGTGGAGGACGGTCAGAATGACCTCGAGTGCGGGGCGGTCGTACTCTTCGTGTGTGTCGACGGGGATACCGCGGCCGTCGTCCGCGACGCTCACCGAGCCGTCCTCGTGGATGGAGACGGTGATGTCGTCGCAGTGGCCGGCCAGCGCCTCGTCGATCGAGTTGTCCACCACTTCGTAGACCAGATGGTGGAGTCCTCGAGAATCGGTAGAGCCGATGTACATCGCCGGTCGCTTTCGCACAGCCTCCAGGCCCTCTAAGACCTGAATCTGTCCGGCTCCGTACTCGCTTTCCTGGGACATGTAAAACCTGCTTTCGCATAGCGGTCCGGCCCTAATAAAAGTCACGTGTACGCGCGCGAGCGCGAGCAGGTAGCCCCGAACGAACGGCCCGAGGTGAGCCTAGATGACCGCGTCGAAGTCGTCGTGACCCTGGATGTCGACGCCCTCGTCCGTGACCTCGGCGAGGAAGACGCCGTTCCCGGAGCCGGTGTCGCGCTCGACGGCGCTCTTGATCGCGCGAGCCGCGACCGACTGCGCCTCGTCCAGCGAGAGGTCGTCCTCGTACTCCTGCTCGAGGAGCCCGTAGGCGAGTTGCATCCCGCTGCCGGTGACGGTGTAGTCGTCGGCCATGACGCCGCCGGCGGGGTCGATGCTGTAGACGTGGCTGCCCTCGCTGTCGACGCCGCCGAGGATGGGGTTGATCGCTCGGAACGGGCCGCCGCGGGCGAAGTTACCCGCGAGCGTCGCCAGCGCCTCGATGGGCATCGGCTCGCCGCGGCGCGACTCGTAGAGGTTGACCTCGGAGCGCAGCGTTCGGATGAACGACTGCGCGCCGCCGACCGAGCCGACCAGCGTCAGCGCACCCGTGGGGTGGATCTGCTCGACCTTCTGGACGTCCTTGTTCGAGACGAACCGCCCGCCGAGGCTGGCGCGCATGTCCGTCGCGATGACGACGCCGTCGTCGGTCGTGATGCCGATGGTCGTCGTCCCGGTCTTGTTGACGGTATCGCCGTTATCGTCGCCCCGGCTGCCGTCGGGGAGCGAACCCAGTTCGGGTTCGTACGGCGACGGGTCGTCGTTCCCCTGCGGGGTCGCCCCCTGATTCCAGTTATTCATCGCTCTCCTCCGGCTGGTCGATCTCCGTGACGATCGACTCGAGGCGGTCGGTCTCGACCGATCGGAACGATTCGTCGTCGGTCGTGACCGTCGCGACGTCGACGTCCTCGGCGTCGACGACTTCTTCCTCGGCGGCGCTGAGTGCACTCAGCGCGACTTCGATGCCGCCGTCGACGTCGAGATCCTCGCGGTAGTGCTCCTCGAGGTAGCCCTGGATGGTGTCGCGGTCGCCGCCGATGGCGGCCGCCTTCCACTCGTAGTCCGTCCCGGAGGGGTCGGTCTCGAACAGTTTCGGCTCGCCGTCGTCGATGCCGCCGACGAGGAGGGCGACGCCGAACGGGCGGGCACCGCCGGTCTGGGTGTACTCTTGGATGTGGTCAGTGACCGCTCGCGTCAGCGTCTCGACGCCGATCTGCTGGCCGTAGCGGAGCTGTTCGCCCTGTGCGCGGCGACGGGCGAGGTCGACGAGCTGGCGTGCGTCGGCGACGTGGCCGGCGCTCGCGACGCCGACGTGGTCGTCGGCCTTGTGGATCTTTTCGACGCTCTCGCGCTCCATGAGCGGTGAGTTGACCTGCCGGTTGGCGGCGAGGACGACGCCGTCGGGCGTGCGGAGACCGACGCTCGCGGTTCCGCGCTTGACGGCCTCGCGGGCGTACTCGACCTGGTAGAGGCGTCCGTCCGGGGAGAAAATGGTGATCCCCCGATCGTACGCCTGCTGATTGGATTGTCCTTGCATAGATTTCGGTCTTCACCTCTGGTAAGGGATAGAAATATATAGGCCTTCTTCTGAAGGCAACTTCGTCTGTGTGCGATCGTTCGCTCCTGACGCACATGAATCTAGTGCCAGCATGCACCGAGAACGTGGATTCGCGCGGAACGGTCACTCGAGGTCGACAGTGATTCCCGTTCGGGTGAGCGGGTCGCTCGAACGGTTGTCGACGGTCCGCCTCGGTGTAGGCTCTCGTTGTTCGCCCGCACAGATCCCAGAAACGGGACTCTCGCCCGTATTTCACGTATCGCGGCCCGGTAAATACGATATTACTCGACTCGCCATCTGAAGGGGTGTCTGCTATCTCAAGCTTTCCGCTCAACCGAATCCCAGTCCTTGCTTCTGGTACAGAATTCCGTACAAGAGTACACAGGTGACAGCGGATCGGCCGAGCTGCCTCGGGATCCACGGCCGTCCGTGGCTCGAGGGGCCGAGACACCTGCCGCTTTTCGGGAAACTACCACACATGGAAGAACACTGTACCGCGGTCGATGTCCCTGTCGAAACGGCGAACGAAACCCTTCTCCAACGCGGGCTCGGGCTCCACTTCACGGCGACGTTCGGGGCCGGGTCCGCTTCCGCGCTGAGAGAACCCGATGGGGGGTCCGGATTCGGCCCGTCGACGTCCCTCCCGCCGTCGGTCAGCGGTCAGCTGGCGGTGCACGAGCCGTCCGCTCGAGGCGCAGCGACCCTCGAATCCGCGCTCGAGTGTCGGGGTGATCGCGCATGAGCGGTGAGTCGGCCTCGGCGTCGGCGTTCGTCAAGGCCATTCCCGGCGGTGAAACGATACACGGTGCGCTCTACAGATACGGCCTGGGAATCATGTTCGCTGCGAACGTGTTCGGTGCGGGGTCGGTGTACATCCTCGCCGACACGGGCGCGAACTTCGCGTACTCCCTGTTGTGGGTGCTCCCGCTCGCGTTCCTCATCGATATCGCACTGCACGACATGAGTGCCCGCCTCGCCGTCGCCGACGAACCGCTCGCCGATTACATCGTCGACGCCGTTCCGATCGGGGGTCAACCGCTCCTCATCGGGGTTTCACTGATGTCCGCTCTGTGGGCCGTGTCGAACTACGCCGTCGCCGGAGCGGCGCTCGCCTGGCTCGTTCCGTTCTTCGACAACGTGATCGTCGGCATCGTGCTCGCAGCCGGGTTCGGCATCGCCATCGTGCAGATGAAGGTCTACGATCGGATCGAAGCAGTGATCGCCGTGATGGTGTTCGCCGTCTTCGGTTCGTACGGCCTGCTCCTCGCGGGGCTCGACGTTCCGTGGCAATCCGTAGCAGCGGGACTTCAGCCGGCGCTCGCGACCGATATCGGCTACCTCACTGCAGTCATCGCCCTGCTGGGGACGACGGTCTACTGGCCGAACTTCTTCATCCAGTCGAGCATCCAGCCGACGAAGGAGTGGTCGGACATCTGGGATTACCGCCGGGACAACGCCGCCGGGATCGCGACGACGCTCACCATCGGCAGCTTCGTGATGATCGTCTCGGCAGTCACCCTCTCCGAGGGGAACATGACGCTGACGGGCCCCGGTGTCCCGCTCGCGGAGATCATCGGTCACGGAGCGCTCGTCGTGTTCATGATCGCGGTGCTCTGTGCGACCATCACGTCGGCGACCGGGACGCTGTTCGGTGCCGGGTTCATCATTCCGCAGTCGCTCGGGCGACACACGGTCTTCGGTGATACCGCGTTCCGACGAACGGTCATCGCACTGGTCGTCCTCTCGGCCGCGACCGCCCTGCCGATGCTGCTCTACACGGGATTCGGTCCCGTCGAGATGGCGATCATCATGCCGGCCGTCAACGGCGCGATCGGGCTTCCCCTGACCGTCTTCGCGCTCATCGGAGCCGTGAACAAGTACTACGACATCGATTGGTACGAGAACCTCGGCTTCCTGGCCGCGGGGATCGTCCTGCTGATCGGGAGCCTGATGACGGTCCAGTCGCTCTACGAGACGATCATGGGCATCCTCTAATCCCGGATCCGCTCTCCGTGTCCCCGCTGTGTCGACTCCGATCGAGAGCGTCCCACTGCGGCCCGTTCGTTCGCTTTCGCGAGAGTGTATTCGACTATTTGATCGGTAGCTGACCCGAGAGGGCCGAGATCAGAAGAGTTAGTTCCAGTGCCACGGACCACTGGATACCTCCTCGATGCTCGAGTTGCCCTTCGAACTCTCGCTGGTCCTGTTGCTCGTCTCGATCGCCTTCTTCTCGGGGATCGGTATCACCACCATCGGCCCCGGGGGAATCTTCGTAACGATCGCGCTGTACTCGCTGACGCCGCTGGCCTCGAGCCAGGTCGCCGGCACCGCCCACGCCACGTTCGTCGTCACGGGGCTCGTCGGCAGCGCCGCCTACCTCCACTCCGGGGAGATGAACACCGGCGAGAGCCGCGCGATCGCGATCATCCTCAGCGGCTCGAGCGTCGTCGGCGCGCTCGTCGGCGCGTACGTGAACACCTTCGTTCCGCGCTCCGTGTTCGGACTCTTACTCGGCGGCGTCGCGATGGCCGTCGGTGGCATCATCCTCTACCGAGAGCGTCGGGGCTTTAGCCCGATTTACGACCTCGAGCCGCTGACTCGGTCCGGTCGACTCGTCTTGGCGGGGCTCGGGTTCGTCCTCGGCGTCTGTAGCGGTCTGTTGGGGATCGGCGGCCCCGTCCTGGCCGTCCCCGCGCTGGTACTCGTCGGCGTCCCCATGCTGCTCGCCGTGGCCGTCGCGCAGGTCCAGTCGATCTTCATCGCGACGTTCGCGGCGTCGGGCTACTTCCTCCAAGGGAACGTCCTCGTCCCGCTCGCGGTCGTCGTCGGGACGCCGCTGCTGCTCGGCGTCGTCGTCGGCTGGCGAGTCGCTCACGCGATCGATCCCGAGAAGCTGAAGGTCGCGCTGGGAGTCGTCCTGCTGGGCGTCGGACCCTATCTCGCTCTCTGAGACCGGCCCCGATCGGAACCAGACTGAAGGGCAGGGACGTTGATCTCGACGTATCTCATGCCATCGCGGATCCTGATCCCGTTCGACGACACCGAGCCCGCCCGCGACGCCCTCGAGTACGCGTTCGATCTGTTTCCCGACGGCGAGTACGTCGTCCTGATCGTCGTCGATACCGCGTCGCTGCCGTACATCCCGAACACCGCCGACGACGCCGAACCCAGCGACGAGACGCGGGAACTCTTGTCCGAAGCCGAGGAGGTGCTGTCGGCGGCCGAGGCCGTCGCCGATGACCGCGGCGTCGACGCCGACATCGAAACGCGAACGCGACTGGGAACGCCGGCTCAGGAGATCGTCGAGCACACCGAAAACGAACCGATCGACCACGTCGTCATCGGTAGCCACGGTCGGTCGGGTATCACGCGGATTCTCCTCGGGAGCGTCGCGGAGGTCGTCGTCAGAAACTC
This sequence comes from Natrinema amylolyticum, assembly GCF_020515625.1. Taxonomy (NCBI): domain Archaea; kingdom Methanobacteriati; phylum Methanobacteriota; class Halobacteria; order Halobacteriales; family Natrialbaceae; genus Natrinema; species Natrinema amylolyticum. The sequence goes on from NZ_JAIWPJ010000001.1 coordinate 263,126, forward strand.
GCCCGTACCGGTCACGGTCGTTCGATGACGGCCCCGCCGTGACGGGGCTGTGACGGAACCGTCCTCGTTCCGCCTCCCGGCCCTGCAAGCACGGGCAGCGGACTCTTCCCGCCGAGAGACAGATCTCGAGTCGAGAGCCACATGAGCGATTACGACGGAACCGAGAACCCCGAGACACCCTGGCGGGGCGACGAAGACGGCGCGTCCGAACACGACGGCCGCGGGGACGAAGAACTGACGGGCCGCGATCGAACGCCCCACGAACCCAATCCGGACGAACGTGGCACGTGGCTCGCGGCGCTCGTGGGCCTGCTCGGGCTCGCTCTGCTCGTCGAGGCCGTCGTCCTCGACCTCGCCGCGAGCCAGTTCTGGAACGACGTCTTCGTGGGCGCGACGCTGTTCCTCGCCGGCGCGTACAACTACTACTCCCGATCGAACCGCGAGTTCGGGAGCCTCGGCGTCGCCTCGCTCGTCGCACTCCTCGGACTGTGGCTCGTCGCCGCCCCGTTCCTGCTCGGCACCGGATCGGGCGCGACGGAGACGGCGAGCGACGTCGGCTTCTGGACCGATATCGTCGTCGGCCTGCTCGCGTTCGGACTCGGTACTTACAGCGCCTATGCGATCCGCGACCGACGCCGGCGAGCGGACGTGCGCGGAACGGCGACCTGATTCGCCGCCCTCGAGAGCCTCGATCTTCCTGCCCAACGTCGTGACTGTGGCATACTCCGGCCCAATCCACTTATTCCGCGTTCTGGTATGGTGGTCCGATGCTTCCGCTCGTCGCGCTAGTGCTCGCTCTCGTCGGTATCGCGGTCGTTCTCGAGGTCGTGTCGTATCGGGCGCTCGAACGAATTCCCTCGGTCGCCACCGAAGAGTTCCCCGAGATCGATCGGGAATTACTCGGGAAGTTCAGCAGTTTCGATCCCGAACTGGGCTGGTGCCCCCAGCCGAACCGGGAGAAACAGAAAGATACGGGCGATCACCTCCCCGGCGAGGAGGTCCGCAGCGTCGTGACGTACTCGACCGACGAGTACGCGAGTCGGGTCTGCCCCGCGAGAGACCGCGACCCCGATGCGGACGTCACCGTCTCGACCTACGGCGACTCCTACTGTTTCTGCCGGGAGGTCGACAACGACGAGACCTTCCAGAACTACCTCGCGCAGGAACTGGACACCCACGTCGCAAACTACGGCGGCGGAAACTACGGCCTCGATCAGGCGCTCATGCGGCTCAAGCGCCAGTATCCCGAGGATCCGACCGACCACGTCTTCATGGTCGTCACCGCCTCCTCGATCGCTCGCATCCTGAGCGTCTGGAAACACTACCAGGAGTTCGGCAACATCTTAGCGGTCAAACCCCGGTACGTGCTGGAAGACGGTGAACTCGAGCGCGTCGACAGTCCCGTCGACGAGAAGGAAGACCTGCTCGACCTCGAGTCGAAGGCCGACTTCCTCCGGGAGTACGACTTTCACTACGAACACTGGTTCAAGCCCCACTTCGCGTCGCGACCCTACACCGCTGACTTCCTCGAGAAGGACGAACACGTCCGGTACGCGGCGTATACGGCCGGTAAGGAGCTCGAACGCCGTCTCGGCCGGTCGATTCCGGGGATCGACTTCGACTTAGAACAGACCCAGTCTGCACTGCGACTTGAACGGCCCCGCGTGCGCTATCACGAGCGACTGTTCGACACGCACGAGTATCTCTTCGACGCGCTCATCCAGGAGTTCGTCGACTACGCGAACGAGCAGGACTTCGAGCCGACCTTCGTGATGGTCCAGCAGCTCCGGTACGCGACGTACGAGTCCGAACACGGGCCGATCTACGGCGACCTGATGGAGCGACTCGACGAGCGCTACGACGAGCTGACGACGATCGACATGGCCACGCATCTCTCGCCCGACGACGGCGACGTCGAGTCGCTGTACGTCGAGCGCGGGGAAGGCGGCCACTACAGCCCCGAGACCAACGCGGAAATCGCGCAGGTGCTGGCCGAGGTCGTCGAGGAGCGGGCAGTCGTGGAATGAACCCGTTCTATCTCGTCGCCGGGATCGTCATTCTCGTCGCTGCGATCGTGGACATCATCTGGACGACCCTCTGGGTCGACGGCGGTTCCGGTCCCGTTTCCGGTCGGCTCACGACCGGCGTCTGGCACGGCCTCCGGACCGTCAGTAGGGATCACGACAGAGCGCTCAGTATCGCCGGACCGCTCATCCTCATCCTCACGCTCGCGATGTGGATCGGCCTCATCTGGCTCGGGTGGACGCTCGTCTTCGCCAGCTATCCTCACTCCCTCATCAGTACGCGCACCGGCGCAGTCGCCGACTGGTCGGGACGGTTCTACTACGTCGCCTACACCATGTTCACGGACGGCAACGGCGACTACACGCCCCTCGGTGACGTCTGGGAGATCGCCAGCGCGTTCACGACGGCCTCCGGAATGGCCTTCGTCACGCTCGGCGTCTCCTACATTCTCACCGTTCTCGGAGCCGTCTCGAATAAACGCTCCTTTGCCAGTACCGTCACGGGACTGGGAGAGCGAAGCGAAGCGCTCGTCCGATCGGGCTGGACCGGCGAGGACTTTCAGGGCCTCGATCTGGCCCTCGAGTCGCTCGCGTCGGATCTGAGCATGCTGGCCGAGCAGCACAAATCCTATCCGATCCTCCACTACTACCACAGCGAGCAGGCCGATCGAGCGTCGGCCGTCGCGGTTCCCGTCTTCGACGAGGCGCTCGCACTCTTTCGCTACGGCGTTCCGGACGACGCCAGCCCGGATCCCGCGATCATCGAGAACGGCCGCTCGAGCGCCGAGAGCTACATCGAGACGCTCGACGCCGCGTTCATCGAAGCCGCCGACGAGGTGCCGCCCTCGCCCGACCTCGATCGACTCCGGGAGGACGACATCCCGACCGTTTCCGACGCCGAGTTCGAGGCCGAACTCGAGGAGATGATCGAGCGCCGCCGGCACCTACTCGGCATCGTTCGCGGTGACGCCTGGGAGTGGCCGCCGGTCGGGGAGTGACCCCGACGGCGGTTTCTCGATCAGTTTTCGACCACGTTCGGGGAGTATTCAGCTCACACTGCGCGGAAACGCAGACCGGTATTCTTTGCGCTCCGGACCCACCCATATCCATGGAGGAGTACGATTTTCTCGTCATCGGTTCCGGATCAGGCCTCGACGTGGCGAACGCAGCGGCGAATCAGGGGCAGTCGGTCGCGGTCGTCGAGAAGGGACGGCTCGGCGGGACCTGCCTCAACCGCGGCTGTATCCCCTCGAAGCAACTGTTGTACCACGCCGACGTGATGGAGACGATCCAGCAGGCCGACGAGTTCGGGATCGACGCGACCGTGAACGACGTCCAGTTCGCCGACATCGTCCGGGAGGTCACCGAGGACGTCCACGGCAGTTCGGACTCGATCGAACGCGGACTCGCGTCGTCGGACCGGATCGATCTGTATCGGGCCGAAGGCCGATTCGTCGACGAGCGGACGCTCGAGCTCTCCGGCGGGGACCGGGACGGCGAGCGCCTCGCCGCGGACACCGTCCTCGTCGCGGCGGGGACGCGCCCGGCGATTCCGCCCATCGACGGCATCGAGACCGTCGACTACCTCACCAGCCGGGAGGCCCTCCAGTTAGAGACCCCGCCGGATCACCTCGTCATCGTCGGTGGCGGCTACATCGCCGCCGAACTGGGACAGTTCTTCGGCACGTTCGGCAGCGACGTGTCGATCGTCGGCCGGCGGCCGAATCTCCTCCCCGACGCCGACGAGGAAGTAGCGGCCGAGTTTACCGAACGGTACGAGGACCGGTTCGACGTGTACACCGGCTACGAGGCCACCGCGGCCATGCAGTCCGACGGATCGATCACCGTCGAGGCACGGCCCTTCCCGGAACCGGAGGGCGACGCGGCGAACGACGTCGATCCAGTCTCCGTTACCGGCGACGAACTGCTCGTCGCGGCCGGTCGGGTTCCGAACACGGACACGCTGAACGTCGAGACCGCCGGCATCGAAACCGATGCGGCCGGGTTCGTCGAGACCGACGAGTACCTGCGGACGACCGCCGACGGCGTCTGGGCGCTCGGCGACATCGTCGGCGAGTACCTGCTCAAACACAACGCGAATCACGAGGCGCGGGCCGTCGCGCGGAACCTGTTCGGCGACGAGCTCGAGCCGGTCGACTACTCCGCGATGCCCTTTGCCGTCTTCGCCTCGCCCGAGGTCGCCGGCGTTGGTCTCACCGAACAGGAACTGCGCGCCGCCGACCGCGAGTACGCCAAACGAACCTACCGCTACGAGGAGACCGCCCGCGGGAGCGCGATGAAAGCGGAGGGATTCGTCAAGCCGATCATCGATCTCGAGGGCGAGATTCTGGGCTGTCACATCATCGGCCCCGAGGCCTCGGATCTGATCCAGGAGGTCGTCGTCGCGATGACGGCCGGCTCCGGGACGGTTCGGGACATCCGGGAGTCGATTCACATCCACCCCGCGCTCTCGGAGGTCGTCCAGCGGGCGTTCTCCGGACAGTTCACTCGGGGCGGCGGGCACGACCACGGTCACTGAAAACGGCCTCCAGTGGATCGATACCCGCTCGCGCCTTGATTCGCGCGTGCGTTCATATCGCTGAAATATCGCGGCCGGCGACGGGTTTGTGCCCGCCACGCACGACCGCATTCCCCTTTTCTGAGCCCGCGGCGTACGACAGTCCGTAATGACGAACGCAGCGATCATCATTCTGGCAGGCACCGAATCTCACAGCGACACCGGGCGACTCGTCAACGGTCTCGAGGCGGCACGGGAGTTCGCCGAGAACGACGACGACGAACTGGAACTCATCTTCGACGGAGCCGGGACGCAGTGGATCCCGGAACTGGAAGACGAGGATCACGACTACCACGACCTCTATCAGTCCGTCAGCGACGAGGCCGCCGCCTGCGATCACTGTGCGGGCGCGTTCGGCGTCGACGAGGCGATCGACGACGCCGGCGTCGTCACCATCGACGAGAACGACGGCCACCCGAGTATCCGATCGCTAGTCGACGACGACTACGAGATCATCACCTTCTAATCGGGAGATAGAACCCGCCGGTTGCCCGTCACACGCCCGTCGAACCGTCACGGACCGCGGTGCGGAATCACTTTCACTCCGGTAGCACACACCTTTTAGCCTCCCCGTTAGTAAGGGTAGACGATGACGTCGTTCCAGTCGACACTCGGTGACGACGCGGGGATCGCCGAGGAGCTGGCCGAAAGCCAGCAGTCGATCTCCATCGCCGAGTTCTTCGAGAAGAACAAGCACATGCTCGGCTTCGACAGCGGCGCTCGAGGCCTCGTCACGGCCGTCAAGGAGGCCGTCGACAACGCCTTAGACGCCGCCGAGGAGTCGGGCATTCTCCCGGACATCTACGTCGAGATTCAGGAGGCCGGCGACTACTACCGCCTGATCGTCGAGGACAACGGTCCGGGACTCACGAAAGAATCGCTCCCGAAGGTTTTCGGGAAGCTCCTCTACGGCTCTCGCTTTCACGCACGCGAACAATCCCGCGGACAGCAGGGGATCGGTATCTCTGCCGCCGTTCTCTACGCCCAGCTGACCAGCGGGAAACCCGCCAAGATCACCAGCCGAACGCAGGGCTCGAGCGAGGCCGAGTACTTCGAGCTCATCGTCGATACCGACAGTAACGAGCCCGAAATCAGCGTCGAGGAGAAGACCACGTGGGACCGCCCCCACGGGACGCGCATCGAACTCGAGATGGAAGCCAACATGCGCGCCCGTCAGCAGCTCCACGACTACATCAAGCACACGGCGGTCGTCAACCCTCACGCCCGCCTCGAGCTGCGCGAGCCGCAGGAGCACTTCAAGTTCGAGCGCGCGACCGACCAGCTCCCGGAAGAGACCGAGGAGATCCGGCCCCACCCTCACGGCGTCGAACTCGGCACCGTGATGAAGATGCTCGCGGCGACGGACTCCCAGACGGTGTCGGGATTCGTCCAGGAGGAGTTCACCCGCGTCGGAAAGAAGACCGCCGACTCGATCATCGACGAGTTCCGCGACCGATACTACGGCCGCGAGATGCGCTGGCGACCGCCGGCGAGTCACGAGGAGATCGACCTCCACGCCGCAGTCGAGGACGCGACGGCGAACAAGGGTCCCGACGCGACGGCCGCGTTCGCCGAGGCTATCACCGAGGCGGTCGCGGACCGCGATCGCATCGCCCATCACGAACTGCTCGCAGCCGTGGAATCGGCCGCCGAGACGGTCGAAGACGACCACGGAACGACGTTCGGCGACACCGTCCGCGAGAACGCCGTCGAGGCCGTCTGGCTCGAGCTGGTCGACGCCGTGGAGGCGGCGGGTGACGCCGCCGCGGACGCAGCCGACAGCGAAGACGGGCCGGAGACCGAACCGGCGGTCGACGGTGACTCGCGGCTGGTCGCAGACCTCTACGACCTCGCCGACGACGCGACGAGCACCCGCAAGGACGACGAGGTCATCCACGCCTTCGCCGACCGGCTCGCGGCCAAGTTCGAGGACGAACTCGAGAGCGGCGACGAGGACGACGGGAATGTCCGTCACCGGCTCACCCGGAAGGAGCTTCGGACGCACGTCGACCGGGCCGCCGACCTCACTGAGGAGTACGACGACGTTTCCTTCGGCGAGACAGCCCGCGAGAACGTCGCCGACGCGATCTGGGGCGTGATGGCCACCGTGCCGGACGATCCGCCGCTCGTCCGGGAACTCGACGGCGACCGCGACGCGACCAGCAACCTCGTCGACGCGATGCGCGCGACCGACATCATGGCACCGCCGACGCGGTGTCTCGCGCCCATCTCCGAGGATCTCATCACCGCCGGCCTCGAGAAGGAGTTCGACGCCGACTTCTACGCCTCGGCGACGCGGGACGCCGGCGTCTCCGGCGGCGATCCGTTTATCGTCGAGGCCGGGATCGCCTACGGCGGCGACCTGCCGGCCGAAGGAACCGGTGAAGTCATGCGATTCGCGAATCGGGTACCGCTGGTCTACCAGCGCGGTGCCTGTGCGACGACGGACGTGGTCAAGTCGATCGGCTGGCGAAATTACGGGCTCGACCAGCCCGGCGGCTCCGGGCTGCCGAACGGACCGGTCGTGATCATGGTCCACGTCGCCTCGACCAACGTCCCCTTCACGAGCGAATCGAAAGACGCCGTCGCGAACGTCCCCGAGATCGAAGACGAGATCGAACTCGCGATCCGGGAGGCGGCCCGCGACCTCAAGAGCTACCTCAACAAGCGCCGGTCGATGCAAAAGCGCCGGAAGAAACAGAACGTTCTCGGGAAGATTCTCCCGGAGATGGCCACGAAGGTCGCCGAAGTCACCGACCGCGAGGAGCCCGACATCGACGATGCGATCGCGCGAATCATGAACAACGTCCTGGTCGAGCGCGACGTCGAAGCGAACGGCGACGGGAAGGCGGTCTCGGTCGTCGTCGAGAACAACTCGAGCACGAACGAGTCCCTCGAGATCACCGACATCGTCTCGGCCGAGCCCACCGATCTCTCCGACGGTGCGACCGTCGTCGAGATGGACGGCGAGTGGTTCGTCAAGTGGGAACCCGAGGTATCGAGCGACGACGAGGCGGCCCTCGAGTACGAGGTGCCGGACGATGCGACGTTTGATCTGGACGTCAAAGGCGTCGAAAGCGAGAAACTCACGGTGAAACAATGAGCGCAGACGATACCGAACAGGCACGAGAGCAGTTGATCGATCTCGCGGCGCAGTTCTACGACCAGTTCGAACTGGGCGAGATCCCCCACATGTCCGTGCCGACGCGGACGAAGAACAACATCGAGTACGACGAGGAGATGGACGTCTGGGTCTACGGCGACCGCGAGTCGACCCGGTCGGCAAACTCCGTCCGCGGGGCCCGCAAACTCCTGAAGGCGATCTACACCATCGAATTCCTCGCCGATCAACTCGAGGAGGACCGCTCCTCGACCCTGCGTGAACTCTACTACCTCTCGGAGAGCTGGGACAACGAGGAGGCCCAGTTCACCAGTCAGGACGAGTCGAACAGCATGGTCGAGGACTTGGAGATCGTCTCGGGAATCACCCGCGAGGACTTCCACATGCGCCCCGAGGAGTCGGGGGCGACGATCATGGGGCCGCTGTATCTGCGAGAGCAGACCCGCCGCGGCGAACGGAAGATCCACTGTCAGGAGGACGTCGGCGAGGGGGGCTATCAGATTCCGAACAACCCCGATACGATCGAGTTCCTCGACAGTGACGCCGACTTCATCCTCGCGGTGGAGACCGGTGGCATGCGCGACCGGCTCGTCGAGAACGGCTTCGACGAGGAGTACAACGCTCTCGTCGTCCACCTCAAGGGCCAGCCCGCGCGGGCGACTCGTCGGATCACCAAGCGCCTGCACGACGAACTCGATCTCCCCGTTACTGTCTTTACAGACGGTGACCCGTGGTCGTACCGCATCTACGGCTCCGTCGCCTACGGCTCGATCAAGTCCGCCCACCTCTCGGAGTATCTGGCGACGCCCGAGGCGGACTTCATCGGCATCCAGCCCGCCGACATCGTCGAGTACGAACTGCCGACCGACCCGCTCTCGGATTCGGACATCAACGCCTTAGAGAGCGAACTCGAGGACCCGCGCTTCCAGACCGACTACTGGGAGGAGCAGATCGAACTGCAACTCGACCTCGGGAAGAAGTCCGAACAGCAGTCACTGGCGTCTCACGGGCTTGACTTCGTGACGGACACCTACCTCCCCGAACGTCTCAGTGAGATGGGCGTCCTCTGAAATAATTCCGTCGGGCGCGATCGAGCGTCGTGAGCGATCGCGATCTCAGGCTCGGTCCGAGTCCGACTCTCGGTCCGACCGCGACGCCGTCGATGACGCGTCGACCGTCGGGTCCGTGACCGCCGTGCGATCGGCCGCGCCGGTCGCGGCCGACTCCGCGTTCGCACACCGCCGACAGTAGTAGTTTTGTCCGTCGGTGGCGGTCACCGGCACGCCGAGCACGCAAAACTCCTCGCGGTAGGTCCGCTCGAGCCCGCGGTCGATGGGGCCGGCACACGCGACACACGGGGTCTCCGGCCCGACGACGGGTCGTTCGTCTATCGTATGCGTTCGTCCGTTCGTCAGCACCGAGTGGCGGGCCTCGAGGCGGCGACTGACCGACGGGAGGACGCTCGTTCCCGCGACCGCGAGGAGGAGTCCGAGCGTCACCAAGACGAGACTCACCGCCGAGAGCCCCAGTTGGACGCCGAGCGCGACGGTCATCGCCGCCAGCAGCCACCCGACGGCTGCGGTCGCCCGCGGACGGAGCGTCGACGCGGCGGTGGCGTCGTTGGGTTCGTCGACGTCGACCCGCTCCGCTCGCACGACCATCCGCTCGGCGTCGTCGAAATAGCGGTACGCGCCGTAGAGGACGTTCCCGAGCCCCATCGTCCACCAGACGGTCACGAGCGCGACCACCAGGTGATCGGCGACGTCCCCGACCGTCCGTCGGACTACCACGGCGTGGTCGCCGCAGTCGCGCTCGAGTCGCCACCCCTCTCGCGAGGCGGCGGCGATTCGACGTTCGAGGCGGTCGCGGTCCGTCCGATCGGTCACAGTGCGGTCGATCGTCCGACTCGCGTCGCGGTTCGCGTCCGTTCGCGGTCGGCGTTCGGTACCCGACCGCGACGTCGATGTCGCCGATCGCGACCGCCCGCTCGAGCGACCGATCGCGACGCCGCAGTTCGGACAGTAGCGCATCGAGGGCTCGAGGGACGCTCCGCAGTCGGTGCAGTACGACGGGCCGGGTCGACCGCGGCCCCGGCGTCGAGAGCGGTCACCGCGCATAGTCGACACGTCGCCGACTGCGACACTAACTCTTTGGAGCCGTCGGAATTCCAACTCAGATGGTAGGGAGGTGTCGCCCAGTCGATCGCTCACGGTCCGCTGTTCGACGATCGGAACGCCTACGCGGTACCACCGTGGGTACCGAATCGAGAATGCGGAGACGGCGTTAGCCGATGATCCGAGCCGAACCGCCGCACCCATCGCCCCGAAGAGCAACACCAGAATCAGACTGACGACGTAGTAGGCGTGCCAAGCGCGCGAGGGGCGAAACGGTTCGGGAAGGTTCTTCTCGACGACGTACCAGTTGGCCGGGTAGAAGAAGATCTCGGTGACTGCGAGGACTGCAGCGACGTAGAGCAGCAGCGTCACCGGGACCTCGCCCAGCGCGAGGACCATCGCGCTGCTGACGGCGACGACGCCCTGTGACTGCAGGTGCAACCGGTTCCCGTCTGTGGCGGGTTCTATCCGCTAGACTGGTGACATGGCGAACGATAACGACAGCGAACAGCCGTTGCACAGTGAGCCAGACGAAGAAGCGATAGACGAGCCGACGACCACCAACGCACAGGAGGCCGACGAGGCCGCGTGGATGATGAAAGAGGGCGTCACGATCGGCCTGATCGCCATCGGTGCCATGGTGGTACTGGGCCTCGGCCTCCTGCAGGGGAGCGGTCTCGTTGATTTCTTCGCACCGATCGCGGAGACCGGGTTCGGACAGTGGGCGGCGTTCGCAGTGCTGATACTCGTCGGTATCGCGGTGTTCGCCTGGTCGCGGATGGGCGTCTGATCGCGTCTCGAGTCGGTGTCCCGACCGTCTCCGCCGCTCCCGTGACCGCCGGACGACCGCGACCGTCGCTCGAGCGACCGAACGGGTCTCGGCACGGTCGTCTCCGCTGTCTATTCGTCGAGAGCGACCGGGATACCGCGTCTCGCGACGTCGACGACGAACGCGTCCGCGTCGGCTTCGATCGCGGGGACGGTATCGTAGTGGACTGGAACCACGAGGTCGGGCTCGATCCGCTCGACCAGCGACGCGGCCCCGTGACGGTCCATCGTACACGTCCCTCCGATCGGCGGGAGAACGCAGTCGGCGTCGACGGCGTCGTGAACCGGAAGGACGTCGGTATCGCCGGGCCAGAACGCGGTGATGCCGTCGATCGTGACGCCGAAACCACATCCCCGTCCCTCGGGGTGATAGGGAATCCCGTCGTCCGTGTGCGGACCGGCGGGGTCGTTGTACGCCGGCGTCGTGAACAGGTCGAGCGGTCCGAGGACGAACGATTCGTCCGCGCGGACGCGTTCGACCGCGAACGGCAGGTCCGCCGGAGGCTCGGCGACGCCGTCGATCTCGCTCGCATCGATCGCCTCGTGGACGACGACCAACGCGTCCTCGCGCGCGACGCGTCGAATCGACTCGGGATCGTAGTGGTGGCCGTGGCTGACGAGAATCAGATCTCCGTCTCGAGGCTCGCGACCGTCCAGCACGCCGTATTCCTCGGGACCGGGATCCATATACACGACGACGCCGGTCTGGCCCTCGAGTCGGACCGTCGCGAGACCGAACCAGTCGACGGTTACCGCGTCGAATCGGATCGTCATCAGTGGTCCGTTCCCCGAGCGGGGTGAAAAGCGTTCGACTCGCGATCGATCACGTCCCGCATCTCGAGCGGCCTCAGGGGAGTCGAATCGAGTGCTCGAGCGTGCCGACGCCCTCGACTTCGATCTCGATCTCGTCGCCGTCGGAGAGCGGGCCGACGCCCTCGGGCGTTCCGGTCGCGATCACGTCGCCTGGCTCTAAGGTGAGATAGGTCGTGATCTCTGCGATCAGTTCGGGGATCGAGAAGATGAGCTGCTCGCGGGAGCCGTCCTGTTTCAGTTCGCCGTTGACGCGCGATCGGACGAACGCGTCGTCGGGAACCTCGTCGGGGGTCGCGAGCACCGGTCCGATCGGTGCGGCCCCGTCGAACGCCTTGCCGCGAATCCAGTTCTGCTCCCGATTCTGGTCCTCGCGGTTCGACACGTCGTTGAGGCAGGTAAAGCCCTCGACGACGTCCATCGCGTCGGCTTCGGGGACGTGGCGACACTGTTCGCCGATGACGACGCCGAGTTCGGCCTCGTAGTCGATCCGCTCTTTCCCGGCCGGCGCGGTGACGGTGTCGCCGTGACCAGCGAGCGCGTTCGGCGGCTTCAGGAAGAGCAGCGGTCGGTCGGGCAGGTCCGACCCCATCTCGTCGGCGTGGTCGGCGTAGTTGCGTCCGATACAGACGACCTTCGAGGGCTCCGACGGCGGCAACACGTCGATATCGTCGCTCGCGAGCGCGTAGCTCTCGTTCGCGAAGTGAACCGTCCCGTTCTCGTACTCGCCGCGGCGGACCGCACCGGCCGGATCGCGAAAGCGGACGTATTTCATGCTCGATGGAATGGTCGCAGGGGGTAAAAAGGATTGAGAAGGCGGTCAGTCCGGGGGCGTTCGAAACGCCGGCGAGCTAGACGTACGCCTCGAGCGCTTCGAAGGCCTCCCGCGCCGCGCTGTCGGGCTCGTCGGGGTAGGTGTAGAGCTCCAGCGTGGCGAAGCCGTCGTAGCCGACGTCCGCGAGCGCGTCGAAGATCGCGCGGAAATCGAGGTCGCCCTCGCCGGGGATTCGGTGGTAGTGTTTCCCCCGGCGGCCGCCGACGATGTCCTCGAGGTGGACGCCAGTGATCGAGCCGGCGCTGGCGCGGATGCTCTCCGGGACGTCCTCGCCGTAGACGGCGGCGTGGCCGACGTCGAGATTGACGCCGAGCGAGTCCCGGCCGATCTCGTCGATCAACGCGAGCACCTCGTCGGTGTTCTCGATCAGCAGTTCGGGTTCGAACTCGATGCCGACCTCGATATCGCGGGCCTCGGCGTAGTCGAGGATTTCGTGCAGCGACTCGCGGAGATAGTCGCGCGCCTCGTCGGGCATCGTTCCCGGCAGCGGGCGGCCGGTCGCCAGACAGACCGCCGGCGAGTCGACCGTCTCCGCGAGGTCGATCGCCCGTTTCGTGTACTCGACGCGCCACTCGCGGGCCTCGTCGTCGGCGCGGATCACGCTCGGCTCGAAGAAGGCCGACGGCGGCGCGTCGTCGTAGTAGCCCATCGCCGTGTTCGCGTTGATATTCGAGACGGCCAGGCCGGTGTCCGAGAGGGCCTCGAGAACGGCGTCGCGATCGGCGTCATCGAAGTCGGGGAAGTAGGCGTGGGGATCGTCGCCGAGCAGTTCGACGCCGGCGTAACCGTGGTCGGCGATTCGGCGGACGGCTTCGGGGAGGGAGCGGCGCGTGTACGCGTTCGTCGAAAAAGCGAGTTTGACCATCGGTCTGCGCCTCGTACACCGGACGGCCACTAATTCGTTGGCCCGTCATACTCGAAGCGCGCTCAGCGACCGGTCGTACGTCGTGCGCCACCGCAGCGTCACAGTGCGCCGCCACGCGTGGGTAGTCACGTCTGCCAACGTGGGTTAGTCACGTCACGTCGAAGACGCGAGCGAGGCCCACCGCGGGAACGAGAAAGACGGCGGCAGCGATCCCCCACTGGATCCCGACCACCGCGGCGAAGGCCGCGTCGAGTAACACGAGCCCGAGGACGCACGCCCCGACCGCCGGCCCGACGGTGCTCGGCACCGGATCGGCGTACGCGGCTCGCAGGGGTCGGCCGACCCACCAGCAGAACGCGGCGGCGAACGCGATTGCAGCTACCGTCTCGAGCGCGGCCGGACCGACGGCGACGAGAACCCAGCCGACGGCGAGCGCCGCTGCGCCCGCACCCAGAGCGGCGACCGCGACGGCCCCACGATTCCCGCCTTCGGTCTCTCGAGCGGCGATGAACGTGACGGCAGCGATGTAGCCGGTAACGACGGCGGGGACGGCGAGCAGTCGAACCGGTGCCCCGAGTACCACACCCCCGGCCGCGGTCGTGCCCAGCACGACGTTCAGCCCGCGCGTCGTCCCCATCGCGAGGAAACCGGCGGCGGTCCCCTTCAGGAGGCCGTCGTAGGCGACGATGGCGACGGCGACCAGCCCGGCGGCGACGGCGGCGGGGCCGCCCGCGACGGCGAACGCGATCCCGACCGCGAGAACCAGGAGCGCGAATCCGAGTCCGAACGCGGTGGGCCGAGAGACGCGACCGGACGGAATCGGACGTTCGGGCCGCTCTCGAGCGTCGACGGGCGCGTCGAAGGCGTCGTTGAGCGTCGTCCCAGCGGCGTAGAGGAGCACCGAACTGGCCGCGAGTCCCGCGACCGTGACCGGCAGCGGCTCGTGGCCGGCGGCGGCGACGAGCGCGGCCCCGAGGAGCACGTCCGGCGGCGCCGTAAAGAGGTTCGGCAGGCGGACCAGTTCGGCGTACGCGCCCGCGATGGCTCGGCCGCCGGTGTCCCGATCCGTCTCCTCGAGCGCGCCCGAGTCGCCGTCTCCGTCGGTTCCCGATCGGACGCCGCCGGCCACCCTACGCCCACCCGCGTTCCTCGAGGTAGTCCATCGCTTCCCGCGCGGTCTCGATCGGCGTCTCCTCGTAGGGGTAGAGTTCGACGGTGACGAAGCCGTCGTAGCCCCGTGTCTCGAGTTCGCCCAGGAAGGCGTCGATGTCCATCGCCCCGTCGCCGAGTCGGGTGTGCTCGTGGGTCCGGTCGGCGGGGATGTCCTCGAGGTGGTAGTGGCTCGTGTGGTCCCAGAGCGGTTCGACGAGTTCGGCCGGGTCCTCGCCGACGCAGTAGAAGTGGCCGGCGTCGAAGTTACAGCGCACGCGTGGCGAGTCGACGCGCTCGAGGAGGGCGAGGAACTCGTCTGCGGTCTCGATCAGCAGGTCGGGTTCGGGCTCGACGAGCAGGTCGACGTCGAGGTCCTCGGCCGTGGGGATGAGTTCCTCGAGACTGTCGACGAAGGTATCCATCGCCCACTCGCGGGACTTGCCCTCGGGAATCGGCCCGCCGGGTTCGATCGAGATGTAGGGGAGGCCGAGGTCGGCCGCGGTCTCGAGCGCCGCGAGGGTGTAGTCGATCCGTTTCCGTCGGTACTCCTCGTCCGGTTCGATATAGGAGGGGTGGTGAAAGCCCTCGATCGCGGTCAGCATGAAGGCGTTGCCGTTGCTGACGGCGATGTCGTTCCGCTCGAGGACTTTCTCGACGCGCTCGCGCTCGTCGTCGGTGCAGTCGGGCGGATAGAGGTGCGGCTCGTCGAGCAGCAGTTCGACGCCATCGTAGCCCGCGTCGGCGATGGCCTCGATCGCGTCCTCGAGTTGGTACTCCCGGAAGGCGTTGGTGGAGAAGCCGAACTGCATCGTCAGGCCTCGTAGTCGAAGTTCGGCGATTGGTCGAAGAACTCGTAGGGGTTCTCGAAGACCACTTTGCGGACCTCCTCGCGATCCCAGCCCCGGTCGAGCATCGTGTCGCGGGCCTTCGGCACCGCCAGCGGATCGGACGGATCCCAGTCGGCCGCGCTGTTGAAAATCATGTTGTCGGTGCCGTACTCCTCGAGCAGGTCGATCGCCGACTCGGTCTCGATCTTCCCGGGATAGAGCGTGAAGCCGATCCAGCAGTCCGTCCGCGTCGAGATGTCGATCGTGTTTTCGGTGTTGTGGTCGATGATGATCCGCTCCTGGGTGACGCCCATCTCCTCGATGATCTCGACGATGCGTTCGGTGCCCGACGGCTTGTCGGTGTGGGGCGTGTGAATGATGACCGGGAGTTCGCGCTCTTCGGCGATCTCGAGTTGCCGGCGGAACGCCCACTCCTCGTCGTCGGTGACCTGATCGAACCCGATCTCGCCGACGCCGACGACCGGGTCTCGGTCGAGGTACTCCGGAATCCGGTCGACGACCGCCTCGGCCATGTCGCGGTAGTTGGCTTCCTTCGGCTCGAGGCCGATCGTCACGTAGTGGTCCATGCCGGCGGCCCGGTCGGCGCGGTCGGTCTCGTGCTCGATGATCTGCTCGAAGTAATCGAAGAAAGAGCCGGCGTTGCGTTTGTCCTGACCGCTCCAGAACGCGGGCTCGATACAGCACTCGATACCCGCCCGCCGCGCTCGCCGGTAGTCGTCGGCCGAGCGCGAGACCATATGCATATGCGGATCGATAATTCGCATACAGGCCGTGCCACGAGTAAACGGTTTGGTGCTGCCGGTCGTTCGACCGACAAACTCGAGGTTGATGACGGGCCGTTGACTGGTCCCGGCGGCGGAATACGGTGTTACGACCGGGCAAAACCGTGTTACTTCCGCTACGCGAGTCATAACGAAAGCCGTCCGCCCACCACTCTCGTGGGAATGCTCCCAATCGAACCAGCGATGGCCGCGGGACGGTGGCGTGTGGCCGAATCCGGTAGTCCCGGGGACCGACGGAGGTCGGAATTCGACTGTACCCGCCCGTCCAGACGGAACGATTCCCGATGAGCCAGGGGACGGAGTCGGCGGACGACGAGCGAACCGGCGTCTGGCTCGTCGGCGCTCGAGGGAACGTCGCGACGATGTCCATCGTCGGTGCCCGCGCCATCTCCCAGGGGCTGACCGACACGACCGGGATGGTCACGGAACGCGACCCGGTCTCGAGTCTCGATCTCCCGCCGGTCGAGGGACTCGTCTTCGGCGGTCACGACATCGAATCGGAGTCGCTCGTCGCACGGGCCGAGCGCCAGCGCGATCGGAACGGCGTTCCCGACGCCGACACGCTCGAGTCGGTCCAGGACGATCTGGCCGCCATCGACGAGCGGATCGAAGTCGGGACGGCAGTCAACTGCGGTGCGGCCGTCTCCGAGGAGAGCGAACGGTTAGACGAGAGCCTGTCGATCCGGGACGTCGTCGATCAGATCCGGGACGACTACGAGACCTTCCGCGACACGCACGACCTCGATCGCCTCGTGGTCGTCAACGTCGCCTCGACGGAACCCGAACTGGCGGAGCCGGAGCGCTACGACACTCGCGACGCCCTCGAGCGAGCGATCGACGATGACGACCGCGACCTCCCGGCGAGCGTCCTCTACGCCTACGCCGCGATCGTCGATGACCACCCGTTCGTCAACTTCACGCCGAGTACGGGCAACGCACTCGGCGGCGTCCGCGAACTCGCGGCCGAAAACGGCGTCCCCCACATGGGCCGCGACGCGAAGACCGGCGAGACGCTCGTCAAATCCGCGCTCGCGCCCATGTTCGCCGGGCGCAACCTGCACGTAATGAGCTGGGAGGGCCACAACATCCTCGGCAACGAGGACGGCCTCGTCCTCGAGGACGAGGCGAACGCCGCGGGCAAGCTCGCGAGCAAGGGTGACGTGCTCGATTCGATCCTCCCCGACATCGGCCACAACCGCGTTCGAATCGACTACACCCCGTCGCTGGCCGACTGGAAGACCGCCTGGGACTACATCCACTTCGAGGGCTTTCTCGAGACGGAAATGAAGATGCAGTTCACCTGGGAAGGGTCCGATTCCGCGCTGGCCGCGCCGCTCGTCCTCGATCTGGTGCGGCTGGTCGCCCACGCCGACGAACACGACGACGGCGGGCTCCAGCCCCACCTCGCGTCGTTCTTCAAGGCCCCGATCGGCGTGGACGAACACGACTTCTCTCGGCAGCTGGATCGACTATACGACTACGCCGAGCGGCATCGCTGACGACGACCGTCCGCTCTCCCGTTCCCGCATCGAACCCGAACGCCATGACCGTCACCCCCACCCACATCGCCCATACCGCGAACGATGACTGAATCACCGAGTACAGAGACGACCGACACCGCTGGCCGCGCGATCGTCCTCGACGTCGTCGGCCTCCAACCCCACCATATCGACGCCGAGCGAACGCCGACCCTTGAGTCGCACTTCCCGACCGAATCGGTGACCGACCTCCGGCCGCCGTTCCCCGCCGTCACGGTGCCCGCCCAGACGACGCTCGCGACCGGGCGCGGTCCCGGCGAGCACGGCGACGTCTCGAGTGGCGAGTACGACCGCGAGCGCGACGCCGCCGAGTTCTGGGAGCGCGACCGCAACGGTCGCGACCGGATCTGGGAGACCGCCAGCGACGAGGCGGGGCTGACCACCGGCGTCCTGAACTTCCAGCACCTGATCGGGACGAGTGCCGACGTCGCGGTCACCCCCTCGCCGATCGAGGACGAGAACAACGACATCCTCGAGATGAACTGCTGGACCAATCCGGACGGCTTCTACGACGACCTCCGCGAGGAGCTGGGCCACTTCCCGCTGCACAACTACTGGGGCCCCGGCGCGAACGAGGAGGGGAGCCGTTGGATCCTCGCAGCCGCGCGAGAGGCGATCGATCGCTTCGATCCCGATCTGCTGTGGATCTACGTCCCGCATCTGGACTACGTCGGCCAGAGCGACGGACCCGAAAGCGACGCCTTCCAGGAGGAACTCGCCGTCGTCGACGATCTGCTCGCGGCGTTTCTCGACGACCTCGCCGAGACCGACCGCTGGGAGGAGACCGTCCTCACGCTCGTCAGCGAGTACGGCTTTCACGACGTGGATCGGCCGGTGTTCCCGAACCGCGCGCTTCGCGAGGCCGACCTCCTCGAGACCGACGGGGACGGCGACGTCGACGTCGCCGCCTCGGACGCATTCGCCATGGTCGACCATCAGATCGCCCACGTCTACGCCGACGACGGGTCGACCGACGCCGCTCGCGACACGCTCGCAGGACTCGAGGGGGTCGACGCCGTTCTCGATGAATCGAGCAAGGCCGAGCGCGGGATCGACCACCCGAACGCGGGCGAGTTCGTCCTCGTGGCCGATCCCGACAGCTGGTTCCAGTACTACTGGTGGACGGACCGCGCGAACGCACCGCCGTACGCGACCGAGATGGACATCCACGCCAAACCCGGCTTCGATCCCTGCGAACTGTTCTTCGGCGACGAGGGACTCGTCTCGCTCGACGCCTCGAAGGTCAGCGGCTCTCACGGCCGCGTCGACGAGTCCGCATTCGGGACGTTCGGCCTCGGCGGCCCGGCCGCACCTGCGCTCGAGGGCGACGAGCCCGTCGACGCCACTGACGTGACGCCGACGCTCGTCGATCTGTTAGGGCTCGAGGGGGCGCTCTCGACGGACATCGCCGGCTCGTCGATTCGTCCGGACCGAGAGTAAGGGGCGATCGGTCGCCGTTCTCGAAGGAAACACCGGTTGATGTCGGTGAAATAACGGGTCAACGTGCGTGATATCGTGCCACTGCGGGCCCGGAACGGAACGTTTTTCATTAGGCCTCGGCAACAACCAGTTGCGAAGCACGCCCCGACGGTTCGCTGAACGCGGTGACGCGAGCCCGGTGCGAGCACAGATCGCTCCGTTGGTGTAGTCCGGCCAATCATTTCGGCCTTTCGAGCCGATGACCTGGGTTCAAATCCCAGACGGAGCACTACAGCGAACGAACGTTTGTGAGTGAGCGAAGCGCGCACGGATGGGATTTGAAGTAGAGAAACGCGAGCGATAGAGAGCGTTTCGCGTGGTTCAAATCCCAGACGGAGCATTTCTCAGCAACCCATTTCGTGAGCCGGAAATGCAACCCTGGATTTGAAAGAGATCAGTTGCGTGCAGCGTAGCGAACACGTTTGGGAGTAGTTCAAATTCCAAATCGGATTCACAGTCAGACAATGCTCGAGTCTCTCCCGGCCGGAACACACGGAGTCTCTCGAAGCGAGTGTCGATACTTTCGTCACTCCAGTCTACGGTTTCGATCTGTACGTCGTACCTGGATAGCGATTCGATCGAAACGAATACGAGTCCGAGGAGCAGCAGTCGAGCGTCTCACTCGAGTTTCCGAAAGCAGTTCTGACAGAACGACGCGACCGAGTCGTTGTCAGCGGCACACGCGGAACACTGATCGGCGCGAGTCGCCGGTGTCTGCGAATCGGATGGGGGCCCAAAGAGGCGTTTCTGTGGATCGGCGTACGCGTCGATAACGTCGCCCCACGTGACTGCGGGATCAGTGTGACCCGCGCGATCGCTCGTGCGGGCGATCAGTGAACTCCGCTGCATGCGGACGAGCCCGTACCAGAATCCGAGGAAACAGACCGACGGGAGGAGGCAGAGTGACAGGATCGCCCCCACGAATATCAGGGTCATACCGGCCGTTTCTTCGCCCGATCTATGACTGCGCTCATGGAATTGTCCGCGAGTCATAACCGTCTCCCAGCGGTCACTGATATCGCGCGGTTCTCCGGCGATCGAACTTGAGAGACAGCGCCTCGTTACGACTCCGTCTCCGTGAACCCGGTTGCGACGGGTGTAAAGTGGCGTATGACCCGTTCGCTATGAAATAATGTCAGAAATATAATCTTTTTTGGAGAGGTTTTTTCATGAGTTCGAAGACCGAATTCCCCCATCGTCGCTCTCGTTTCGGAGACTTCGTCGAAGTTCGTCTCCGGCAACCGTCGACGAGCGGGTCAGTGTTCTTTCACCAATTCGCACCTCTGCACGACTTGTGCGCACACATTACAACACCGTCTCAAAAGAAGCGGATAGAACTGGATATTCGTAAACCCCTAGTATGAGGAGTGCTTCATACCGAACAATGACCTACGAACACCTGGATTCAGATCTGGTAAACGAACTGCTCGACGACGGCCGCGCGAGTCTGCGAAGTCTCGCCGAGGAACTCGACGTCTCCGTCACCACCGTGTCGAACCACCTCTCCGATCTCGAGGACGAGGGCGTGATCGAGGGCTACACGCCGAAGATCGACTACGACGCGGTCGGCTACGACGTGACCGCCGTCATGCAACTCAAAGCCGAAGGGAACGCGCTCCCCGAGATCACGGAGACGCTGAAGGATCACCGCCAGATGATCTCCGTCTACGAAGTTACGGGAGATTACGACGTGATCGCCATCGGGAAGTTCAAAGATACGGACGACATGAACGACCAGATCAAGACGCTAATCACCGATCCGGATATCAATCAGTCGAATACGAGCATCGTTCTCAACGCCGTCTCCGAGAACGAACAGTTCGAACTCGACACCGAGTGAGCAACGGGATACCGCCGGTATTCAACTCGACCCGAGATCGCGACGGTACCATTAGCCGGCGCGTCTGGCAATGACCACGGCGATCGAACGTTCCGCAAGCTATTAATAGAGCGATGTGGCGGTAGCTACCAATGGGCCAATCCCTCGCAGTCGACACCGACGAGGTGCACGAGCGGATCGTCACCGGCGTCGCGACGCTCGAGGACGCCGATCCACTGTCGTTACCACCGTTGTTCGAGGCGGTCGATCCCGATGCGCTCGCAGCGATCTTTGCGACGACGGAATCCGGCGAGCGTCGATCCGGTCGAATCGGATTTTCGTACGCCGACCACGAGATAACGGTCGAGTTCGATCAGCGCGGCGATCCCGTCGTGACGATCGACTGAGCGCGGCGCGGGAGTCCCCGCGAGTAGTCACTCTCTGGGATCGATCCGGCCGCTGATCGATAGCCGGCAGTGGGAGACCGCCGAGCCGTGAACGCGCGTTGCAATTCGATCCCGTTCGAAAGAAGACTGATAGGGGACCGGCCGGTACGTGGCGGTAATGGCACGACTCAACCGGCTCAGGGTCTATCCGGTGAAGGGGCTCGACGGCATCGATCTCGAGGCGGCCGACGTCCTCGAGGGCGGAACGCTGGCCCACGACAGGGAGTTCGCGCTGTTCGATCCCGACGGCGATGTTTTCAACGGCAAGCGGACGGATCGAGTGCACGCGCTCGATACCGAGTACGATCCCGTGACGGGCACGCTCGCGGTCGAGACGCCCGACGGCGAGGAACGGCAGTTCGATCTCGAGGCCGACCGTGAGACCGCCGAATCCTGGTTCAGCGAGTTCTTCGACGCGGAGCTCTCGCTCGAGCGGGACACGTCGCTGGGGTTCGTCGATCGGCGTGAGATGGGGCCGTCAGTCGTCAGTACGGCGACGCTCGAGACGGTCGCGTCCTGGTTCGACGAAATGAGCGTCGAGAGCGCTCGGCGGCGAATCCGGGCGAACATCGAGGTGTCAGGCGTCGACCCGTTCTGGGAGGATCGGTTTGTCGGCGCGGACGCGCCGGCGTTCGAGATCGGTGACGTTCGGTTCGAGGGGGTGACGCCCTGTGGACGGTGTGTCGTCCCGCAGCGGGATCCCGATACCGGGGAGCCGATCGCGGAGTTTCAGTCGCAGTTCGTTCGAAAGCGGGAGGAAACGTTCCCCGAGTGGGCGGACGCCGACGCGTTCGACCACTACTACTCGCTGATGATCATCACGCGCGTTCTCGAGGCCGATCGCGGCGAGACGCTCCGCGTCGGCGACCCGGTCGAAATCGAGTCGGCGGCTCAGTGATCGATTCCGGGCCGCTGGAACGTCGTCTCTGCGTCCCCTCGGTGCTCGGTCGAACCGTCCAGCGCGTCCTCGAGTTCCGGCGCGGCCAGCACGCCGTTTCGCTCGGGGCCGTCCGGTCGGCGGAAGTAGTAGGTCTCGGCACAGCCGGCGACCAATTCGGAGAGCGGTCGGTCCTCGTCGTGGACGACCGAGACGAGATCACCCGTCACCGCGACCAGCGCCGCGTCGTCGGGTTTGTAGAGCGCGTCTCGGAGTTCGCTGACAGTGCTATCGGCCGGCAGTTCGAGGGTAACGCCGTCGACGGTCGCCCATCGCGTCTCCATACCCGATCGTTCGGGCGTGACGTTCTATACGATTGTGCCCGCAGACACAGGCCGATCGCGGCGTCCCGGTCGATGACAGCGCTCGCTCGTGCCGATCGGTCGGATCGCCGGCATGCGGTCGGAGCCCCCAGCAGGGCCAGTGCGATAAAGTAGACGCAGTTGGAGAACCGAAACGTGATGGGTGATCGAACGGGGGACGAGATCGAGATGCTCGAGTACGTCACACGCTCACCGACCCGAGTACGGATCCTCGAGACGCTGGCAGCGGAGGGTGACGTTTCGAGAGACGCGTTGCGAACGGTTGTCGACGTCGTGCGAACGACGCTCCAACGGAATTTAGACGGGTTGGCGGAGCGGGGGCTGCTCCGCGAACGGGACCGACGATACGAGCTCACGTCGGCCGGTGCCCTCGTGGCGACGGCAGTGACGACGGCCGTCGACCGGGTCGGAGCGGCGATTCGGTTGCGGCCGGTGCTCGAGCGAATTCCGGCGACCGAACTCGGGTTCGATCTCGAGCGGCTGGTCGACGCGACGGTCGTCGAGTCCACTACGGCGAACCCCTACGCTCCGGTCGAGCGTCACGCGGCGAGCCTGGCCGACGCGGCACACGTCAGAGCGATACTGCCCGCGACGGGGGCGAACCCGCTCGAGACGTCACGGGAGGCCATCGAATCGGGGGCCGTGTTCGAGTTGCTGGTCACGGAGTCGGTTGCCGAGACGCTGCGGACGGACCCAGCGATCGCGGACACCTTCGCGGCGATGGTCGATGCGGAGTCGCTTTCCGTCTCGATCGTCGAGGACGAGATCCCGTTCTATCTGGGGGTCGTCGACGACGCCGTCCAGATCGGTGTCCACGACGAGAGCGGACTGCCGACGGCGCTCTTGGAGTCGACCGACGCGCGAGTCAGAGAGTGGGCGATCGGTCGGTTCGAGACCCTCGCGGAGCGAGCGACCGAGATGGATATCGACGAGTAGCCGCCGGCGGCGAGTATCGGCGACGGATAGCAGTCGGTGGCGGACCGATCGCGGCGCGTGCACGCCGTGCACGCGGTGTACGGAATACACTGATACCGTTTCGTCCCGACGACTACGATGCGGTAGGTGGAGATCCTCGAACGCCGCAGACGGCCACCGGATGGGGGAGGCAGGCCGACGGATACGGCTGGCCGGTGCGACGCCGATCTCCGGTTCCGACCCGCCCCGGAACCGCCTTTCGTTCTCAGCAGTCGTCGGTGAATCGGTCGTTCGTTCCGAGCCGAACCGAGAGCGCATCAGCCGCGAGTCCGCCTCGAGGCGGCGATCGGATCAGGAAACGCTTAGGGCATCGCGTCCGGTATCCCGAGTGTGAGCGAAAATCGCGTCGTTCAGGGGAGAATGGTGACGGCCGAAAAACTCGCGGAGCTCGTCGAGGGCGACTCCGTGATGGAAGTCGATTCGATCGAGGAGGCCGACGAGGAGTGCCCGGAGTGCGGCGGGAACGTACTGAAGGTCGTCTACATGCCGTCGGTCACCGAACTCGTCACCGGCTGGAAGTGCCAAGACTGCGACTGGAGCGAATCTGATCGCGATTGAGCCGACCACGCCGAGTATCGACGGCCGAACGATAGCGACCGCTGTCCTCGCGAGAACACGCCTCGCCCGAACTGACTGCGACGCCGTCCCCTTCCCGATCCGCGACCGACGCCGACATCGACGGTCGCGCGTCGAGCTAAATCTATCCGACGAGTGACCCGTCACCCGAGTTCACCGACGATTCTCATCACGGGGAAGGGCACCGGGATCGTCCGCTCGAGGCGGCGAAGCCGCTCCTATAGCAGCGGCCAGAGAGCCGGGATCGTCAGGGTTTCAACGGGAGTTCGGCTCGCCCGTCGGTGCGCATGACCGCTCTGTTGCGATCGGGCCACGCCAGCAATCGGTTTCGCAGGAGAGCGCCGTCGTCCGTCTCCGGATCGTAGCCGCCGAACGTCGCCGTAAGCGTCAGGACGATCCAGCCGCCGTACCCCAGAAACACGGTTACGGGCACCAACACGACGATCGAGACGACCGCCTTCACCACCCGCTCGACGAACGGATCATCCGCCGTCTCCGATTCGCCAGTGGTTGCCATACGCTTCGTTCGCCGTCCTCGAGTAACAATCCGGGTGCGTCCCGTCGCGGCGCTCCGTTCCGAGGGCTGACCTATCGCGTCCGCAGTCGACTGACCGCGGGCGTCACCAGACCAGCCACTCGAGCGCGAGGACGACGGCGGCGAGAAAGACGTGTTCGCCGTCGACGACGAACCCGTAGTACAGCGGGCCGCGGTCGGTGGTCGCGAAGGGGACGTACGCACAGACGTAGGCGTTCATCGCGAGCACGACGAGGAACTCGCGCGGAACCGCGCCGCCGACGACGAGGGCGACCACCGCCGCTGCGACGGCGACGGTCGCCAGCAGCGACAGGATGCGGGTCCGGTGCGGACCGAACAGGTTGGGGACCGTCGGGATCCCCTCCGCGCGGTCGCCCTCGATGTCCTTCACATCGAAGATCACCGCGGCGATGGTGATCATGGTCGTGATATAGGCGAAGAGAAACAGGATCTCCGGCGAGCGCAACTGACCGTAGTAGTAGCCGACGCCGAGCGGGATCGCGCCCCAGGCGAATCCGACCACGAGGTTTTTCACGAGAAAGATCTGCTTGACCCCGCCGACGGAGTACAGGAACACGACCGCGAGCGGGAGGAGCATGTACACCGCACCGGGGAGCGCGAGCGCGACGGCGATTCCGACCGCGGCGACGTAGAGCGCGATTCCCGCGGACAGCCAGAGCGTCCCGTACCGCTTGGTAAAGGCCGCGCGCTGTGGCACGTTCTGTTCGTCCTCCTCGAGGTCGGTGAACCGGTTGACGGTGTAGACGAACATCGTCGCCGCGAAGACGATGAACAGCGGCAGGGGCTCGAGGGGCAGGTCCGCGAGGAGGACGGTCGTGACGGCGACGCTGACCGTCGCCAGCGAGATGAAGAGGTTACTGTGGACCAGAAACCGAAGGGCGGTCGTTATCGATGACACCCAACCCGACGTTCGATGCGTTGCGGTAGGGTTCCTCACGACGGTGCGCCTCGTCTCGAGGTAGCGGCCGGCAGACGTTTGAATGCTGTGTCGATCCCGTCGATCCGTCGTTCGGTCGACTTCCCGAACCATAAAATACGATGAGATCGTGCGAGCTTCACCCACGACGGACCGATCGATCGGAATTTACTCGGATTCGTACTACTGGAAAAACGACTACTCGTAGTGGGAATTCGGGACCGAGTTCGGACGTGCGGGAAGGTCACACCCACCTTCAGTTGAAAACCCACACAAAGAGGGGCGATGAGAAAACGGTACGGCGGTAACGCACCCGGTGTAGTCGATACACGTCGATCGATCTCCGGTGGCGAGTGGAAACTGGCAGGATTTAAGCAAGGTCGGCACGCCCGTTCGAATGGCATGAAATTACACGAGTATCAGGCGAAGAACGTCTTCGCCGATGCCGGGATTCCGACGCCGGACTCACAGCTCGCGTCCGACGTCGACGGCGTCGTATCCGCGGCTGAGGAGATCGGGTATCCAGTCGCAGTGAAAGCGCAGGTACAGGTCGGCGGCCGAGGCAAGGCCGGCGGAATTAAACTCGTTGAGGACGCAGACGAGGCTCGGGACGCGGCCTCCCAGATCCTCGGCATGGATCTGAAGGGGTATCACGTCGATCGCGTCCTCGTCGAGGAAGCGGTCGACTTCGTGAACGAACTCTACGTTGGGATCACGATGGACCGCGGCGAGGGCAAACCCGTCGCGATGGTCTCGACCAAGGGCGGCGTCAACATCGAGGAGGTCGCCGAGGAAGATCCCGAGGCGATCGCCCGCGAACACATCGATCCCTCCTTCGGGATGCATCCCTACCAGGCCCGCAAGGCCGTCTACGACGCCGGCGTCGATCAGTCGATCGCGCGCGACGTCTCGAGCGTTCTCACGACGCTCTACCAGCTCTGGGACGACAAGGACGGCGCCGACGCCGAGATCAACCCGCTGATGGTCACCAGCAATAACGAGGTCATCGCGGCCGACGCCGTGATGAACATCGACGAGGACGCGCTGTTCCGCCAGCCCGAACTCGCCGAGATGGAGGAGGAAGCGGCCGGCGGCGACGAACTCGAGCAGAAGGCCGACGAGTACGGCTTCGACTACGTCCGCCTCGACGGCAACGTCGGCATCATCGGCAACGGTGCGGGCCTCGTGATGACGACGCTCGACCTGGTCGATCACTACGGCGGCAAACCCGCCAACTTCCTGGACGTCGGTGGCGGCGCGAAGGCCGCCCGCATCGCGAACGCGCTCGACATGGTGTTCTCCGACGACAACGTCGATTCGGTCGTCTTCAACATCTTCGGCGGCATCACGCGCGGCGACGAGGTCGCCCGCGGGATCAACGAGGCGCTCGAGCAGTTCGACGAGATCCCCAAGCCGGTCGTCGTCCGACTGGCCGGGACCAACTGGGAGGAAGGCATGGAAATTCTCAACGAGGACCTCGTGACGGTCGAACAGACCCTCGAGGACGCGGTCCAGCGTGCCGTCGAGTACGCTGGGGAGGTGAACGACCAATGAGCGTACTAGTCGACGACGACACGCGCGTCGTGGTACAGGGCATCACCGGCGGGGAAGGCAAGTTCCACGCCGAACAGATGATGGAGTACGGCACCAACGTCGTCGCCGGTGCGGTCCCCGGCAAGGGCGGCCAGGAGGTCAGCGGCGTGCCGGTCTACGACACGGTCCACGAGGCCGTCGACGAGGAGAACGCGGACACGTCCGTGATCTTCGTCCCGCCGGCGTTCGCCGGCGACGCGGTGTTCGAATCGCTCGACTCGGATCTCGACCTCGCGGTCGCGATCACGGAGGGCATTCCGACCCAGGACATGGCGCGAGTCAACAAGCGCCTCTCCGAGACCGATACCCGACTCATCGGTCCGAACTGTCCCGGTCTCATCACGCCCGGCGAGGCCAAACTGGGCATTCTCCCCGGCAACATCTTCGCCGAGGGGAACGTCGGTCTCGTCTCCCGCTCGGGGACGCTGACGTATCAGGTCGTGGACAGCCTGACCAACCGTGGTATCGGCCAGACGACCGCCATCGGTATCGGCGGCGACCCGATCATCGGCACCGACTTCGTCGACGCCCTCGAGCTGTTCGAGGACGATCCCGACACCGACGCCATCGTCATGTGCGGTGAGATCGGTGGCGAGGACGAGGAGGAAGCGGCCGCGTTCATCGACGACTACGTCGACACGCCGGTCGCCGGCTTCATCGCCGGCCGTACCGCACCGCCGGGCAAGCGGATGGGCCACGCCGGTGCGATCGTCTCCGGCTCCGGAACGGGCACTGCAGAGAGTAAGATCAGCGCCCTCAACGACGCCGGCGTCCCCGTCGGCGACACTCCCGAGGAAGTCGCCGACCAGATCGAAGAGTTCCTCGCGTAACGCTGCCGTCTCGCGCTCGCGTCCGCCGCGCGGTCGCGAGCAGTCGCGCGGTATCTCGTCTTTTTCGACGCGACTCGACTCGAGCCACGTAGTTCCCGAGTCGCCGGTACCGAGACTGCCGAGGGCTCCCCGTCACTCTCTCGCAGTACGATCATAGTCGCCCGGCGCGTCACCGTCGGTATGCCAGTCTGGCTCGAGTGTGATCGCTGTGGCTCCGAGCAGACGATCCCGGAGCGACCGGACGATCCGGAAAGGGGCGGGACGCAGTGTCCCGAGTGCGGTGGGAAGTCGTACACGGTCCGGCGGGCCGGACTCGCGTGGCATCCCGAGGGGTGACGCGCTCGAGAGCGACGAGTCGAGGCGGTCGAGACGCATCGGTACGGACCGCCGCGGACGGAAGCGCCGCGACGTCGGCATCGAAAACAGTCCGTTCGGTGGGAGAGCGACCGAGGGTGAATTCAGAACAACCCGCCGAGCAGCGATCGCAGCCGGCCGAGTAGTCCCGACGGTTCGTCGTCGGCTGCGGTCGCGTCCTCTGTCTCGTCGACCGCAGTCTCGGTTTCACTTTCAGTTTCAGTCTCGGTCTCGGCGTCTGCAGCCTCGGTCTCCTCAGTGACGGTATCGCTCTCCGCGTCGTCACCATCGCAGTCGGTCGGCCCTGGGTCGACTGCTGGCGCGTCCGACTCGGGGTCGAGACTCGAGCCCGCGTCGTCGCTCCGGGCCGCCGTGTCGGCGCTCGGGTTCGACGGCGTCTCAGGAGCGGCGTCGGCATCGACCGCAGTTGCGGTGTCGCTCCCCGAGTCTGTGTCAGTCACAGTAGCGACATCGGACTCGATGGCATCGGCGGACCCGTTTCCAATGGCGGACTCGCTATCAGCGGACCCGTTCTCGACGCCGGACTCGCCGTCGGATGACTCGTCGACGGTTCCGGGAGCAGTCGCTGTCGGTGCGTCCGAGTCGTCGTCACCGTCGACGGACGGCGTTTCCGCGTCGGCTCGCTCGAGTTCTTCGTCCGTCCCGGTGAGATCAGTGGACTCGTTGTCCCGTGGATCGTCGGACTCGTCGGCGTCGACCCAGAGGAACTCCTGATCTTTCGTGCGGTCGGTGAGCAGCAACTCTGTCAACTCTCCGTCATCGACCACGAACTCGTCGTCGACTGACGTCGCCGGGTTGGACTCCGGTTCGTCCGCGCTCGCGATGATGTCGTCCGGACTCTCGTCCGCGAGTACATCGTCGGCACCGCCTTCATCAGCCCCTTCAGTCCGGAGCTGATCGAAGACGGCGGCGGCCGTCCTGTCCTCGATACCACCCGTTTCCGGCCGGTCGGTTTCGTCCTCCACCGCCGACTCCGTCCGGTCCTGGTCACCCATGTCGGTCTCCTCGAACTCTCCGAACAGTTCGTCGGCGCTCGAGCCCACGTCGAACCCGCCGTCGCCCGGACTGTCTGTTGTACTGTCTGTCATGGACCCGTTCTCTCCTAGTAGATTATCACACGACTTTAATTTTCGGAATTTTCTCAGTCAGGATAGATGAGAGAAGTGACGTATTAGTGTACCGGCCGTCAGCGGCTCTCGACGGTAGCGGAAGTTGACAAATAAACAGTATTCGGGATTCAGAGACGACGATTAGAAAAATCACGGTTCGAGACAGGACGCAGCAGCGACGTTCCGATCGACGGCCGTTCGCGGGCCGGCACAAGCACTATTACTGGATACGGTGTACGTGGGATGGTACCATGACTGGGATCGAGTACGACGACTTCCTGGACCTCGGATACGAGCCCGCGGCGACGGAGTTGGTCTGTGAGTTCGCGATCGAGCCGGCCGACGGGATGTCGATGGAGGCGGCGGCCAGCCGCGTCGCCTCGGAGTCCTCGAACGGCACGTGGGCCGCTTTGCACGTCGACGAGGACGAACTGACGGATCTCGGTGCAGTCGCCTGCGGTATCGACGGACGGACGGTCACCGTCGCCTACCCAGTCGAACTGTTTGAGGCCGGCAGCATGCCACAGATCCTCTCGTGTATCGCCGGCAACATCCTGGGGATGAAGGCCGTCGACTCGATCCGACTCGAGGACTGCGACTGGCCGGAATCGATCACGAGCGGGTTTCCGGGACCCCAGTTCGGGACGAGCGTCGCCCGCGAGAAACTCGACGCCGGCGAGCGGCCGGTGTTGGCGACGGTGCCGAAACCAAAGGTGGGTCTCTCGACCGACGCCCACGCCCGAATCGGCGAGGAAGCCTGGCGCGGCGGTATCGACCTGCTGAAAGACGACGAGAACCTCACCGATCAGGACTTCAATCCCTTCCGGGATCGACTCGCCGAGAGCCTCGCCGCCCGCGACCGCGTCCAGGAGGAGACGGGCGAGCGCAAGGACTACCTCGTGAACGTCACCGCAGAGACCACCGAGATGCTCGAGCGCGTCGACCTCGTCGCCGAACACGGCGGCGGCTTCGTCATGGTCGACGTGATCACCTGCGGCTGGGCGGCCGTCCAGAGCGTCCGCGAGCGCTGCGAAGATCACGGGCTGGCGATCCACGCCCATCGAGCGATGCACGCCGCCTTCGACCGGCTCGACCATCACGGCGTCTCGATGCGCGTCATCGCCCAGATCGCCCGCCTCTGTGGCGTCGATCACATCCACACCGGGACCGCGGGACTGGGCAAACTCGCAAACGAGGACACCCCGGGGATCAACGCGTGGCTCACCGGCGACTGTCACGGACTGCAGCCCGTCCTTCCGGTCGCCTCCGGCGGGCTCCATCCCGGCGTGGTCGACCAGTTGCTCGACGCGCTCGGGACGGACATCATCGTCCAGGCCGGTGGCGGGGTCCACGGCCACCCCGACGGCACGCACGCGGGCGCGAAAGCGCTCCGACAGTCCGTCGAGGCCTCGATGGCGGGCGAGGACCTCGAGACCTACGCCGACGACCATCCGGAACTGGCGACGGCCCTCGAGAAGTGGGGTGCCGAAACGCCGCGATAGCGAGTCGGCTCGGTTCGACCGTCTCGCTCGATTCAGGTTCGATCGACGAAGTCGACGATACGTTCGGCGATTTCCTCGCCGGCGTCTTCCTGCAGGAAGTGTGCGGCCTCGTCGATCCAGATGTCGGGTTGCTCGGTCGCGGTCGGAATGTGGTGTCGGAGCGGATCGCGGTCGTGAGACGTGATCGGATCCTCTCTCCCGAACAGCACGAACGCCGGTTTCTCCCACTCGCCGAGGCGCTCCTGCGTTTCGGCCATCAGCTCCGCCCCGGGATCGTCGGGCGACGTGGGAACGAGGCCGGGAAACGTCCGCGCGGCGGCCATATGCCGTTCGTCGGGGAACGGCGCCCGGTAGGCGTCGACTACCTCTTCGGAGAGGTCGCGGTAGCAGCCGTTGCGAACGAGTCTACCGATGTCGAGGTCGTCGGCGGTCGCGACCATTTCGGCGAACTCGTGCCACCTGTCGCTCATCTCCTGTGTGCCGTCCGGCACGCCGGTGTTCATCGGGACGAGGCGCGCGAACCGCTCGGGCTGGTGGGTCGCGAGCGGGAGCCCGAGGACGCCACCCCAGTCCTGGCAGACGAGCGTGATATTCGTCAGATCGAGTTCCTCGACGAACGTCTGTAACGCGTCGTAGTGCATCTCGACGGAGTACGCGTCCCGGTCCTCGTATCGGTCGGACCGCCCGCAGCCGATCAGGTCGGGGACGACGACGCGGCCGCGTTCGGCCAAGGTGGGCATCATCTTCCGATAGAGGAACGACCACGTCGGTTCGCCGTGGAGGCAGAGAAACGTTTCGTCGGACTCCTCGCTCTCTCCATCACCGCCGGTTTCCACGTACGCCATCCGTAGATCGCCGACGTCGACGTACTGCGGTTCGTAGTCGAAATCCGGAACGTCCTCGAATCGATCCTCGGAGATACTGATTGCCATACTTCACGATACCATACAACACTATTCAAACGTTAGGGAACCGACGTGAACGTCCCGATAGTTTGCCGAGGACGGGCTGATTCCGCGACGTCAGTGTCGATCACGCGCTCCGAAGTCGGCCAGCCAGAACGACTCTCGAGGACCGTCCGATCAGAACGACCATCCAAAAACATTATATTTCCGTTAACCGCGTCTAGAGATGTGGTTTACGAGACTGGCAACGAGACGGTCGACGACGCGCTCGAGCGGGTGATGGCCGGCGAGCGACTCGATCGGACCGACGGACTGGCGCTGATGGCCCAACCGGTCGACGCACTCGCGGAGGCCGGCGCGGCCGTGCGCGATCGCTTCGGAGACGGCACGGTCGACGCCTGCTCGATCGTCAACGCGAAGGCGGGCGACTGCGCCGAGGACTGCGGCTTCTGTGCGCAGTCGGTCCACTTCGATACCGGCATCGACACCTACGGCTTCCTCGGCCCCGAGAAGATCCTCGAGGCCGCCAAACGCGCCGAACGCGACGGTGCCCAGCGCTTCGGCATCGTCGTGGCCGAAAAGGGCGTCTCGAAGGAACATCGCCCCGGAGAGTGGGCGGAGGTCCTCGAGTCGATCCGCCGCGTGCGCGATGAGTGCGACCTCGAGGTTGACGCCTCCCTCGGTATCCTGACCGAGGAGGAGGCCGCGATCCTCGCCGAGGAGGGGATCAATCACTACAATCACAACATCGAGACCTCGCCGAACTACTTCCCCGAGATCATCGGGAGCCACAGCTTCGAGGATCGAGTGAAGACGCTCGAGGTCGCCAAGGAGGCCGGTATGGACCTCTGTGCCGGCGTCATCCTCGGCATGGGCGAGACCCCAACCGATCGCGTCGAGGCGGCCATCGCCCTACAGGACATCGGCGTCTCCTCGCTGCCGGTCAACGTCCTCAACCCAGTCGCGGGGACGCCGCTGGCCGAGGAGGGCGTCGATATCACGACCGAGGAGATCGTCAAGACGGTCGCGGTGTACAAACTGCTCCACCCCGACGCACGGGTGCGCCTGACCGGCGGCCGCGAGGTTAATCTCGAACCCGACGAGCAACACCTGCCGCTCGAGGCCGGCGCGGACGGCATCCTCACCGGCGACTACCTCACGACCGAGGGCCAGTCGCCCGGCGACGACTTGGAGATCGTCGAGCGCGCGGGGCTGGAACCCAATATGGACGCGAACGAGTTCGACCCCGAAGCGGTCAAGGACCGTCACAGCGACGCTCCGGAGTCGTCGACCGAGACGGCGAGCGCGGGCGTGGAACCGAGCGACGACTGACGACTCCCGATCACGAATTCACCGACATCGATACACATGGACGAAATCACGTATGCGGTACTCGGAACCGGAGGCATCGGCCGACGAGCACTCGAAGTGAGCCAGCACAAGGACGCGCTGACGCCCGTCGCGGCGTGTGACCGCCACGGCGTCGCCGTCGACTTCGACGGCCTCGACGTCGACGAACTGCTGGCCGCGACGGAAGGGAATATCGACAGCGAAGTGGCGACGGACGGAGGAACGGGGACGGCGTCCACGGAAGGCGGCGTCAAACGACACGGCGAACAGCGGGGCGTCGTCGCCTCGAGCCAGGCCCGCTCCAGCGAGGATCCGATTCAGGATATCATCGACCGCGGCGACCGGATCGACGCGGTCCTGCTCGCTCTCCCGAACTACGAACACGACTTCATTCCGCGGACGGCCGACCGATTCGCCGAGGGCGGCTACTCCGGGGTCATGATCGACGTCCTCAAGCGCTCACGCGTGATCGACATGCTCGACGACCGGAGCGAGGAGTTCGAGGACGCCGGTATCACCTTCATCTGCGGCGCGGGCGCGACGCCCGGCCTGCTGACCGGTGCCGCCGCGCTGGCCGCCCAGTCGTTCGTCGAGGTCACCGACGTCGACATCTGGTGGGGCGTCGGCCTGAAATCGGGCTACGAGGACAACCGCGGCACCGTCCGCGAGGACATCGCGCACCTCCCCGAGTACGACATCGAGACCGCCCGCGACCTCTCCGAATCCGAGATCGAGGAGATCATCGACGACCACGACGGCGTCATCGAGTTCGAGGACATGGAACACGCCGACGACGTCCTGCTCGAGCGCGCCGGCGTCTGCGACGCCGAGGACGTCACCGTCGGCGGGATCCTCGACGTGCGCAACGACGAGAAGCCGACGACGACGACGGTCCGCGTGACCGGACGCACGTTCGACGGCGAGACGGCAACCAACACCTTCCAACTGGGCGACGAGACGAGCATGGAAGCCAACGTCAACGGGCCCGCGCTGGGCTACCTGAAAGCCGGCGTCCGACGGAATCGCGCGGGCGAGTACGGCGTCTTCGGCCCGGCCGACCTGATGCCCGGCTTCTGATCCCGTCCAACTCTCGTTTCGATGCAAGACCATCCACGATACCCGAGCCCGCCGCGTATCGACTGGCTCGAGCCGCAGATACGCCGAATCGGCCGAGCGATCCGAACCGTGAGAGTCAAACCGTGGCGCTGAGACCGTTTAGCCGAATGGCCGACCGCGGGTTCGACCTCGAGGGCCGACTCGAGACCCTCGAGGAAAACGACTTGAAACGCGCCCTCTCGCCCGTCGATCGGGTCGCCGAGCGCGGCTACTTCGCCGAGCCCTCGGGCGGCGAGTTACCCGTCCTCGACGCGGCGGAGGCGCTGGTCTTCGCTTCGAACAACTACCTAGGACTGACCGACGACCAGCGGATACAGGACGCGGCCAGACAAGCCGCCGCGACCGTCGGCACGGGTGCCGGCGCGAGCCGACTCGTCACGGGCGACACGATGGTCCACCGCGATCTCGAGCGCCAACTCGCCGAGGTCAAGGACACCGAGCGCGCGCTGGCATTCTCGTCGGGGTACGCCGCGAACGTCGGCACGATCACGGCGCTCGAGCCGGACGTCGTCTTCTCCGACGAGTTGAACCACGCGAGCATCATCGACGGCTGCCGACTCACGGACGCCGAGACGGTCGTCTACGACCACTGTGATGCGGCGAGCTTGCGATCGAAACTGGAGGACCGAGCCGAGCGGGCGGCTCGAAACGGCCGCGAGCCGGCCGACGAGTCCTGGCTGATCGTCACCGATTCGGTGTTCAGTATGGACGGCACCGTCGCGCCTCTCGAGGCGATCTGTGACGCCGCCGAGGAGCACGGCGCGTGGGTGATGGCCGACGAGGCCCACGCGACGGGCCTCTACGCGGACGGCGGCGGCGTCGTCCAGGCGGAGGGGCTCGAGGACCGGATCCACGTTCAGATGGGGACCCTTTCGAAAGCGTTGGCGAGCCAGGGCGGCTACGTCGCCGGCAGCGCGGACCTGATCGAGTGCATTCTCAACGACGCGCGCTCGTTCGTCTTCTCGACCGGGCTCGCGCCGCCGGCGGCCGCGGCGGCGAGCGAGGCGCTCCACGTCGCCCGCCACGGCGGTGTGCGAGAGGAGCTCTGGGAGAACGTCGCCCACCTCCGCGACGGGCTCGAGTCGATGGGGTTCGAGGTATGGGGCGACTCACAGATCCTCCCCGTGATCGCGGGCGATCGGCGGGACGCGATCGCTCTCGCCGACGGGGTCCGCGAACGCGACGTCGTCGCGCCCGCGATTCGACCGCCAACGGTTCCGGAGGGAAGTAGCCGCCTCCGCGTAGTCCCGATGGCCACCCACGACCGGAGCGACATCATCACCTGCCTCGAGGCGTTTCGCGCCGCGGGCGAGGAGGTGGGTCTGCTGTGAGCGCCGAGCGGCCGATCGCCGTCGTCGGCACCGGAACGGGCGTCGGAAAGACGGTCATCACGGCCGGAATCACCCGTCTCCTCCGAGAGGAAGGCTACGACGCGCGGGCGATCAAACCGGCCCAGACCGGGCACCCGCCCGACGATGACGCGGGATTCGTCGCCGCGGCCTGTGACGATCCCGCGGCCGCGACCTGTCCTCGCTATCTCGAGCCGGCGCTCGCGCCGCGCGTCGCGGCCGAGGTCGCCGAGGAAGACCTCGAGTACGAGGCGATTCGTGCGGCCTGCGAGCGCGAGATCGAGTCGACCTCGGTCCCGATCGTCGAGGGGATCGGCGGCCTGCGGGTCCCGCTGGCCGGCGATCGGGAGGTGATCGACCTCGTCGCCGACCTCGAGGCCGCGGCGGTCGTCGTCACGCGGTCGGGGCTGGGCACGCTCAACCACACCGCGCTCTCGGTTGACGCGCTTGAGGACCGCGGAATCGACGTCTGCGGGATCGTCGTCAACGAGTACGCCGGCGAAACCATCGCGGAACGCACCAACCCCGACGAACTCGAGCGGATGACCGGCTCACCCGTCGAGACGGTCCCGCCGCTGGACGGGACTGAAATCGGTGGAGATACCGAACCGCGTGCCCTCGCTGCGGGCGTCAGCGATGCGCTGTCGTCGTCGTTTCTCGATCGACTCCCGGTAGAAGATCGCTGATCCGTTTTCGCACTCGATCAGGCGGACGGTGCCTGTGGCTCTTCGTCGACGGTCGTCGACTCGTGATCGGACGAGATATCGGTCACCGCCGCGTCGAGTTCGACCAGATAGGAGACGACTTCCGATTTCCGGTGTTTCACCTCGAGGTGGACGCGAAGGTCGTTGCGGTCGTCGTACGTCTCCGAACAGAGCGGGCAGCTATGTGGGTCAGTCATTCGGCGGGTCACCAAGAGTCACTCTCACCGTTCATCGACGTAATAGTGTCGATCATTCAATATATAGACATATTTTGGGGATAGAAACCGAACGCAGGTCTCTCGATCCCCTGAGCCGCCGAGCCCTCGAGTCGGCGCTCCGACGCTCGGCGGGGCGTCACATGAAGTCGCTCAGGCCGGACTGATCGTCGTCGGGTTCGTCGGTCGATGCCGTCCCGTCCGCCGCGGCTTCGGCGTCGTCGCCGTCGTCCGACGTCGTCGCCGTGAGCGCCTGCTGCTCGCTCGAGTCGTCGGCGTCGTCGCCGCTCTCGTCGGTCGCAGCGGTGACTGTCTCACCGTCGCCGCTCGACCGATCGGCCTCGAAGAAGGCGTCGCCGGAGTGCTCGACCGCTTTCTCGGCTTTCAGTTCGTCGGCGTCTTCGACGATCGACTGGACCTTGTTGGTATCTTTCCCGCTACCGGTGACGAACGAGACCTCCGATTCGTCGAGGTCGTAGGCCGCGGCCATACGGACGGTCAGATCGCGGTTCTTGCAGTGGTGTGTCATCGCCGAGAGGAACGGCAAGATCTCTCGGCGGGCCGTGGCGACGCTCGCACCCTCTCGCTCGGCGATGCGTTCGGCGATCGAATCGCGGGTATTCCGCGTCCCCTTGGTGCGACCGAGTTTCGACCAGTAGCTCGGCGGGCCGTACCGGGTCCAGCCGCCCTTGTCGCCCCGGCGCGAGGCGGCGACGCCGGCGGTCATGTTGTCCGTCGCGTACCGCCAGTAGGAGTAGTTCTGTGTGGCCCGAACGCGACCGAGCCAGCGGTCGGCGTTCGAGAGGAACTCGTAGGCGTCGGCCAGTTCCGCGCCCTCGTAGTCCTTCGGGACGTTGTCCTCGATCCAGTTGAGCAGATCGTCGGGCGTCTCGTCGACGTCGTAGGAGGCCCGCAGTGCGCCCTCGGCGTCCTTCTCCTTGATAAGTTCGTCGAGGAAGTCGAAGATCCCCTCGGTGGTGTCGCGCTCGCTGGTCACTACGTCGTCGACGGTCAGTCGCTCGGCCTCCTCGGCGACCGCCTGCAAGTCGTTGACCGCCGACCGCAGGTCGCCGCTGGTCGACTCGGCGATCTTCTCTAAGGCTTCCTCCTCGAAGTCGATCCCCTCGCGGCGACAGATGTCCCGCAGGACGGGGACGATCGAGCGCTTCGACACGTCGCGGAACTCGATCGTCTCACAGGAGTTCCGCAGCGACTGACTCATGTCGTAGAACTCGTTCGCGACGAGAACGATCGGCTGATTCGCGTCCTTGACGACGCGGGTAACCTCCCGCGAGCCACCGTAGTCGGCGTTGCCGTGGAAGTTGTCCGCCTCATCGAGGATGACCAGCCGACGGCCCGCTTCGCCGGCGGTGAGCGTCCCACTCTTCGCGGCCTCGCCGGCGACCTTCTCGATGACATCTGCCCCCCGGCTGTCGCTGGCGTTGAGCTCCATCACTGGCCACCCCATGTCGGCGGCCAGCGCGTGGGCAGCCGACGTCTTCCCGACGCCGGGGCTGCCGTAGACGATCACCGACTTCCGGTGGTCGTCCCAGCTCTCGGCCCACTCCTCGAGCTCGTCGCGGGCCTTGTTGTTGCCGCGTACCTCCGACAGCGTCGTCGGGCGGTACTTCTCGGTCCAATCCATATATTTCTACTCGGTGCGTGCCGCGTTTAGTGGTTGCGGAGCCAAAAACGCTCCCGACGGAAGTCAGAGTGAAGGCGTATGTTATTAGTTGGACTATGGACTAGCAGAAAAAGCTAGTTCGGCACCCTTTCCGCATCAACGAAAATAGTTCCATCGGCGCGGATCACGAGATGGGAGTTATAATAGTCGAATTCAACAGCACCTTCGCTCAATTGAGAAGAGAGTGTGTTGAGGGCTTCTGGGTTGACTCCTTCGTTGTACAGCGAAGGAAGAGCCATAATGGATTCATCATGGAGAGCGGCAACGATCCGAAGAACGGCCATCGTTGTGGTCTCCGATTCATCAACCGTATACACGTACTTGTTGACTTCGTCCATCGTGAACCAACTAATCTAGTAGGACGGGTAACGAACAAGATTCCATGTGGAATGGGACTATAAGTGCTCACGCTGGCAATCAAACGAAGCCTCTCTTATTTCTCAGGTGGAAGTAATGATTCCCTGATAAGGTTTCGGGTTCCGCGTCGGAGACGCGCAGAGACTGCACGATGTGAGATATCGAACTCCTCACCGAGTTCTTCCTGTGTGGTTTGCCTCGGTTTCTCGTAGTAACCTTCTTGGTAGGCTGCTATCAACGTTTCTCGCTGTTCCGATGTTAATGACTGCAAATTACTTTCCACTAGTTCTGTAAGATCATAGATTCGCTTCAACTCAATGGGAATTCCTTGCTCTTCGAAAATTTCCTGAAAATCATTAAACGTATCCTGTTCTTGCGTTCGAACTTCGAAACGCCAGTGTTCAGACGTGCCGGTGGCTTCGATGATGGTCGCATCCAGACGTTTGATTCCTCTGATTAGTTTTGCATTCGGAGCCCATTGAGCCTGAAACAGGGCTCCGTTTTCAACGCGGGCTAGTAATTGGACATGCGAGATATCTTGTTCTGTTTCAGCATCCTCTATAAATACCTCTGGATCACACCCCAAAATCCAAAAGAACGGTAACGCTGACTCCTGCGTCGGGACGATTCGCTCAACTTCAATTTCCGCGTCTGGTGTTGCTACGAGTGTATCTCCGAATGGCAATGCCTCCGCCGGAATTGTGAACTCAGCGACGACACTCATGGTTCGGTCTTCAACGCGTTCTTATAAGGCATCTGGGGGGTGAGCGTTGGCTTGGTCATCCTTCCTATTGACATCTGTCTGGATATCAGGAGTTACAAAGTTGCTATCAGACCAGAGCGTTCGTACTCATATAGACCCCTTCCACATGGAATTTCCAACGTCATCCGTCTGAAGAACCCATCATACTGTTGACGGTGCATTTACCACTACAGAACGAAATCCGGCATAATCCATCTACTGAACTATCATCAATGGTGTCTCTCCTATGAGCGGCCAAAGCCGCAATGAACCCTTTGACATCCTGCTCGTCGAGGACAATCCTGGAGACGTTCGTCTCACACAGGAGGCGTTCAAGGAAGCAGAACCCACTATCTCGCTTCACGTGACCATGGATGGTAACGAAGCACTTGAATTCCTGTTTCAGCGAGGGAAATATGAGGGAGTCACCTATCCGGATCTCGTGCTGTTAGATTTGAACCTACCGAAGAAAGACGGCCATGAAGTTCTCAAGGAGATCAGAGATGAGGAAGAATTAACGCCAGTTCCTATACTCGTATTAACTAGTTCTGAGACTGAAGAAGACGTACGAGAAAGTTACGAGTTAACCGCAAACGCGTATCTTACTAAATCGGCCGATCCTGACGAGTTCGCCTCGTTGATGCAGTCAGTTGCGGACTTTTGGCTCAGATCTGCCCAGCTTCCACCAGTTCCAGCGTAATTTGAAACGGTTTGATTATAGCTCCGAGCAGATTCGGCGGTACATCAATTTGGGGTCACAATTCAGAGACTTCTCTGTCCAGTCGGTCATTGGGAACTGATTGGTGCGAGTCGCGTTTAGTGGTTGCGGACTCGTCGGCTATCGCGACGTTTCCCCTCTCCCGGCAGCACCGACGTTCGTCGGCGGGTCGTGTGACCTCGAACGACAGGACCGACCCTACCTCTAAGCGACTGGACCGCCTTATTCCGATGATGGCGGCGTTCATCGACCTCGTCGCGCGGTCGCTCAGCGACGAGGCACGCAGCGAGTTCGATCGTCGCGTCGACGAGCAGGCTGCCCGTCTCACCGATGCCCTCCGAGCGGGCCGACTCGACAGCCCCGGCTTCGGTCTCGGAATCGAACTCGAGGCCTACGCGATCGACGAGGACGGCCGACTGGCTCGAGTGCCCGACGCCGTCTTCGAGAGCCGTTGCGAGAAGGAACTCGGCGTGCACAACGTCGAGCTGCACACTGATCCGAGCCCGTTCGACGGCGAGGGAATCGCGGCGCAGGCGGCGGCGCTCCGCCGCGATTACCGGACCGTGCAACGGGCCGCCGAGCGAGCGGGACTCGAGATCGTTCTGGACGCGATGTGGACGACACCGCCGCCGGAGGGCAGTGACGACTACCTCACGGACGGCGACGAGAGCGAGGGAATGACGGTCGCGGAGAACATGACGCCCTCACCGCGATACTGTGCGATCGACAACGACGTTCTGCAGCGAACCGGAGGATCGATCACCCTCTCAGTGCCGGGCCTCGAGCGGGCGTTTCCGTCGATCCTGTTCGAGTCGCTGGCGAGTTCGATCCAGCCACACGTTCAGGTTCCCGATGTCGACGCGTTTCCTCGCTACTACAATACCGCCCTGCGGACGCTCGGTCCGGTACTCGCGTTAGCGACGAACTCGCCCCTGCTACCGCCGGACCTGTACGATATCGACGATCCGCATCGCTTGCTCGAGGACACGTATCACGAACTCCGAGTTCCCGTATTCGAGCAGTCGATCAACCGGGCGTGGGAGAAGGTTCGCTTCCCGGACGGGATCGAGAGCGCGACAGATACCGTCGACAGGCTCGTCGACGATCCGACGTGTGCGCCGTTTCTCCGCGAGTGGCTCGCGGACGGCGATCGCGAGACGTTCGAGGACCGGTTCTGGGAACTCGACCACAAGCGCGGGACGTACTGGCGGTGGCTCCGCGCCGTCATCGGCGGCCAGCCGGTCGATCGGGGCGACCGCTGGTCGATTCGTCTCGAGTACCGTCCGTTACCCACCCAGCCGACGATCGCCGAGAACGTGGGGTTCCAGCTGTTGGTCGCGGGGCTCGTCCGCGGTCTGTGTGTAGCCAATCATCCGCTCCCGGCCCTCGAGCAAGATGCAGCGGAACGGAGTTTCTACGGTGCGGTCGAGGACGGGATCGACGCCGACCTCGCGTGGGTCACCGCCGACGGTGATCGAACGACCGACTCGGCCGAGATCTACGAGGAACTCTTCGAGTTCGCCCGTCGGGGCCTCCGCGAGCAGGGCGTTTCGTCGGACGCCATCGAGGGATATCTCACACCGCTCGAGGCGCGCTGGAGCGAACGGACGACACCGAGTCGGTGGAAACTCGACCGCGTGGCCGACCACCTCGAGGCGGGCGAGCGATTCGACGACGCGGTCTCCGAGATGCAAACCGAGTACATCCGTCGGGCCGGGACCGACGACCCGATCGTCGAGTGGTCCTGAATCGGTAAAGATCGGCCACCGACCGATCGGTCGCGCGTTTCAGGCTGTAATCGGCGAGCGGCGCGGTTCGGGCTGTAAATCGGAGATCGGCGCGGTTCGGTGGTCTCAGTTCGTTCCGTAGACGAGCACGGATCGTTCGGCCGCGTCGTCGTCCGACTCGATGCGGACGGGAAACTCCTGATCGGTATTGACGGGCGGCGTTTCGTATCCCGTCGTGAGCGTCGTCCGCTCGCCGGCCTCGAGGCTCACTGCCTGCCGTTCGACCCGTTCCGAACTGTGACCGACGATCAGCACGAGGTCCTGTGTGCCGTCGGCCCCGCCGGTGTTCTCGATCGTCGCGCTCACCTCGAGGAATTCGCCGGCGTCGATCGGCGTGTTCGTCTCGAGACTCGATATCTCGAACGTCGCGCTCGCTTCGTCGGCAGTGTCGTCGCCACCGTCGTCGGGTTCGATCTCGCGCAGGCACTCGCGACCGTTCGGGTTCCCGTGCGTGGAACCGCCCGTGAGATAATCCTCTCGCTCGGTCGTGAGCGACGAAATGACGGTCCCGTCGCTGCCGTACTCGGGAATCTCGACGGTTATCTCGTCGGCCCCTTCCTGAACGGCCGAGGTATCACTGATCTCGAACACGACCGTCCCCGAAAACGGTGCGGCCACGTCTTCGCCGAACACGACCCCGTCCTCTATCATGGTGTTTCCGTACAGCCCGTCCTCGTAGAAGTCCGTGCTCGCGAAGGCGACGTCGTCCGCTTCGAACGTCCCCGTAACCTCTGCTCGAGTACAGGAGGGGAACGTCACGGTTCGCTCCGAACCAGTGCTCTCGTCGACGGATTCGTCGCCGGTCTCCTCGGAATCCGTCTCAGTCTCGGAATCCGTCGACGAATCGGTCTCGTTGCCCGTCTTCTCGGCGGATTCATCTGTCTCGTTCTCGGTAGCTAAGTCGGTTTCGCTGCGTGACTCGTTCGTATCGTCTGATTCAGTAGAATTCATGTTGAGACATCCCGCGAGACCGAGTCCGATACCGGAGACACCGATGAATGCCCGACGTTCCATACCCGGTCGAAGTATATCTCACGACATAAAGATGTCGAATATATGTTATGTCTGATTACAGTCATCGATTCGTGAGTGAACGTCTGCAACATCGAACCGTCGTCTCGAGACCCGAGACTCCGCGTGGTACCGGCCGACTGGGTCCCTACTGATCGCGGCATCTCTACGGATGAGACTCGAAAATGTCTCCGGGACGAAATGAGGGAAAATTCGATTCGGGCGATCCGGCAGCCGAGGCCTCAGCGAAAAGAGGAGCGGTGAATGGGCTCGGCGACGGTCAATCGGACGACCCTTCGGCCTCCGGAACGGCCTCGCTGACGGTCACCCGCGAGATGCGAGTTCCCTCCACGTCCTCGACGGTCAACTCGTAGCCGCCGGCTTCGATCGAGTCGCCGACTTCGGGCGCGCGACCGAGACGGCTCAACACCAGACCGCCGATAGTGTCGAACGCATCGCCTTCGAATTCGGTTCCGAGCGTCTCGTTGACGTCTTCGAGCGGGACGCCGCCGTCCATGGCGTAGCGGCCGTCCGGGAGTTCGTCGACCGAGGGTTCCATCGACGCGACGTCGAACTCGTCCTGGATCTCGCCGACGACCTCCTCGATGACGTCCTCGATGGTCAGGATGCCCTCGAAGGCACCCCACTCGTCGATGACGACGGCCATCTGGACGTTCTGTTTGCGGAACTCCGCGAGGATACTGTCGATTCGACGGGTCTCAGGGACGATGAGGACCTCTCGAGCGAGGTCGCGAGCGGTCGGTTCACCGGCCGGTTCGTCGCCCGCGTCGTCCCCGTCTGCGGCCTCGATGGCCTGAAGGACGTCCTTCGCGTGGACGAACCCGATGACCGGTTCGTCGGCATCCTCGTCGACGACGGGGAACCGCGTGTAGTTCCCGCTGGCGGCGACGCCGCGGAGTTCCGAGAGGGGCATGCCGGCGCGGACGGTGACGACGTCCGGACGCGGCACCATGATCTCGCGGGCGACCGTCTCGCCGAGGTCGAAGACGGATTCGACCATCTCGACTTCGTCCATGTCGACGGCTCCCTGTTCGCCGGACTGGGCGACGATCCGGAGGATCTCCTCCTCGCTGTGGCTCTCGTCGCGTTCGGAAGCCGGCGCGACGCCGATGAGCCGCGTGAAGAAGTTCGCCGTCCCGTTGAACACGATGATCCCGGGGATGAAGATGTAATAGAAGAACTTCATCGGCGCGGCGACCAATAGCGCGATCCGTTCGGCGTCCGCGATAGCGAGGGTCTTCGGCGCGAGCTCCCCGAAGACGACGTGCAGGAACGTGATGATGCTGAACCCGATCACGATAGAGACCAGGTGAAGCGTCCCAGCGGGAAGCACCGGTCCCAGTACGGGCTCGAGAAGCGAGGCGATGGCCGGTTCGCCGACCCACCCCAGCCCCAGCGAGGCGATCGTGATACCCAACTGGGTCGTCGCGAGGTAGTCGTCCAAGTTCTCCTCGGCCTCCTGGACGAGCTTCGCCGACGACCGCCCCTCCGCGACGAGCTCTTCGATCTGCGTCGGTCGGATACGGACGTACGCGAACTCCGCGGCGACGAAAAAGCCGTTCAGGAAGACCAGGAAGAGGGCGAAGAGGAGTCGCCCGAACGAGAAGGCGAGGTCGACAGCTACCATCGACCCCACCCCGGTCGCCGCGAGGGATCTCGCGTCATCGGTATCGCGTCCGATCCGTCTCGCGTTCGATCACCGATTCGCTCTCCCACCGCGGCAGCGCCAGTGGGTCGACGGATATCGCTTGGCGACGGGGACACAGCGGGCCGCTCGTCGCCGGTGAAGACTTCCATACGGCCA
Organism: Natrinema amylolyticum; assembly: GCF_020515625.1. Taxonomy (NCBI): domain Archaea; kingdom Methanobacteriati; phylum Methanobacteriota; class Halobacteria; order Halobacteriales; family Natrialbaceae; genus Natrinema; species Natrinema amylolyticum. The sequence goes on from NZ_JAIWPJ010000001.1 coordinate 307,820, forward strand.
CTTGGCACAGGACTTACAAAATCGTGGCGCTGGCGACCGACGACGGGCGGCGGTTCGGACGGCCTCGAGCGCGTTTCGAGTCGGATTTGCGGTTCCCGGTGACCACTCACGCGGTACCGTTCCCTCTCGACTGACGACCGGAACCCGAGCCGATAACTGGCCGGGCGTCGAACCCCGGCTATGAACGTCGCGATCGTCACCGTCGGCGACGAAATTCTCGCGGGATCGACGACCAACACCAACGCGTCGTGGCTGGCCGAGCGGATCACCGACCGAGGCAGCACCGTCCGGCGAATCCTGACGATTCCCGACGACCGCGACCTCATCGCGGACTACGTCGACCGCTGGAGCGACGCGTTCGACGCCGTGATCGTCACTGGCGGCATCGGCGGCACCCCCGACGACGTGACCGTCGAAGCCGTCGCCGACGGCTTAGAGCGCGAGTTCGTCGTTCACGGAGAAATCCGAGAGCGACTGGTCGAGAAGGCGGCCGCGTTCCGGGACGAGAACCCGGACATGGTCGAGGAGTACGACCTGCAACTCGACATCGATGCGGCGGCCTCGATCCCCGAGGGCGCGACGCCGATCGTCACCGACGAGGGGTGGGCCCCGGGCTGTATCGTCGAGAACGTCTACGTCTTCGCCGGCATTCCCGACGAGATGAAAGCGATGTTCGACGCGGTCGCCGACGAATTTCAGGGAGCGTCGACCGCGGAAACGCTGTACACGCCGGCACCCGAGGGATCGCTCCACGAGGCGCTCGAGGGCGTCACCGAGCGCTTCGACGTTTCGGTCGGCAGCTATCCCCGGAGCGAGAACCGCCCCGGTCGGATCCGCGTCTCGAGTACCGATCCGGAAACGGTCGAGGCGGCGATCGCGTGGCTCCGCGAGCGGGTCGAGACGACTGCACCGCCGGCCGCGAGCGAGTAGCCGTCCGTCCCGCTGGCCCCCACAGCGACACGGCCGAACCGCCGACCGCGGCCGATTCGCCGATCGCATTGGCCCGCTACTCTCAGTCGGTTCGCCGGTCTTCGACGATTCGAACGAGCACCGTTCCGAACCCGGCGACGACGAGCACGAACCGTTCACCGGTCGCCGCGATGGGGAAGATCCGCTCGACGGCGGTCGCCGGCTCGTCCCGCGCGGGATCGAACCCGGTTCTGTAGTGGGTGTTCTCGGTGGTTCCGCGGACCGTCGACTCGGCCAGGGTTCCGGCGTCGAGTTCGACGAACGTCTGGACGAGGCCGCGCTGATCGGTCACGAGCAGCGATCCCGACAGGTCGTAGAACCGGTCGTGGAGCGGCCAGAAGAGGTTGACGCCGTTGAAGAAGGCGTCGAACAGAACGTGTGCGAAGAGCACCCCGGCCAGACTGGCCCACGCGACGCGGTGACCGTAGGTCCCCCACCGCGCTCGGAGGACCGATTCCTCGCGGATCGCACCGTCCCACAGCAACGCGGCGGCGGGGACGACGACGATCCAGACGTTGTGTAACGCCGCGCGATGCGTGCCGGGGACGACGATGCCGATCAGCGTATCGAGATCCATGAGGGCGGCACAGCCCATCACGAGCAGGATCGCGCGGGTATCGAACTCGTCGCCGAGCAGCGCGACCCCGAGCAAGCCCGCGAACGCGACGTGGACGACGGTCGATGGCACATTCCGCGGACTCGAACCGGGAGGGCTTGATTGTTTGGACCGTCGAACCGCGAGCGCTCGCCGCTCGAGTCAGGATCGATTACCGCCTCGCCTGACCGGGCGGTCGGTCTCCGGTAGCTACTTGGCCCGACCGGGCGACCGTCGGGTATGAGCGGACGCGGACCGAAACGGGAACTCGCGGAGAAGATCGCCGGGGAGATCACGCTGAGCGAAGACCCCGGTGCCACGCTGCGCAAGTGGCGAACCGACTTCGACGTGTCACAGACGGATCTCGCGGCCGAACTCGAGGTCTCGTCGTCGGTCATCTCCGACTACGAGAGCGGTCGCCGCGAGAGCCCCGGCATCGGCGTCGTCGGACGACTCGTCGACGGGCTGCTCGCGATCGACGAGCGCCGCGGCGGCGAGCGCATCCGGCAGTACGGCCGGGTCCTCTCGGCGGGCTTTGAGAGCGACGTCGTCTACGACCTCCGAGAGTACGCCACGTCGCTCCCGCTGCGCCGGCTGTACGACGACCTCGAGGCGACCGAAGTGGCCTCGAGCGGCACCGAGCAGGTCAGCGGCCACACGGTCATCGACAGCATCGAGGCGATCACGCGCCTCTCGAGCGAGGAGTTCTTTCGCCTCTACGGCCAGAGCACGAACCGCGTCCTCGTGTTCACGAACGTCACGCAGGGCGAGGGCGTCGGCATCGCGCTGCGAGTGATCAATCCGACGCCGAACGCCGTGATCCTCCACGGGCTCGAGGAGGAGGACCTCTGGGATCACGCGAAGGAACTCGCGCGCATCGACGGCTACTCGCTGGCCGTCACCTCGGCCCCGCTCGACGACGTGCTCGAGCATCTTATGACGCTTGAGTAGGATCCCCCGGTTCTTTGCTGCGGTGTTCGGGTCGCCTCCTGTCGAGAATATTTCCGTCTCACGCGTCTCGCGTGTCTCGCTCGCGTTCGGCCCCCTCTCGAGCGGGCGAGCGCCTCGGGAGCGGGGAAGGCGAGAGAGTGAGAGTCGGCGGGGAGCGAACGACGGAACGGCGCGATCGCTACGGAACTGAGAGGGAATCAGAATCGAAGACGGAACCGCAGGTCAGGCGATCTGGTCTTCGTACTCGTCAGCGGTCAGCAGGTCCTCGAGTTCGTCGAGGTCGTCGGCCTCGATCTCGAGCATCCAGCCCTCGCCGAAGGGGTCCTCGTTGACGAGTTCGGGGGCGTCGAAGAGGGCCTCGTTGATGGCCGTGACCTCGCCGCCGACGGGCGCGTAGAGATCGGAGACGGCCTTGATCGATTCCACGACGCCGAACTCCGCTTCTTGGTCGAGTTCGTCGCCCTCGTCGGGGAGTTCGACGAAGACCACGTCGCCGAGTTCGTCCTGTGCGAAGTCGGAGATGCCCACGCGGACGAGGCCGTCGGTCTCGAGTGCCCACTCGTGCGATTCCAGGTACCGTCTATCGTCGGGAACGTCGAAGCTCATTATACTGTGTCGATGAAAGGTGTGGTTTCGACTCTCGCTTTCTTCGATTGACCGCGGACGACGACCTGCAGGGTGGTCCCCGGCTCCGCGTACTCGACCGGCACGTACCCGAGGCCGATCGGCTGCTCGAGGGTCGGGCTCATCGTCCCGCTGGTGACGGTGCCGATCACCCGGCTCTCGGTCGTCGTGATGTCGTAGCCGTGTCTAGGGACGCCGCGGTCGATCAACTGGAAGCCGACGAGTCGCTCGTCGACGCCGGCCTCCTCGATCGCCGCCAGTGCGTCCCGGCCCACGAACTCGGTCTCGAGCGCGACGGTAAAGCCGATGCCGGCCTCGTATGGCGTCCGCGGGTTCGAGTCGGGGTGGAAGTCCTGTCCGGCGAGCAGCAACCCGGCCTCGATGCGGAGCGTATCGCGTGCACCCAACCCGCAGGGTTGACAGTCGAACGCCGTCCAGATGTCCGTCGCCGCCGCCCAGGGAACGATCAGTTCGAAGCCGTCCTCGCCCGTGTAGCCCGTCCGGGCCGTCCAGCAATCGACGCCATCGATCGCCGCGTACCGGGCCTCGAACCGGTCGAGGTCGGCGACGGATTCCGCAGTGACGCCCTCGACGATGCCGACCGCGTTCGGCCCCTGCACGGCGAACATGGCGTACTCGTCGGTCCGGTTGTCGACGGTCGCCTCGAGACCCCACTCGTTGCGGTAACTGATCCACCGTTCGTGGGTCGCCTCGTCGGTGCCGGCGTTGGGGACGAACAGGTACGTCGCGGTGGCGTCGCCGTCGCCGCGGGATTCCGGCGTCTCGCCCTCGTCGGGCAACCGATAGACGACGGTGTCGTCGATGATGATCCCGTCCTCGTCGGTGATCGCCGCGTACTGCGAGTCGCCGACTGCGAGCCGGGAGACGTCGTTCGAGGTGAGCCGCTGCATCAACTCGGTCGCGTCGGGGCCGGTGACGTGAATCTGGCCCATATGCGAGACGTCGAAGATCCCGACGTCCTCCCGCACGGCCGCGTGCTCCGTCTGAATCGAATCGAACTCCACCGGCATGTCCCAGCCGCCAAACTCCGTAAACTTCGCTCCGCGCTCGTCGTGAATCCCACGTAACGGCGGCGTCTGAAGCGGCATAGTCGGCATATCTCCCGCGGTGTAGTAATGTCTTTTCGTCGGCTGACCGCAACGATGCGCCCCCTCACGGGTCGACGGTTCCACGGCGAACCGATCCCCACAGCCGCTCTGATAACCGATTTCGGTTACAACGGCGGTTCCTATCGTCTCCGGTTGCCGAAAACATAAGCCCGAAAATAACGTATCGAGCGTCGTATGAGTACGCCAGCACTCGAGCCACAGGCCGACTGGAGCGAGCTATACATCGACGGCGAATGGCGCGACGCCGCGAGCGGTGAGACGATTCCCGTCGAGAACCCCGCGAAACAGGAAGCGTTTACGGCGGTGCCGGCGGCGACGGTCGATGACGTCGACGCCGCCTACGAGGCGGCCGAGGCGGCCCAGCCCGAGTGGGCGGCGACGCCGCGCGAGGAGCGCGACGAGATCGTCGAGAACCTGTTGGACGAACTGAACGCCCGCTTCGAGGAGATCGCCGGGCTGCTCGCGACGGAGGCCGGCACGCCGGGCTACCGCGCCATGGGCGAGTTCGCCACCGCGACCGGCGACGTGGAGATGGCCCTGGACCTCAAGCCCCCCGAGGAGGAGGTCCGCCCGTCCCCGTCGGTCGACGACAAGGACAACCACATCGTTCACGAACCGGTCGGCGTCGTCGGCATCATCTCGCCGTGGAACTTCCCGCTGCACCTCTCCCTGCGGGCGCTCGCGCCCGCGATCGCGCTGGGGAACACCGTCGTCCTGAAGCCGGCGACGAACACCCCGATCACGGGCGGGCTGCTCATCGCGAAGCTCTGTGAGGCGGCCGGCGTCCCGGACGGCGTCGTCAACGTCGTCACCGGTCGGGGCTCGGACATCGGCGACCGGATGACGAGCCATCCGATCCCGCGGGTGATCTCCTTTACCGGGTCGACGGCCGTCGGTAAGGGCGTCGCGGAGAACGCCGGCCAGAGCCTCGCCCTGCCCGCCCTCGAGCTCGGGGGCAACGCGCCCTTCATCGTCACCGACGAGGTCGACCTCGAGCGGGCCGCTCGCGCCGGTGCCTTCGGCTCGTTCTTCCATCAGGGGCAGGTCTGCATCTCGATCAACCGCCATCTCGTCCACGAGGAGCTGTACGACGAGTACGTCGATCTGCTGGTTGACCACGCCGAGTCGCTCGTGATCGGCGATCCCTCCGAGAACGAGGACGTCACGTTCGGTCCCGTCCAGAACGAGACCCAGCGCGACGACATCGTCGGATTCGTCGAGGACTCGCTCGAGGCGGGTGCCACCCTCGAGACGGGCGGCGAGGCCGACGGCCTGTTCGTCGAGCCGACGGTCCTCTCGGACTGTACTAACGACATGCCGACGGCCTGCAACGAACACTTCGGCCCGGTCGCACCCGTAATCCCCTTCTCGGACGACGAGGAGGCCATCGAACTGGCAAACGACACCGAGTACGGCCTCTCGGCGTCCGTCTTCTGCGAGGACGAGGAGCGGGCCCGCGCGCTCGCCGACCGGGTCGAGGCCGGGATGGTCCACATCAACGACCAGCCGATCAACGAGGACCACAACGCGCCCTTCGGCGGCGTCAAGCAGTCCGGTCTCGGCCGCTACCACGGCGAGTGGATCGTCCGCGAACTCACCGAGCCTAAGTGGATCTCGGTACAGGGCGAGGAGCGCGATTACTTCGTCTTCAAATAACGCACCGCGGCCGACTGCAGGACTCAGCGCCGCGACCGGTCCGCGGTTCGAGTCCGATTTCGCGGAGTCGGCCCGCCGGCGGGATCCGGCTTCGCTTCGCTATCGCCCGCGTTCCTCGAGCCGCAGCGTGTACTCGCCGCTCCCGCTGTTAGCGTGGACCTGGAACCGGAACGACTCGTCGCCGTCGAGCGAGAGCGTGACCGACGCCGTCGTTCCCGATCCGGACGCCGCCTCGTCGTGGCTCCATCTGGTGGGTTTGCTGCCGTCGGTGGTCAGGTAGAGATCGAAGTCACCGCTGTGCGGCCCCTCGAGCGAGACCGTAATCGAACAGGGGTCGTCGGTGTGCAGCGAGTAACTGTACCGATCGCTGTCGCCCCACCAGCCGCTGCCGTCGAGTTCGTCGCTCGCGCTCGCGGTGATCGTCTCGTCGCCGCACTCGCCGGTCGACTCCTCTTCCTCTTCGCCCGCGCCGCCGCTGCCGTCGGAGAACGGATCGGTCTCGATCGCTGCACCCGCGTCGACGCGTCCGTACCCCTGCTCGTCGTCGGTGAGGCCGACATCGACGGCGGTCGATCGGAGGTGCTCGCGGAGTTCCGTCCGCGAGAGGTCGGGGTAGGCCGAGAGCGCGAGGCCGGCCACGCCGGAGACCACCGGCGCTGCCATCGACGTGCCCGACATTCGCGAGTAGTCGTCACCGGTCGCGCTCGAGACGAGTCGGCTCCCCGGTGCGGCGAGTTCGATCGCCGGACCGGTGTTCGAGAAGGAGGCGATCGAATCGTCGCTCTCGACGGCCGAGACGGCGACGACGGTGTCCTCGGCGGCCGGCGAGTAGACGCGGTCGTTCCCGTCGTTGCCGGCCGCCCCGACCAGCAAGACGCCGCGATCGGCCGCGTACTCACAGGCCGACGTCATCGTGTCGTAGGAGCCGTCGACGCCCAGCGAGAGGTTGATTATATCGGCCCCCGCGTCGGCGGACCACTGAATGGCGTCGGCGATATCGGAGAGCGATCCCACGCCGTTCTCGTCGAGCGCGCGGACCGAGAGGAGCGAGCAGTCGCTGACGCCGGCGTGGCCGGTCCCGTCGTCCGTCCCGCCGGCAGCGATCCCGCCGACGTGAGTGCCGTGGTCCGCGCCGCGGGCGGGATACGGATCGCCGTCATTGTCGATGAAGTCCTCGCCGATCCGGTCGTCTATCGAGCCCTCGAGCGCGGGGTGGTCGTACTGAATCCCCTGGTCGACGACGGAGATGACGACGTCTTCGCTGCCCTGAGTCGTCTCCCAGGCCGTCTCACAGCCGATCTGCTGGGGGGCGTGCTGAGAGTCGTAGTAGGGATCGTCCGGCTCGAGCAGCGACTCGATCGTCGCGTTGGATTCCGCGTACTCGACGGCGGGCGAGCTAGTGATGGCGTCGATGAATTCGTCTCGGGCGCGATCGGGCGCGTCCGAGGGGAAGGAAACGACGGCGTAGCGGATCGATTCGTTCGTGTGAACCACGTCGGCATCGCCGGGGACGGCGGCGCGCGCCTCAGCGGCCACGTCCGCGGCCGACGATGAGATACCGACTAGGATCTCGTCTTTCTTTGGCCCCGGTTCGCGGCTCGGGGTCGCGGTCGCGACGCCGCTCGAGCCGATCAGCCCGCCGACGGCGATCGAACTGGCACCGGTCAGGATCGATCGACGGTCGTACGTATGATCGGCGGCGTCGTCCGGAGGGCCGTTCTGTGTCATGGGACGACAGTCACGAATACCTGAAATTAGTAAACTCTTATCGAACTCGAGATTGTTTATATCCGAAAATATCGACAGCTACTGGTAGGAACTGAACAGTAGAGGCACTTATACCGAGAATATGTGCAGGCCGGTGCTGAAAGAGCGGTATCGACCCCGAGAAACGGGTCTCCCGTTTCCGGGACAGAGACCGGAATCAGTGCGTTCGGGTCACCGCGGGACGGCACCGTCGCGTTTCGTCACATCTATCTCGCGGCCCCGGGAATCCCGGAGTATGTTCGACCGCGTTCGCGCCCGTCTCGCCCAGTTCGGCGACGCCGAGTCCGATGCAGAGCCGGCGGTGGGCCTGTTCGTCGACGGGCCGAACGTCTTCCGCGACGAGTTCGACGTCGACCTCGACGATCTCCGCGATACGGCTCGCAGGCTCGGTCGCGTCGGCGTCATCCGACTTTACCTCGACGAACACGCCACGCCCGGCCTCATCCAGGCCGCCGAAGCGCGCGGCTTCGAGGTAATCATCACCAGCGGCGACGTCGACGTGAAACTCGCCGTCGACGCGACCGCGCTCGCAGGCGACGGTACCATCGACCAACTCGCAATCGTCTCCAGGGACACCGATTTCAAACCCGTCCTCGAGTACGCGGGCACCGTCGGGGTGGAAACGATCGCGATCGCACCGGGCTCGCACGGCCGCTCGGACGCCCTCCAGAACGCGGCCGACGACGCGGTCACGCTCGACCGCTGAGCGCCGCCCAAACCGACGTATCGGCGCGTCGGCTGTTCGCCGAAGGGTTCAAGCTGTCTCCTCTTTTGCGGGGGTGTGTGCCGTTAGCCACGACGGGCGATCCGGGCCGAGCGGACAGACCGCCGACGGAGTGAGGGACTCGAATCGGAGAGCGGACTCGAGGCGCTACGCTCGAGCGTGGAGGTTCGTAGCCCCGTCAGGGGGCGACGTTTTCAGTGGCGCTGTCGTCGCGTCGCGCCGACTGAGTCCCGCGAAAAACGAGCGTCGGTTCCGATCCGGAGCGGAGCGCTATTCGGCGTAGGAACTCTCGCCGACGACCGCGACCAACTCGCCGCGACCGCTCGCGGTGGTCTCGTCGAACTCGGTCACGCGAACCCGGACCTGCTTTTCGACGGTCTCCGGCCCGGCGCCCTCGACGACCAGTTCGGTGTCACCGATGTACGCGCGACCCGACGTGCCGTTCGATTCCGCGACGAAGACGTCGATCTCGCGTCCCACCTCGAGCGCCGGGCGAGACGTCCGGAACCGCCAGCCGGTGAGGTACTTGTCGAAGAGGCTCATACGCGAGCCACCTCCTCGGTCTCGCGGTCGGTAACGTACTCGCGACCGAAGCCGGTCAGCGCGGCGACGACGAAGACGGCGACCAACAGCCAGCCCTGGAAGACGAACGGAACGACGTCGATCGGCGTGACGACCATCGACTGCTCGAACCAGTCGTAGTCGCCGGGCAGTTGCTGCATCGCCCCGTAGGCGGCGAGGACGCCGCCGGACCACGGGAAGATGTAGCCCATGGCGGCGGTCTGGCCGTCCAAGATATTCGCCCGACGGTAGCCGTTCAGGTTGAACCGCTCGCCGATCTTCGAGATGTAGGGCCCGATCGCGACCTCGGCGGCGGTGTTGATCGTGATGATCGCGTTAATCAGCGCCGCGGTCCCGACCATCGTGAGTTCGGCGTTGCGGACGTTCGTCGCGAGGTTTTCGATGGACCACTCGAGCAGCACCTCGAAGGCGCCGCCGCGGATCATGATCTGGGCCGCGCCGATGATTAGGAGGACGAGGATCGAGAGTTCGAGGAACCCCGATACGCCGCTCATCAGGCTCCCGGTGACGCCGACTGCGTCGGGGTCCTCGACGACCGTGAGGATCGGCAGGGGCTCGAGCGGCGGGGCCAGCGGCGCGTCCTCGGGCGCGTTGAACATGACGATATCGCCGAGGCCAGCCAGACCGAAGACGAGGTTGAAGGCAATCGCGATGACGATCCCCCACGAGATCGCCTCGACGATGTGGCGGCCAGCGACGGCCGCGCCGATTACGGCCAGCATCGAGATCACGTGGACGAGACCGAGGGCCTCGCTGCTCTCGAGGAAGATCTCCTGGGCTTCCGCGCCGATCTCGAGGCCGTCCATCGCGCCGCCGGCGACGACGTAGCCGACGAAGGCGATGACGGCGGCGATGATGACGTACTTGAACCGCGAGGCGACGACGCCGCCGATGTCGGCGTCCTGCGTGACGGCGCTGACGATCGTCGTGTCGCTGACGGGTGCGAGGTTGTCGCCGAAGATCGCACCGGAGAGGATCGCGCCGAACAGCAAGACGGGGTTCGCACCGAGTAACACGCCCGCTGGGAAGAACAGGCCGACGAAGGCGACGCTCGCGCCGTAGCCCGTTCCGATCCCCGTCGTGAAGACGGCGGCGAGGACGAACGTGATCGCCGGGAACAGCGCCGCACCGACGCCGGCGGCGTCGGCCAGCCAGACGAGACCGCCGACGAAGCCGCCGTCCTGTAACAGCTGGGCGAACATCCCGGCCCAGATCCACGCCACGATGGCGGTCACCGCGACGGGCTGGGTCATCCCCTCGAAGATCGTGTTGGCGTAGGACTGCCAGTTCCCCCGGACGAAGAACATCCCGAGGATCAGCCCGACCAGGATGCCGACGATGAGGCCGCCCGTATCGCCGATCCGCCAGAGGGCGGTCTGGACGATAGCCCACACGATGAAAAACGCGATCGGGAACGCGCTCATCCCGCGGCCGCCGTAGAACTCGACGCGGGGGCCGTCCTCGGTCTCCCCGCCGATGAACTGGTCGGACGGGTCCTCGCCGGCCGGCGCTCCTCCGTTCTCGCTCATGGTCGATCACTCATACTGAAACACACTCGTGCTAATCGGATGAATCATAATAACTATTGTTGACAGAACTGGTTCAGTGAGGAAATAATTCGATATCGATCCCTTCGCCAGTAGGGCTGACGACCGTCATTTACCTATCGAATCGATCCCTCGGTATCGGTCGGACGGTCGGGGTCGTCGCTCGCCGGGATCGGAGAACTTTCCAGCGACACCCGCCCACTGTCGAGTATGATCGACGATCGGCCGGTGCTGGACGACCACCTCCATCTCGACCCGGACAGTCATCGGGGCATCGACGCCGTCAGAGATTTCGCCCGCGTCGGCGGCACCCACCTGCTCGTGGTGAACAAACCCTCCTGGCACCTCGGCGTCGAGGCCGAGACCGGCGAGGACTTCCGCGAGGTGTTCGAGCGGACCATCGAGATCGTCGACGAGGCCTCGAGCGAACTCGAGGGCCGCGCGTGGCCCGTCCTCGGCGTTCACCCGGGACTGATCTCGCGGCTGGTCGACGAGCGGGGCTTTTCGCCCGACGAGGCCCGCGATCTCATGCAGGCGGGAATCGACATCGCCGCGGAGTACGTCGAGTCGGGCGAGGCGCTGGCACTGAAATCGGGCCGACCTCACTACGACGTCGACGACGACGTCTGGACGGCCTCGAACGCGGTCATGTGCCGCGCGTTCGAGCGCGGGGCCGACCTCGAGTGTGCCGTCCAACTGCACGCCGAAGCCAGCGAGGACATGACCGAGGTGGCCGACTGGGCCGAGGACGCGGGGCTGCCGTCCCACCGAGTCGTCAAACACTACGCTGGCGGCCGTCTCGAGGGGCCCACGCCGAGCGTCATGAGCGACAAGGATCGCCTCGAGACGGCCGCCGAGCGCGGCGAGCCGTTCCTGATGGAGACCGACTACATCGACGACCCCGATCGACCGGGGGCCGTGCTCGGCCCCAAGACGGTCCCGCGGCGGGTCCGGTGGCTCCTCGAGAACGAGTACGACGAGGCGGTTCGGATCGCCCACGTCGAGACGCCGATGCGAGTCTACGGCATCGACACCGAGGCGACCCTCGGGCGGGACGGGTAATCCCTGATTACGATCGCTCGAGCGACGGCGATATCGACGGAGATGCGCCGATCCGGGCCGCGAGCGGAGTCGTACGCGGATCGTAGAGATTCGTTCGCCGCGGCTAAACTTTCGTTCGAGGCGGCTAGTGTAGAGAAAGGCATTTCAAGCGGCCGGTGTAGGTGTCTGTATGAGCAATCCCCCGACCGAGTTCTACTCGGAGGAACGCTGGCAGAACTGGATCGATCGCATCAAAGACGAAGACATCGATCCGGAAGACGAAGACTCGGCCCGACTACTGTTGAACCTCCAGGACGACACGGCGATCGCGATCGCCAAGATCGTCGCCGCCTACGACGACGGGGATCTCGAGCAAGAGGAGGCCCTCGAGGAGATCAACGACGTCCGCGAGATCGTCCTCGACGAAGTCGACATCGAGGACGAGGAGAAGCTGATCCTCGTCGACGGCGTCCAGACCAGTCTCGTCTGCGTCTTCTTCGCGGCCGAGGAGTACGTCGCGAACGGGCCGGCCGACGAGGGCACCGTCGGCGACTACCTCAGCGCCGCGGCCGACGCCGAGGCCGAGGAGGATCTCGACGCCGCACTCGGCTACGCGGCACAGGCGGGGACGCTGATCATCGACGAGCAGGAACTCGATATGAGCGTCGCCGAGGACCTCGAGTACGGACTCGTTACGGAGTGGATCAACGGACTCGACAGCCTCCAGAGCGCGATGAGCGATCCGGAAGTCGTCGAAGAAGACGAGTAGGTCGGTCGGCGGATCGGACACGTTTTCGGCGCTCGGTAGCCACCAGACGTTTACTCTCGGGTGACTATCCTCGCGTATGATACGGTGGCCGGACGAGCGTGCAGTGACCGTCCAGATCGGGGCGGTCCTCCTGCTCGCGATCGTCTTCGCCGCGCTCGCGCTCTATCAGGTCAACGCCGTTCCCGCGGAGAATCAGGCCATCGAAAGCGAGCACAACCAGCAGGTTCAGGGTGAACTGCAGGACCTGCGGAACGCGGGGACGGACGGCGGATCGGAATCGGTCTCGGTCACGCTGGGCACCCGATACCCCACTCGAACGTTTCTGACGAATCCGCCGAATCCGACGGGCTCCCTCGAGACGGGAGAGACCGGAACCGTCCGTATCGACAACGCCGATGTCACCGGAACATACACAGGCGATCCGGGAACGGTTCTGGAGACGGACCACGAGACGCGGACGCTCCGCTACGAGCCGTCGTACAACGAGTACCGCGACGCACCGACGACCCGGATCGAACACGGGTTCGCGTTCAACGCGTTCGACGACGCGTCGATCGCGCTCACCGACCAGCCGCTGATCGACGGCGAGCGGATCACCGTCGTCCTCGTCGAGGGCGACCTGTCGACGACCGTCGATACCGGGACGGTGAGCGGCCCGACGGATCCGATCGCCCTCGAATCCACCGGTGACAACATCGAAATCGAGGTCCCGACGGCGTCGCCGACAGCGTGGAACGAGGCGATTGGAACCGATTTCGGGACCGATCAGGAGAAAGCGAGAGTGACTGACTACGCGGCCGGGCAGTTAACGACCGAACTCGAAGACGATCCGAACGCGAAGTACGAACTCCAGATGACGCGGATCAGCGTCGGTGACGGGAGCGTCTCCGCGGATGGACAGTTCGACGTTCGAGAGGGAACCGACGACTCGATTCGGAGTCCGGCCTACCACGTCGACTGGGAGGACCCCTCTTCGGAGCCGGGGGCCGACGGTGATAACTGCGATTCGGAGTCCTGTGTCGTCACGGACGATATCACGTTGACGATGGGGACGACGGGAGTCGCTGCTGGGGCCCGCGTCGATTACGCGGTGAGCGATCCGACCGTCGGCGCGCTCACGGACGGTACCGGAACGACCGCGGACGACGGGACGGACACGACGACGTTCGAGATCGCAGACGGTGACGACGGCGAGACGGTCACCGTGTACACCTCGAGCGGAAGCGATAGCGACGAAATCGAACTCGAAATATCCCGCGACGAAGCCGTCGACACGTACGCACTTCGCTCGGTGTCGCTCTCTTCGGGAGGTGGCAACGATATCGATGTCGCGATCGATGTAGACGCGACGGATTCAGGAGGAGAGATGGTCATCATCAGTCGGAATGGCAATGGCGTCCGTGACCGGACGACCGTCGGTGCAGTCAGTGGAACGCATCCCGTCGGTGGCGGTAATCAGGCCACCGAAGTCGAAGTCCGACTTCGCGATTCCAGCGGAACGGTTCGAGACTCGCGCACGGTACCGTGGGACGGCTGACGCCCCCAATTATATCGACGACTGTCGAAAGAACGAACGACAATACCTTGTATCATCGCCTGTATTGACGATGTATGACTGCAGTCGGTATCGACGCCGTCGAAATTTGGACCGGGAACCTCAAGCTCGACCTTCCCGGCACGTTCGCCCCGGAGAAGGGCGAAGACCCGGAAAAGTATACGAAAGGGCTCGGCCTCAACGCTAGTTCCTTCCCCGACAGCTACGAGGACATCGTCACGATGGGGGCCAACGCCGCCCACCGGCTGATGGAGCGCAAAGGCCTCGAGCCCGAGGATATCGGCCGTATCGACGTCGCGACCGAGAGCGCGTTCGATAACTCCAAGCCGGTTTCGACGTACGTCGCCGGCTGCCTCGAGCAGGTCTACGAGGGCGATTTCCACCACGCGAACAAGGGCGAGCGGAAGTTCGCCTGTATTGCGGGGACCCAGAGCCTCGACGACGCGTACAACTGGATCCGCGCGGGCCGCAACCGCGGCCGCTCGGCGCTGGTCATCGCGACCGACACGGCGCTGTACGCCCGCGGTGACGACGGCGAGGCGACGCAGGGCGCCGGTGCCGTCGCGATGCTCATCAGCGAGGACCCGAACCTGGTCGAACTCTCCGCCGAGCAGGGCTACGGCTCGGCCGACGAAACCGACTTCCTCAAGCCCAACCAGCAGTTCCCCTCGGTCGACGGCAAGCGCTCCGTGCAGGTCTACCTCGCGCGGATGCGCGAAGCCCTCGAGGACTTCGAGAGCGTCGCGGGCGAGGTCCACGAGGAGGACTTCGTCTACGCACCCTTCCACACGCCGTTCCCGGGAATGGTCCGGAAGGCCGCCCTGCTCGCGTTCCGCCACGTCACGCGGAACACGGAGGTCGAGGACGAACTGGCCGACGAGATCGGCCGCCAGCCCCGCCCCGAGGCGTTCGACTCCGACGACGAGTACCGCGACGCCCTCCGGGAGTACATGGACCTCCTCAAGGATACCGACCGCTACGCCGAGTGGTACGACACGACGATCGATCCGACGCTGACGATCGCTCGCGAGGTCGGCAACTGGTACACCGGCTCCGTCCACGTCGCCCGCGCGAGCGCGCTCAAACACGCCCTCGAGAACGACCGCGAGATGACCGGGAAGAAACTGCTCATCGGCTCCTACGGCAGCGGGGCACAGGCGGAGATCCACTCCGAGACGGTTCAGGAGGGGTGGAAAGACGAGGTCGGGGCCCTGAATATCGACGAGCAACTCGCCGACCGCTACGAGATGGAGTGGGCCGACTACGAGGAGATCCACGACTCCCACAACCACGAGATGGACGTCGATATCGAGGAGTTCACGACGCCCGAATCGGAGTTCGTCTTCGACGGCTGGGGACGCATGGGCGAGCGGAAGTACCGCTACGTCGAGTAGCGATACCGACCGGTCCGAGCCCCGCGGCGGTCCCTCGAGCAGCCCGGAATTTTCACTGTCGGAGTTCGGGTCAGTGGACTAAACTATCGGGACGTTGCAGCCGGGAGTATGGCAGATCGTCCCGAGCCGCCGGCATGGGTCGTCGAACAGCCCGTCCTGACCGCGCTCGCGCTGGTCGGGGTCGTCCTCGGGCTCCGAATCATCCTGCCGTACCTGCAGTACGTCCTCTTCGGGATCGTTCTCGCGTACATCCTGTTGCCGCTCCAGCAGCGCCTCGAGGCCTACGTCCGGCCGATGATCGCGGCCTCGATCACGATCGTCGTCGCGGTACTGGTCATCCTGATCCCGATCGTCTACATCCTCAGCGTCGCGCTCCGGCAGACGAGCCAGCTCGTGACCGCGGTCCGGAACGGGGAGGTCGACCTCGAGACGATCGAGTCGACGCTCGCCGAGACCGGGTACAGCGTCGATCTCACGACCCTCTACGAGTCGTATCAGGACGCGATCACCGGTGGGGTACAGGGACTGGCGACCGGCGCGCTGGAGATCGTCGGCGGGCTGCCGGGGATCGCGATCGGGTTGACGATCACGCTGTTCGTCTGTTTCGCGCTGTTGCGCGACGGGAATCGGCTGATCGAGTGGCTCTACCGGGTCGTCCCGATCGAGGATCGGATCCAGCGGGAACTGTTCGAGGAACTGGACCAGCTCATGCAGGCGTCGGTCATCAGCAACGTCCTCGTCGCCGTGATCCAGGCCGTGATGCTGGGCGTCGGGCTCGCGATACTAGGAATCCCCGCGGTCGTGTTACTCACCGTCCTCACGTTCCTGCTCACGCTGTTGCCGCTCGTCGGCGCGTTCGGCGTCTGGCTCCCCGTCTCGATCTATCTCCTCGCGATGGGGCGCACCCTTGCGGCCGGCGCGCTCGCGGTCTACGGCCTCTTTGTCACCCTCTCGGACACCTATCTTCGGCCCGCGCTCATCGGTCGGTCGGGTGCAATCAACTCCGCGATCATCGTCGTTGGCATCTTCGGCGGGCTCATCACGTTCGGCGCGGTCGGCCTGTTCATCGGCCCCGTCGTCCTCGGCGGTGCGAAGGTCGCCCTCGACATCTTCGCTCGAGAGCGGATCGGCGGTCCGGCGGTCGAGACGGGGTCGGAGCCCCCCACCGAGGCGTCCGAGGACGCAGCCGGGTCCAGAGCGACGGCCGACGCCGACGGGGACGGCTGATCGCCCGTTCGCCGATCGATCACTCGTTTTTCCAGTCACCCGGCTCGACCCCGTGGATTTCTCCTTTCGCTTCCCGTCCGCCCGGCCACAGTCCGATCGCGATCACACCGGCGAAGAAGAGTCCGAGGAGCACCGCCACGAGCGCGCCGTGGAGTCCCGGCAGTTCGGCGGCTTCGGTCCACCGCTGTTCCGGGGTAAACATCGTGACCTTGAACGTCCAGCCGATTCCGGCCACCGCAAAGAGGAGCCCGTAAACCCGACGGATTCGCCGTGAGAGCGCTTCTCGAACCGAGACTTTGAACGTCGGATGTCGGAGGTCGTCGCTCAGTTCCTCGCGCCAGGCGGGGTGTTCGACGCCGGTCGGTTCGAGCGCGTTCGCGAACACGTTCTCCTGTACGAAGCGGACGCGGGCGCGCCAGTGGTCGTAGAACCGGTAGCGGCGCACCTCGTAAAACAGGAAGATCGACAGGACGAACATCCCGATCAGGAGCAGGAAGGCGGGCATGCTCCGGCTCGAGAAGACGAGCGATAGCAGCGCTGCGAGCAGCGTGATCGACCAGTCGGTCGTCCGGTCGATCCGATCCTGCGCGCTGTTGGCCTGGCTGACCTCGCCGCGGTAGAAGTGCGGGAGCACGCCGAGCAGGGAGTCCGTGTCGTTAGCGACCGTCGCACCGATCTCCTGATCCTCGCGGTCGAGCGGTCCGTCCCTGTGCTCCCGTTCGCCCCGACCGCCCTCCTCGAGCGGCCGGTCGCTGCCAGTGCCGTCGATCGGCCGGTTCTCGCCGGGTTCGTCGCTGTCGTCCATGCCGCCCCCCGACACCGCGGCCGCGTATAGTGGCCCGTGTGGCGATTGCAGGGCCTGTGGCGGTCGGGTCCACCGGTATATCACCTGTCGTCCAGTCCGAAACGAGTGCGTTCATTACCCCGTACCCGCTAGAGGCCAGTATCGTGTCTCGGATCGAACGCCGTCACCGGCGCCGGTGGGGAGCGGACCGATCGCTCGATCGAGACCACTGCTAAGCATGCACGGATCACACGCAACGGGGAGTCCGTACGCTCCCCACACAGAGGAGGACCGCACGGCAATGCTCGAGGCGGTCGGTACGGAGTCCGTCGAGGAACTCTTCGACATTCCGGCCGACGTCCGGTTCGACGGGGACTTCGACATCGACGCGCGAACGGAACGGGAGACCAGACGGCTGGTTCGCTCGATGCTGGGCCGTAACGACGACCTGACCGAACTACTGGGTCGGGGTCACTACGGCTACTACGTGCCGTCGCTGGTCGACCACCTCGCGGACCGCTCGGAGTTTCTCACGTCCTACACGCAGTACCAACCCGAGATCTCCCAGGGATTTCTGCAGGCCCTCTTCGAGTACCAGTCGCTCCTGGTCGAGCTGACCGGCCTCGAGGTCGCGAACTGTTCGATGTACGACGCTGCGACGGCGCTCGGCGAGGCCGCAACGCTGGCGGACCGGGTTCGCGACACCACGGGCCACCGCGTGCTCGTCCCCAACCGCCTGCGCGAGGAACGGCGGAGTACCCTCGAGAACTACGTCGCTGGCACCGACTTGGACGTCGAGACCTACCCCGGTGACGACGGCAACGTCGACCTCGCGGGACTCGAGGACACCGTCGACGAGGAGGTCGTCATGATCTACGCCGAGAACCCGACGGTTCGCGGAACGATCGAGGAGCGCCTCGACGCGATCGGCGACCTCGCCGAGGACAACGACGCGCTCTTTGCGCTCGGTTCCGACCCGATCGCGCTGTCCCTGCTCGAGCGACCCGTCGACGTCGGTGCCGACGTGGTCGTGGGCGACGCGAGCGTGCTGGGCCTCCCGACGAGCTACGGGATGGGGCTGGGCCTCTTCGCGACGCGGGAGGACTACCTCCGGCAGGTCCCCGGCCGGCTGGTCGGGGCCAGCGAGGACGCGACCGACCGCCGGGCGTTCACGCTCACCCTGCAGACTCGCGAACAGCACATCCGCCGGGAACGCGCGACGAGTAACATCTGTACGAACCAGGCCTGGGTCGCGCTCCGGACCGCGATGCACGCGGCCGTCCTCGGACCGAGCGGTATGGTCGACCTCGCGGAGCGGGACGTCCGGCGAGCGCGAGACCTCGCGGACCGACTCGACGATATCGTCGGCGTGAGAGCGCCGGTCCACGACCGCCACCACCTCCGGGAGTTCGTCGCCCGCACTGACCAGCCCGCGCGGGCCGTCGTCGACGACCTCGAGAAGCGAGGATTCGCGGTCCACGTCGTCGGCGACCACGAGATCCAGATCTGTATCGCCGGCGTCTCCGACGATCGGATCGATCGCTTCGCCGCGGCGGTCGAGGAGGTGACGCGATGAGCGACGAGCGGTCCGACGGCCTCGGAGATGCGGACGCCGCGCAGTCGCGCTACGATCAGGCCCGGTACGTCGAGAACGGCGAGTACGAGCCCCTGCTCTCGGAGAAGGATCGGACGCGCGTCGAGATCGGCGGCAGTGGGGACGACGGCAACGGTGCCGATAGCGAGGACGGCGGCTCACCGCTCCCCGACGACCTGACGCGGGACTCCCTCGAGCTCCCCGAACTCTCCGAACCCGAACTGGCTCGCCACTACACGCGGCTCTCCCAGATGATCTACGGGATCGACAGCGGTCCCTACCCGCTCGGGTCGTGTACGATGAAGTACAACCCCAAGTTCACGGAAGACGTTGCCGCGCTGCCGTCCGCCGCGGTCCACCCCGATCGGTCCGAGGGGTCCGTCCAGGGGACCCTCGAGCTCCTGTATCGGCTTCAGGACTACCTCGGCCGAATCGGCGGGATGGACGCGGTGACGCTCCAGCCGCCCGCGGGCGCGGCCGGCGAGTTCGTCGGCATCCGTGTCGCCGCGGCCTACCACGAGCACAACGGCGAGGGCCACCGCGACGAGGTCATCGTCCCCGAGAGCGCCCACGGAACCAACTTCGCGAGCGCTGCCCTCGGGGGCTACGACGTCGTGTCCCTGCCCAGCGACGACGAGGGCCGGGTCGACCTCGAGGCGCTCGAGGCCGCCCTGAGCGAGAATACGGCGGCGCTGATGCTTACGAACCCGAATACGCTCGGACTCTTCGAGCGCGACATCACCGAGATCGCCGAGATGGTCCACGACGTCGGCGGCTTGCTGTACTACGACGGGGCGAATCTGAACGCCCTGCTCGGCCGCGCGCGGCCGGGCGACATGGGCTTCGACGTGATGCACTACAACGTCCACAAGACGTTCGCGACGCCCCACGGCGGCGGCGGGCCGGGCGCGGGTCCGGTCGGCGTCGTCGACGAACTCGCGCCGTTCCTGCCCGCGCCTCGAGTCAGGGAGCGCGGCGAGGAGTCGAAATCCGGTGATTCGATCTACGAACGCTTCGAGCCCGAGCACACCATCGGCAAGGTCCACGGGTTCGACGGCAACTGGCTGGTGCTCGTCAAGGCCTTCGCCTATATCGCGCGTCTCGGCGACGAGGGCCTCGCGGACGCGAGCGCGTCGGCAGTGCTCAATGCGAACTACCTTGCCGAGCGGATCGACTACGACGTCCCCTACGGGCCGTTCCACCACGAGTTCGTCGCCAGCGCCGGCGAGCAGGACGCGGCCGACGTGGCCAAACGGATGCTCGATTACGGCGTCCACCCGCCGACGACCAAGTGGCCCGAGATCGTCCCCGAGGCCCTGATGACCGAGCCGACCGAGGTCGAGAGCAAGGACACCTTGGATCGGCTCGCCGCCGCATTCAACGCCGTCGCCGGCGAGGACGACGCGACGCTCGAGGCCGCGCCGGAACGGACCACCGCGCGCCGGATCGACCAGACGAGCGCGGCGCGGAGCC
This sequence comes from Natrinema amylolyticum, assembly GCF_020515625.1. NCBI lineage: Archaea > Methanobacteriati > Methanobacteriota > Halobacteria > Halobacteriales > Natrialbaceae > Natrinema > Natrinema amylolyticum. The sequence goes on from NZ_JAIWPJ010000001.1 coordinate 328,202, forward strand.
CGCGGCTCTCGTGGCAGGCGCTGGATACCGAGGACGAATCCTAACAGCCACACAGCGGGCCGCGGACGGTTCCATTTCTCTCCCTCGTGAGATAGAGAACGACTATACTATCGTTGCTCGAGGCACTCGCTGGCGACTTCGAACGCTCGAGCGACACCCGTTCGACGGTGGCGATCGGGAAGTCGACGCAGCTACCGAACCGATGCTCCGTGAGAAGATGAGACCGAGACGACGCGACGATCTTATGCGCTGCTCGAGTCGACGGCGGTCCCGTTATCGCCGATGCGGACGAAACCGTAGTCGCAGTCGGGACAGTGCCATTTGACCTTCTCGCCGAGGTGGAGCGTCGTGCTGGCGGCGCGGTAGAACGTCTTTTCGCCCCCGCAGTTGGGACACTCGTGGTCGAGTTCCAGAGCCATACGCGTGGGTAGTGAGCGGAGCGAGTTTAACGTACTGGATTCCCTCGGGAACCGGGATCGCCGCCGTCTGGTGGAGTGCGACCCGAAACGAGTCGAGCGACAGGAAAGTTAAGTGGAATCCCGCCGTCGGTCCAGCCATGTCGATTTACACCGGCCGCGGCGACGACGGGGAGACGGATCTCCGGGACATGACCCGCGTTTCGAAGTCGAGCGCCCGCATCGAGGCCTACGGGACCGTCGACGAACTCAACGCCCTGATCGGCACGGTTCGACCGACCGAGCACGACGACGTCAACGACCGCTTGTCCGAGATCCAGAACCACCTCCACGTGGTACAGGCGGACTTCGCAAATCCCGACCCCGACGAGGACGACCCCGAGATCCGTCCCGACCACGTCGAGACCGTCGAGGACTGGATCGACGAGTACGACGAGGAACTCGAGCCGCTGACCTCGTTTATCCTGCCGACCGGCAGCGAACACGGCGCTGCGTTACACCACGCCCGGACGGTCTGTCGGCGCGCCGAACGGCGGGCGGTGGCGCTGGCGTCCGAAGAGCAGATCAACGAAGACGCGGTCCAGTATCTCAATCGGCTCTCGGACGGGCTGTTCACGTTCGCCCGCGTCGTCAACGCTCGCGACGGCGAACCGGAGGAAGCGCCCGACTACTAAATCGAACGAGCACGATCCCGTTTCGACTTCGACGTTCGTCTCGCAGTACCGGCGGTCTCGGCCCTCGAGTGAGAGACGGGGGAGCTACGCGTCCCCGACCGACGGCGGGAGTTCGATAGCGACGAGGTCGTGACCCGTTTCCCGACGGTGGTCGCTCCCGATTCGCGTCGCTTCCTCGCGGCCGTCGGCCGGTCGTTCGTACGAACAGCCGTCGCAGGCAACGAGGAACTGCTTCGTCTCTCCGCGAGCGGGGGCCGTCTCGTTCGGTGTCATGCTCGACTAATCGGCGAGCGACCGCTTGAACTGTCCTCCAAAAGAAATTGGACTGCCAAGAATTCGCCGGGTAAGACGGCGACGTGACAGCAAACGAACTAGATCGTACTACCGATTATCGTTAGAGGCCGATATTCAGCGCGTATCCCCAGGTCTCACCGGCGAGGACTAACACGAGCAGGGTGACGCCCAGCAGTTGCACGTTCTTCATGAAGTGGGTCCGCTCGTTTTGCTGCTGGTCCTCGGGCACTGCCCAGAAGTCGTGCATGAACGGCGTGACGAGGAGGAAGAATACCGCGATTATCCCCGCGGCGATGACTGGATAGATGCCGAGCGCGATGCCGAGCCCTCCGAGGACGAGCATCACGCCCGACGTGACGACGCCGAACTTGGCTGCGGGAACGCCCTTCGATTCCGCATAGCCAGCCATCGAGTCCGTCGCGATGAAGTGGCTGATTCCCTGATAGACGAGGAGGCCACCGAAGAGCAGTCGGCCCGCGAGCAGCAGTATCGCACCGATGCCGCTCTCGAACGCCATCAGTCGCTCACCCCCGGTCGCGAGGCCGTTGCCTGTCGTGCGGTAGTCCGCTGAAACCGATCCTGATCCGCGAGTCGCGCTTGTGGTTGCATTACGTTATCCGGTATGTGTCTGAATCAGTTATACTCTCGCTAACGGGAGTGTTACCGGGTGAAATGCCGGTTATCGGCCGAATTGGGATGTCGAACGAGAGCACTCAACACGATGCTGTTCGGGTAATTGCTTCCATCACATCGGCCGGAACGATCCGGGTTACTGTCGCAAAACGTGATAATCCACGAGTTCGAAACGGAATCGGAGTTACGCTCGAGCCGAGTCGATCGGCCGAACACGCCCGCGTCTCTCGGCGAGGTGACCGCTCTCGCGGAGGCCCGTCTCGAGAGCTGCGAACGCGCGGGGGCTCGCGATGGTTCGAGCGGGAATCCGGTTTATATTCGACCACCAGATGGACAGTCGCCCCGATCGAGGGCGATCGGTCATCGCTCGTTCAGCGTGGTACTTCTTGGACATCCCCTCATCGGGCGCGGAAGCAGTTGCGAAGCGATCTCTGGACCGTCACATCTATTTGCCACGGTATTCTGTTGCTTGCGGAAGAACTATATCTACGCCCGACCTCTCTCTGTGTGAGAATCACATGAACAAACACTTCCGTGACAGCCGATACTACCTCGCTCGCGCCGCCGAACACGCCCGTCTGGGCGTTACCGAATCCCTCGAGACACCCCTGGCCCGGGCTCGAGCGCTCCTCGGACGAGAACCCGACCCGGAGCCCGAACCCAGCCGTCTCGAGGAGGCAGTGGCGGACGCGACCGCACTCGAGCACCGAGCGGCGACGCGAGTTCGGGGCGGGATCGGCTCGGTGCGAGCCCGGGTGACGGTGGGGCGCTCGAGCGAGGCCGACGACGATCGGTGAAAGGAAGTCTTAAGTCGAACGCACGGGAATCACCTCGTGCGGGTTGGTGATCTAGTCCGGTTATGATACCTCCTTCACACGGAGGAAGTCGGCAGTTCAAATCTGCCCCAACCCATATTCGCGGAGCTATGGTTCAGAAGGAGTGATTCGCAAGACGCCTCGGCGTCTCTTGCTCACTGACCTTTGATTTCCACATCTATCGCCCGTTTTTGTCGAAATCGCAGGACAGCAGACTCTTCCGAATAAGGAATGTCTCGCAACTAAGATTTTTATCATTCCGGAACGTATTCGTGCATAATGACCACTGAACCGGAATCAGAGAATTTCCATTTTTTAGAGGATCACCCTGATGAAGATGGCGATAAGTTCCTGAAGAGGCGATTATCATATATGTTAGACCAATTTTCATACCAACGTCTATCTGGATGTTCAGTCGAGGAATTGAACAACCAAATCGAATACTATAACCTTGTTTTGAAAGACACGTACAAGAACTTTACAAACTCAGATTTTGACTTTGCGGAAGATCCAGAAATGTATGAATTTATTGCCGGTGAAGAATTGGACCTCCATGAACCGCTAACATCGGCGCAGAGGATGCAAATTGCAAGTGTGGCTAGCAAGATTAATGCGAATTTCGACAAAGCCCGGGAAGACGCACGAGATAAGAAATATGAACGCCTGAGCCTGATTATGGATTCGATTCCCGTACTGAATCGGCTAAAACGCCAATCTTGATGTGGTGTACTGAGAGGTTTTCATATCCATATCTCAGCTAATAATTTTCATCACCCATATTAAACATCTCTCGTCGAAGTGTCCGTTTTTCTGACTTAGTCCGACCGTCATAATGTTTATTTAGAGTTTTCGGACTCACATTCATACGATCACCGATTAGTTCTTTCTGATGCCCATCATTGAGCCATTTTGTAATCGCTGAACGGCGTATCGCGTGGGGTGAAACAGACGATGGACATCGTTGAGAGTACTGATACTCTGTTGCTTCGCAATCGCTGATCTCCCGTCCATGAGGGCAATCACCAGTGTATTCGCATGGCCGCGTCAATGAGTTGATCTGCATACGAAGCGTCGTCTTGGCAGCTCGTCCGTGTTTCGTTGTCAACAACGGTGCCCGCCCATTGACATCGGTCACTTCTTCACGATGAACCTTGATGTAGTCACTCAACAGTTCACAAACCCATTGATGGAGATTGATTTCGCGCTCTGCTTCATCTCCGTTTTTTAGTGGTGTTCCAGTCTCCGGCCGATGAGCGACCTCAATGTAGTGTTCATCCGGGTGGTAGTCACCAAGATCAAGCGCACGGACTGTACCGATTCGAAAGCCAGTATCCCAGAGAAGGACAAAGAGTGCATGGCGAGCTGTCGCGTATTCGAATTTCTCGAGATAGTCCAGAATCCGGTTCGCTATTTCCTCTGAGATCATCTCATCTCGAGCATCGTCATCCGGGTTTGGGAGAACGATACCCTCAGCAAGACCAGATTCGGCTAACCCCATTGATTCCAGCCAGCGAATGAATACACGCAGTGTACTCAGATTGTTGTAAAGCGTGACCTCGTTTATACCTTGATCTCGGCGATAGAGCTTGAAATCGTGGACGTGGAATCCATCGATCTGGGAAATATCGTCTATATCCTCCTCAATGCACCAAGACACGAACTGGTCAAGTGCAGATTTGTGATTATAGTACGTCGATTCAGCAACCTCGGGGCGGCGTTCTTTCAAATACCGTTCTACAGCGCGTTCGGGTTTCATTCGGCGTGTCATAGCTATCTGACGGGAACACCGAATGCGGGCACACAGATCTACTCTAAGCGGTGGGTGATATTCACCGGATACACGCTCTTGCGGTTAGCCGCGAACGGCCAAAAACGGCGGCTTTGGCCCCTGTGAGCGGCGAATCGGCAGTTCAAATCTGCCCCAACCCATGAATCTTATTATAATTCTCGAAGGAGGGCATAGCGTAGCCGCCTTGTGGTTTTCTGCTAAGAGCAGCTGATTTCATGTGGCCGGCACCTCTTTTCGTCCGAATCAGGTGACGGGATACGGTTCGCTCGAAGGGCACGCTCGAGATCATAGAATCCCCGCCTCTGTCTCAACTATCGTCTTCAGAGAAGCGGATTCAATACGAAGGCAAACGATTTCAGAAACCCATCAACTGTTTTCTCATATATGTGCTAAAGAAGACCGAAACTAGTGAGGTCTCTCTTCTTACCAATTTGAATATATTTCTCACTACCCCAATTTTCGCCCCTTCCGAATATGAAATCGAGGTAGTATCGTTGGCGGTATAGTTCAGAGATTTATCTCGATCGGTGAGAACCACGGTATCCTCGACGTCGTGTTTATCGATCAGTCCCGGAAGAACGAATCCGTAATAACGCTGGTTATGGTCTCCTCAAGCGTTGTATGTGGAACGATCCTCGTCTCGGGATCGTCAACGGCAGACAGCCGATAGCGTTCGTATCGAGTTAGCTCACGGTCTCGTTGGTCGTGACGTGATCCAGTCTGTAGCCAGTATCTGGCTGGAGAGCAGATTTGTGAACCAGTTTTGAACTGTTTATCGCGCTTGTTCGATACCGAATCACTCGATAATTCGAATAGTATTTAAAATCGAGTTATGACAAAGTATATTTGACTACCGAGATATACAAACTATCGTTACATTTCTTATCACTCTACAGAACTCGAGCCAATTTAGCCGGTAATGGGGATGAGGAGCGTTCTTTCGGGCAGAAAACACTCAGAAAACGCCACGTCACACTCCTTCAACCGAATCTGAACACTGTCATGTCCGGATTAAGCGCTCTCCATCTCGAAGGCTCTGACACGGAGTCCTCGCTTCTCACCTTTCCGTGTGCTCATCTCCCGTTTTATCGAACATCCCAGAGGCGACTGCCGTGGGATTTCATTGTGCCCGCTGCATTATGGATACCCACTCTGCTCGTGAGTGGCCTTCGTCCACCGCACGTCATCACACGTGGATGAGGTAACTACTCGAGGACGTTCGTATTGAAGATCGCCTCGTATAAAATGTGGTATGCTAACACTGAAATCCACAGTACATGTAGGACTGTCCATGACTAATAACGGTCACGGCGACGAGGTTTCAGCGCACGAAATCACCCCGCCGCTACACGATGGGTTGCCGGTTATCGGAAATACGCACCAACTCGTCCGGGAGCAAGACGGGCTGTACGAGGCGGCCGCCCAGCAGGGCGATGTCGTTCACCTCCGACTCTTGGGAATCGGTGATTTCTATCAGGTCAACCATCCCGCGCTCGCCGAGCATATACTCGTCGACGATCGTGATCAGTTCGAAAAAGCGAGTCTGAGCCAAGAGGATCTCGGTGATCTCCTCGGTCAGGGACTGGTCCTCAGTGAGGGAGAGCTGTGGGAACGTCAGCGCGATCGGATCCGACCGGCCTTCTACATGGATCGAATCGCCGACTACGCCGATACGATGACGGCCGAAGTTCGGACGGCGGTAGCCGACTGGACTGGAACGCCGATCGTGAATATCGAAGACGAAATGAAAGGACTGACGCTCAGGATTCTTGTGAAGTCGATGTTCGGTTCGGACATCGAGTACGAAGATCGGGGGATCCGCGATACCGTACGCGCCCTCCAGGAACCGGGACAACCGGCTAAACAGCCCGTCGCACGAATGGTTCCCAAGTGGGTGCCGATCCCGATGTGGCGACGATACAAGCGAGGGATCGGTGAAATGGAGTCACTGATAGGAGAGGTCGTCGAGACTCGCCGGAACGGGAGTACCGAGAACGGGGACGACCTCCTGTCGATGCTGTTGACTGGCACTGACGAAGACGGCGAGACGATGTCGGAGAAACTCCTCCGCGACGAGATGATGACGTTCCTGTTCGCTGGTCACGAAACCACGGCGACTGCCCTCACGTTCACCTGGTTCCTGCTCGCTCACCATCCCGAGATCGAACGTCGACTCGTCGCCGAAGTCGAGGACGCGTTGGAGACCGATTACGCGACGTTTGACGACCTTCCCGAACTGGAATACACGGAACGGGTGCTGCGAGAAGCCATGCGGCTCTATCCACCGGTACCCTCGATTCCGCGGGAGACGACTGAGGCCCTCGAGCTCGGTGGGTACGCGCTTCCCGAAAGTGCGACGGTAGCGCCAATGCAGTGGACGATCCACCGTGACGATCGGTTCTGGGAAACCCCGCTCGCGTTCCGACCCGACCGGTTCGAGGGGGACGACGATCGGCCGGCGTTCGCGTACTTTCCCTTCGGGGGCGGACCCCGCCGGTGTATCGGTCAGCAGTTCGCACTCGTCGAAGGGAAACTGATTCTCGCGACGCTCGTCCGAAACTATCATCTCGAACTCGTCTCGGATCCGGACGTCGATCTCTCCGTGAGCATCACGACCCGACCCCTCGATCCGATCGAGATGCGGCCCGAACCCAGATCGATCGAGTAGTGACGTCGGTTCTCGAGACCCGCACTTGACGCGGGTCCGCTCACAGTCCGTACACACTGCAGCGATGGAAATGCCGACTTATCCGGCTTCCGCACTTGTCAGGTCGGTCTCGATGCCACGATCGTGCTCGATCGGGGGAAACCGATCGTGGAATCCGCTCTCGACGTGGCATTCGGTCGACGGTTCCTCGGGCCGTAGATCGGACGATTTGACACCTTGGACGCGCCGTGAGGAAGTAAAGACGACTCGAGACGCCGGCCCGGTCGCTGAGACAAGATTAACTGAGTGCGGCACGAGTCCCAACGTACGCTGATCGCTCGTCGGCGTACCCTCATAATGCTCACGGCAACAGTCATCACAGCGTTCGACAGACAGGCACCGGACGAGACAGAGACGGCGACGTTCGGACTCGGCTGTTTCTGGGGTCCCGATGCGACGTTCGGCGCGTTGGACGGCGTCGTGCGGACGCGAGTCGGTACGCTGGTGGGACCGAACCCGATCCGTCGTACGAGGTTCTGGGAGACCACACAGAAGTCGTCCAGTTCGAATACGACCCTACGCAGCTCTCGTTCAGTGAGTTACTCGCTCGAGCGTTCGACGAACACCGTCCGTACGAGCAGCCCGGGAAGCGCCAGTACCAGAATATCGTCTTCACTGAGACGGCTGAGCAACGCGAACAGCTGCGAACGTATCTAGATAAGAGTCAGTTCAGCCGAGAGGGAATCGACACGCGTCTCGAACGGCTCGATCGATTTCACGTGGCAGAAGACTACCACCAGAAGTTCAACCTCCGTGGGAAGAGATGGATCACCGACGCGTTCGCCGAAGCGGGCTACACTGCTGACGAGATCAGAGAGTCGCCGGCAGCGGCGAAACTAAACGCACGCGCCGCAGGCCGCGACGTCAGTGTTCCCTTCATCGAAAAATCGCACGACCCCGCTTCAAATTACTAGCGTAATCAGCCCCTTCTCAGAAGACGTGAGGAGGCCGCTATTCTAACGATGCCTGATCCGAGTCTCCCGATCACATCTCCTTAGGGATTGTACTGTCGACGGCGTGTGTGCTGTGTCGGCGCGTCGTTCCCGATGAGAAATCACGATCGCAGGTCGGTCAGGACCATCACTCGTGGCCGACAGAGCGAGCAGAGAGTCCTGTCGCGGTCGCTTGCGTTTCGCTCTCAGCTTATCATCAGAACGTCTGATACACGCACATTCGGGCGGTATTGGACAGCAGGACGTTTGGTACTTCGCCGCGATGGTGCCCAGGAAACGGATCGGCGACCGTCTCTCTAGTCGAAGAACTGGTCGGGCTTCAGCCGGGAGAGACGCATCGCATTGCCGGTCACACCGAGACTCATCCCCATGTCGCCCACGACGACGGCCATCGCGACGCTGACGAACCCCAGCGGGACACCGAGCGCGAGCAGGAGCTTCACGCCGAGGCTCGCCCAGATGCTCTGCCGGATGACGCCGTTGGCCGTGTTCGAGAGTGCGTAGAGATACGGGAGTTTCGCGATATCGTCACCCATCAGCGCGATGTCGGCGGTTTCCAGCGCCGTATCCGTTCCTGCAGCACCCATCGCGATGCCGACCTCCGCGGTGGCGAGCGCGGGCGCGTCGTTGATTCCGTCGCCGACCATCGCGACGTTACCGTACTTCGCCTGTAACGACTCGACGGCGTCGACCTTGTCGTCCGGCAGGAGCTCGGCGCGGTACTCGTCGACGCCGACCTCGTCCGCGATCGCGCGGGCGGTCCCCTCGTTGTCGCCGGTGAGCATCACGACTCGGTCGACGCCGAGCTCCCGGAGGCGTGCGACGGCTCGCTTCGAGGCGGGACGGACCTCGTCGGCGATCGCGATGGCACCCAGTAGCTCCGACGCCGTGCCGACGAGGACGACTGTCTTCCCCTCCCGCTCGAGCGCGGCCAGCGTCTCCTCGCTGAACGCGCCGTCGTCGGCCTCGGGAGTCTCTGCAGCGACGACGCCGCCGTCGGTCGCCCGGTGCGCTCGCGACAGGTCGAACCCGAGCTCCTCGAAGAGCGCGGGCTTACCGGCGTAGTACGTCTCGCCGTCGATCTCGCCGCGGATCCCCTTCCCGGTGAGACTCTCGAAGGACGACGGCTCGGGCGAGTCGTCCAGTCCCGACGCCGCGGCACGGGAGCGGATCGCGTCGGCGATCGGGTGTTCGCTGCGCCGCTCCAGTCCGGCGCCGTAGCGGAGGAGGTCGGCCTCGCTCGCATCGCCGAGCGGAACGATGTCGGTGACGGCGAGTTCCCCCTTCGTGAGCGTGCCGGTCTTGTCGACGGCGACGGCGTCGACCTCGCCCATCGCCTCGAGGTAGTTGCCGCCTTTGATCAGGACGCCGTTCTTCGCGGCGCTGGTGATCCCCGACACCACCGAGACGGGCGTCGAGATGACGAAGGCACACGGACAGGCGATCACCAGGAGCGTGAGCCCGCGAATGAACCACGTCTGCCAGTCGCCGGCGAAGGTGATCTCGTACCCGGCCGCGGCCGTCGAGACGGGATCGCTGATGACCAGCGGCGGGAGGACGGCGGTCAGAATCGCCAGCGCGACCACGGCCGGCGTGTAGTAGCCTGCGAACCGGTCGACGAACTGCTCGGTTTCGGTCTGTTTCGACTGTGCACCTTGGACTAGCTCGACGATCTGCGAGAGCGTCGAATCGCCCGCCGTCGACGTGACGTCGACCTCGAGGTAACCCTCCTCGTTGATCGCGCCGGCGTAGACCTCGTCGCCGGGCGTCTTGTCGACGGGCACGCTCTCGCCGGTGATCGGCGACTCGTCGACTGCGCTCTCGCCCTCGACGACGGTGCCGTCGAGCGGCACCTTCTCGCCCGGACGGACGATCACCGTTTCGCCGATATTCACGTCCTCGACGGGGACGGTCACTTCCTCGCTGTCGACGGCATCCCCGGACGAGGACGTCGCCGACGATCCGGTGGTGCGTCGAACCGTCGCCTCGTCGGGCGAGAGTTCCATCAGTTCTCGCAGGGAGTCCCGCGCCCTGTCCATCGCGTACTCCTCCAGGAGCTCGGCGATGCTGAAGAGGACGGCCAGCGTCGCCGCCTCGGTGAAGTAGCCGATGCCGGTGGCGGCGATGATCGCAGTCCCCATCAGGAGATCGATATCGAGGCTTCGGTTGCGCGCCGAGTAGTAGCCGCTCCGGACGACCGGAATCCCGCTGACGGCGACCGCGCCGAGGAGCAGGACGTCCGCGATCGAGAGCGGATACTCAAGGACGCTCGCTACGGCGACGTTCTGCGCAGCGAAGACGAACTTCAAGAGGAGGCCGACGACGACGAACGCCGCACCGATCCAGGTCTTTTTCGCACGCGGGCTCGTCCAGACCTCCGACGGCGGCGCGACGTCGACGCCGTCGTCCGCGTCGGCGTCTCCGTCGGTATCGGTTCCACCAGTGACCTCGTACCCCGCGCCTTCGATCGCCGCGACGACGTCGCTCTCACTAGTGCGATCGGGGTCGTACGTGACGGAAGCCGTTCCGGTCGTCGGGTTGAGGTCGGCGTCGACGACCCCGTCGACGCGCCTGACGCTCTTGTCGACCTTCCCCGCACAGGACGGACAGTCCATCTCCGGGACTGCGAGGCGAGCCGTCAGCGTTCGCTGTCGACCACCCCCGCTTCCCTCTCCCGCGTTTACGTCGTCTGTCATCACCTCGAGGTAGGGCCCTCATCTCGATAAGCGTTTGTTGGAATATTCCAACTGAGCGGCGACGATCGTTAGAGCGCAGACGAGGGGCGCTCCGGTAGTCGTTCGTCGGCGACGTACCGCTTCGCCAACTGTTGTTCGGCGCGTCGCAGTCGGTAGGTGAGCGTCGAACGGGGCACGTCGAGGTGGTCAGCGAGTTCACCGACGTCGACCGCTCGCGGCGACTCGTAGTAGCCGTGCTCGACGGCGGCCCGGAGCGCGGCGTCCTGTTCGGGCGACAGTTCGCTCCCGCCGTCTGACGGCTCGCCCCCCGGCGATTCGGTTTCGGCGGTCCGCAACATTTCCATCCGGGCGCATTCGCCGACAGCCGTCTCGAGGTCGTCGAAGAACGCACCGACGTCGCCCTCGCCGGAGTGGATGAGACGCCAGGTGTAATGACGCCCCTCGTGGCGCGTCTCGAACAGTACGCCGTCGCCGAGATGCTCGAGCGCGATGTGGGGCACGGACGCGCAGTCGGATGTCCGCTCCCAGTACGAGTAGAGGATCAGCGTGTCGTTCGTGTGGTCGAGAACGCGGGTGGTCTGGGTGGCACCGCAGTCGTCGGCCGCGAGACAGTCCGCGTAGTAGTCCGCGGTGAGAAAGGTGTCCTCGATATCGGCGAGGGCGGTCGCATCGCCGACGGCGTGGTCGACGCGCCAGAGGCTCTCCGCGGTGGCGTGCAGCGAGAGCGACCGGATTCGAGCGTCGGGATGGTCTGCGAGCGTATCCGCCACTCTGTTGCACCCGGGTTCGTACTCGAGGGCGAAGACGAGTTCGCGCATACCTGACGTAGGGAGCGCTACCGTAAAACGATGGGGCGCACGCTGCCGTTGCGATCAACGGGCAACGACGGCGTGCTCAGATCTCGTCGTCGGGATCGTGAATTTCGGTCGTTCGTTGCGCTTCGGCGACGTACTGGTCCCGCTTGCCGGGGTCGTCAATCGGACCGAGAACACTGGGCGCGACGTCGCGGTGATGACGTTCGGTTCACGGCCGTGCGATAGGGTCGGTGGGTCGGCAGCCATACCGACGAAAACGTGGCCATGATCCGGGTCGCGATCACCCTTCCGATGGCCGTCTGGGTCATCAGTTACTTCCTGACGCGGGCACTGTCGCGATACCGCGAGGACGCCGTCGACCCTGATGCGGCCCCGTTCACGTCTCCGATACGGACGGCTGTCATCGCCCGGCTGGTTGTCTCCCGTTCACCGACGGAGAAACGGCTCGACCGACTCCGTGAACTCGAGCGAGAAGAAGGCTTATATCTAACTAACCGGTTAGTCAGTGCATGGCCCAGTCGGTATCGCGGAAGCGACCGTGGCTCGCGGCAGTGCTCGCAGCAGTCGTCACTGGCCTCGGGCATCTGTACCTCCGGCGGTGGCGTCGCGCACTCGGATGGCTCGCCGTCTCACTCGGCGTAACCGCGTTGTTTACCGATCCAGCGGCGCTCGAGGAGTTCAGAACCGGTAGCTGGACCCTCGATGCACTGTTGTCGATCGCACCGATGGTCATCGTTATCGGGTTCAGCATCGTCGACGCGTATCTCCTCGCACAGATCCAGAACGCGGACGCTCGTTCGACCGAGTCCCCCGATAGAGATCCGGTTTCGTGTCCCCACTGTGGAAACGACTTCGATCCAGACCTCGAGTTCTGTCACTGGTGTACGAAATCGGTCGACGGAACCGATCGCGATCGGCGGGAGATCTGAGAACGCCTGCGATGGCGTCGTTTTGCGTCAGTGCCACCCTCTCGACAGAAGATAGTAACGACTGAAGGTCAGTGCCCACCCGGTCGCACGAGGGCCGTGCGATCGGCGTGCAAATCGGTTCGATGTTACGTCGGCTCGCTCGAGACCGGTTCGAACCGAGTGTCGGTCGCTCACTCGTCGCCCAACAGGACCGCAGTCACGTATTCGTCGGCAGTCCGTCTGGCCGTTGCGAGTGCGTCCGGATCGTCGAGGACGACCTCTCGAGTGCGGGCGCCATCAACGATCGTCATAAGTGCCCGCGAGACGTGTTCCGCATTGATATCGGTAAATACGTCCTCCGTAATTCCGTGATCGATCACCGTCGTGAGCATGTAGCGAACGTACTCATCGTTCTGCTGGAACCGTTCGCTGAACGTGTCCTTGTACGGCGCCTGGCTCCGCATTTCCAGCATCGCGATCAACAGGTCTCGGTGATCCTCCGGTTCG